>CAMEKZ010000061.1 GCA_945921635.1 uncultured Clostridia bacterium
GGCATACTGGCGTATGTCAAGAAATTTCTGTGCAATATGACGGAAAAGATGCAAGCAAGGTGTACGCAAAGCCGTAAGGCGGTCTTTGTGCGGTGTTGCCTTAATTACACCGATAATCCAATTATAGAAACAAAGAAAGGAAAAAACAGATGCTTCTTGACATTATGAACAGTCTCGGCAACACCCAGGCGATTATCTCAATCGTGTTTGCATACGCGGTTATTCTGCTTGTTGCCCTTCCTATACACGAATGTTCCCATGCCTTTATAGCAAGGCTTCTTGGTGACGACACTGCCTTCAGACAGGGCAGGGTTACGCTCAACCCCATAAGCCACCTTGACCCTATGGGTGCTATCGGCATCATTATTGTTGGTATCGGCTGGGCAAAGCCGGTTCCTGTAAACCCGACACGGGCGCGTAAGGTCTCGGCTCGCGCCGCGATGGCTATCACCGCCGCCGCAGGACCGATTTCCAATGTGCTGGTTTCCCTTGTTTTTGTGATAATCGCAAAGCTTGTACTTCTGCTCGGCGGCTCAGCCGACTCAACCGTCATATTCTATGTATGGTATGCGCTTATGACGGTAGCGGAGATAAATGTAGGTCTTGCGGTATTCAATTTACTTCCGATACCCCCGTTTGACGGCTCGCGAATTTTCCTCATTTTCTTAAAGGAAAAATGGTACTTCAAAATAATGCAGTACGAGCAGTATATCATGTTTGCTATACTCCTGCTTTGCTTTACCGGTATACTGAACATCCCGCTCGCCTTTCTCAAAAACTGCGTGATGCAGTTCCTTGATGTGATTACGGGATTTATAGGATGACGGAGCTTAATTTCAAGCTTGAGGTTTTCGAAGGGCCGCTCGACCTCATGCTGAGCCTTATCGCAAAGCACAAGCTTAACATCTACGACATTGAGATTTCTCTCTTGCTCGAACAGTTCATGCTCTACCTCGAACAGATGAAGCAGGCGGATATCGAGGTTGCGGGCGAATTCCTCGAAATGGCGGCGCGGCTCATCTATATAAAATCTGCCGCACTTCTGCCGAAGCACGAGGCGGAGGAGTTGAAAAAAGAGCTTCAGGGCGTGCTTATCGAATATGCGCTGTGCAAGCAGATGGCACAGCGGCTCGGCACGCGCTACTGCGGTGATAATATCTTCACCCGCCCGCCGGTACAGATAGACGAAAGCAAAGCGTACACGAATATCCACGACCCCGACGAGCTGCTGCTAGCGATGTCGAATATCAGCTATAAAGAGGCGGTACGCGCAGTACCCCCGTCGATAAAGCCGATTGTGGCGAAAAGCTTTGTCAGCGTTTTCTCCAAAATCGTCTATGTGCTTAAAAAAATCATGGGCGGCGGCACGGTTGAGGTAAACACTCTGTACCGCGGTCAGAGCCGCTCGGAGCAGGTTGCGACCTTCCTTGCGCTTTTAGAGCTCTCCAAAAACAGCCGCATAAAGTTTTCCGAGGACAACAAGTACCTGCACTTTGTCCCGAGGGAGGATATAGAAAAAGAGTTCTCGTTCGCATCTGAAACCGATACAGATACAGAACTATTGGATGAATAATATCTGCGGCGCGGACAGCAAGACAACTCATAATCAAGGGGAAAACCATGACATACAACGAATCCTTATGTATCATAGAGGCCATTCTGTTCGCCTCGGGAGAGCCGGTCACGCTCGACAGGCTGAGTGAAGCGAGCGGAATAGAAAAAGAAACCGTCGCGAAGCTTGTAGACAAGCTCGAGCGCCGCTACAACGTATCAGAGAGCGCGATACGCGTTATACGGCTCGAAAACGCATATCAGCTCGCAACGCGGGAAGAATATGCACCGTATATAAAAAAGGCGATGGAAAACAAGCGGCAGGCAAAGCTATCGCCCGCGGCGCTTGAAGTTCTAGCCGTGATAGCCTACAATCAGCCGGTCACAAAGGCTTTTGTAGAGCAGGTTCGCGGCACCGACAGCTCGGGTGTAATAAACACGCTTGTCGAAAGAGAACTGCTGTGCGAGGCGGGACGGCTAGATTTGCCGGGCAGACCGCTGACCTATAAAACCACCGACAACTTTCTGCGCTGCTTCAAGCTGTCGGGACTGTCACAGCTCCCGCCGCTGCCCGACCCCGACGGACAGATTGATCTGACTGAAATCAGCGACGCCGCCGAGGCAGAGGGCTACGGCTATGAAGATGAAGAAAGCGAAAACAGCGACAGCGGCGAGTACAGCGAAGATAACAGTGCAGACAGCATTGACAGCGAGGAATAACCTTAGATTTTTACGGAGGGCGTATGGGCTGGATAATATTTGCAGATATATTGCTCATTATAATTGTAGCCCTCTGTCTGTCGGTATCTGTCAGCGTACGGATTGACGAGGACATACGAATAAAGGTGAAGTATGCGGGGGTTACGATTTTTTCTGTTTCCCCCGAGGACGAGGCCAAAAAGAAGGCAAAAGCCAAGAAAAAGAGAAAAAAGGAAAAGCAGTCGGAAAGCAACAGCAAATCCGATACCGAGACTTTAGGAGGGCAGGATAAAGCCGCTGACAGCACGGAAAACGCGGATAATCCGGATAATTCGGCCGCAGACGAAAAATCCGCCAAAGCCGGAAAATCCGATAAAGCCAAATCGAAAAGCAAGGGCAGCCTTTCCGACAACTGGGAAATGATAAAGACGCTTATCGAGAGCGCAAGCAAGCCGGTAAAGCGGCTTATCTCCCACATCCGCGTTGCGGATTTGTTTATAGACATAATCGCCTCGGGAGAGGACGCGGCGCAGGCGGCGCTGAACTACGGCAAAATAAACTGGTTTGTACACAGCGCGATAGCGTTTTTATATCAGACGGTAAGGCTTTATGTAAAGAAAATAAATATCGGGGTAGACTTTACCTCAGGAAATACAGAGTATTTTATAAGCTGTAAAATCAGGATGAGACTATCCACCGCGATAGGCTGTGCGCTGTGGTTTTTAGTACGCACCGCAAAGCTCACCCTGAAAAAGACCCAATCGGACATCACAGGCGGCAACGGCACGGCGGCTGCAAAGGTCGCACCCAAGACCGCGAAGAAAGGAATTTAACATGGCAGAACAGCACCCTATCAACGGACTTATGAGCACCTCGATGGAGAAAATAAGAGAGCTGGTTGATGTAAATACCATCATCGGCGACCCGATAACCTCTCCCGACGGAACAATCATCATCCCCGTATCGAAAGTAAGCTTCGGCTTTGTCGCGGGCGGCTCGGACCTTCCGACCAAAGCGCCGAAGGACGTTTTCGCAGGCGGAAGCGGCGCGGGCATCACGATAAACCCGCAGGCGTTTATCATAGTACAGCGTGACGGTGAGGTAAAAATGCTGGAGCTGGGCGCAGGTACGGGCAATGCGCTTGAGGGTATAATAGGCGGCGTGCCCGACCTCATTTCAAAGGTAAAGGCAATCTTTTCCAAGGACGGCGAGGACGAGGAAAAGCAGGACGAGGAATAATCCCCGACCGCACATATCAGGCTTTGAGAAACACGCGCAGACGAGGAAAAATCGGCTGAAACGGTACAAGGTATAATTTTGTCCTTTTTTGCATAGTTATGTGAAAAACAAGCTATAACTTGCATAGAAAGGATAAATTATGAGACCTATGCGTTTTATCATAAGAGTAATTTCATTTACGCTTGCCGTGGCTTCATTCGGAGCATTATTTTCTGCGAGTGCCGAGACCGCGCCACTCAACCTTAACAGCGGTGCTATCAGCGAATTACCGCTTCACTATGTATCACAACCCGCAGACAGCACTCTCTTCGTTTCTGCGGCGTCCGCGATACTGATTGAAGCTAACACCGGCACAGTGCTCTACGCCAAGAACGAGAAAGAGCACCGCTCAATCGCAAGTACAACAAAAATAATGACCACCCTGCTGACATTAGAAGCAGGCGAGCTTGACGCGCCGTTTACCGCCGACCCCACCGCGATAAAGGTAGAGGGCACGTCCATGGGACTGCGCGAGGGGGATATAGTCACCCGCCGCGCCCTTTGCTACGGTATGTTGCTCCCTTCGGGTAACGACGCGGCAAACGCCGCAGCGATAAGCGTATCAGGCAGTATGTCGGCGTTTGCCGAGAAGATGAATACAAAGGCAAAAGCGCTCGGCATGAATGACAGTAATTTTGTCACCCCGTCCGGACTTGACGCAGACGGGCAGTATTCCTGCGCCTACGATTTGGCTTTGCTAACCTCTTATGCCCTTAAAAATCAGGATTTTAAGGAAATCTGCTGTCTGTCAAAGGCTAAGGTGAGCTTCGGCAACCCGCCGACCGACCGCTGGCTTATTAACTCAAACAAGCTGCTTTACAGCTACCCCGATTGCATCGGCGTAAAGACCGGCTTTACCGACAGCGCGCGGCGCACGCTTGTTTCCGCCGCAGAGCGGGACGGAGTGTTGCTTATCGCAGTAACGCTGAACGCACCGGACGACTGGAAGGATCACACAAAGCTGCTCGACTACGGCTTTTCAAAGGTCACCTCACAGCCGGCACAGTATGACTGCTCGGGAATAAAAATCCCCGTTGTATCGGGAGAGAGCGAGTATATCGGAGTTACGATGAATGACAAGGCCATGCTCGCACTGACGGACGAACAGCGGGAGCAGGTGACGGCGGCGGTGTATCTGCCGAAATTTGTCTACGGCGGTATAAGCGCGGGAGATACTCTCGGTGAGGTGCGCTTTGAGCTTTACGCAAAGCAAAGCTGCGGTACAGCGCCGCAGGAGGTATCGTTTTTTACCGCGCTGTATAAGTTTTTCAAGGCAATTCTGCCGATTTAGCCGAGGCACTCGACAGGACGAAAGGAAATATAATGGAAAAAGTAAGACTTCAAAAAATAATAGCAGACAGCGGCTACTGCTCACGCAGAAAGGCTGAAGAATATATCGAACAAGGTCTTGTCAAGGTAAACGGCAGACCCGTAACACTCGGTGACAAGGCCGACCCGAAAAATGACCTCGTGACCGTAAACGGCGAGAAGATAAGCACCGGCGCAAAACTGCGCTACATAAAGCTCTACAAGCCGCGCGGCTATGTCACTACGATGTCGGACACCCACAGCAAAAGGATAGTGACAGAGCTGCTCGAAGATGTCGAGGAGCGCGTCTATCCTGTCGGCAGGCTCGACAAGGACTCCGAGGGACTGCTGATACTGACAAACGATGGCGAGCTTGCTAACAGCATCATGCACCCGTCAAAGCATATTAAAAAGCGCTATCGTGTAACTGTCAGAGGCACGGTAGAGGACGACAAGCTGACAACTCTCGCGGCGGGAGTGAAGATTGACACGGGCGTTACTCTCCCCTGCACCGTCGCGGTACTTGCCGAGGAGGAAAACCGCACGGTGCTCGAATTTGTGATAGCAGAGGGCAAAAACCGCCAGATAAGAAAGATGTGCGAGGCGGTAAAGCTTGAGGTAGTGCGCCTTAAACGAAGCGCGGTAGGAAATATAAAGCTTGGTATGTTAAAGCCGGGCGAGTGGCAGGATCTGACCGAACAGGAGCTGAAAGGGCTTAAAGCGCTGCTGAATCCTGCGCAGCAGAAAAAATAGACGTATAAGGACACCACATGATAACCATTCTCCAAAACCCCGATATAACCGACCGCCTTGTCTTTGAAGCCAAAGACCGCGGCGACCTTCTCGGCACCCTCGCCTGTCACATAGATGGCGACACACTTTATATAACAGAAATCACCTCGGAGCAGTTCCTCATAGACGGACTGTGCCGCACCGCCCTGAATTTTGCAAGTAACAGATTTGTAAACAAATGTGTAATAGCACCGCAAAAAAGCGACGTATGGCAGGAGCTTCTGCGGCTCGATTTTGTGCAAAACAACAATAATTGCATAAATGACATTGATAATTTTTTCACATCTCATAAAAGTTGCAAAAAATAGCGAAATTCACTTGTTATTACTTCAAAAATGAGTTATAATTAGTATGAATATGTTGTGCTTATGGCACAGATTTACATAAATTAACGTGGAGAACGGAGGATAAAACTGGCAATGAAGAAAACTATTGCTGAAATGGAGCAGAATACGGCTCAGAGCGATGCCGCAAGCAAGCTTATTTCTCTTTTCGACGAGGACAGCTTTACAGAGCTTGACAAGTTTGTCGGAGCAAACGGAGAAAAGGCGGGAGTAGTAAGCGGCTACGGCTTTGTAGACGGCGCGGTTGTGTATGCCTACGCGCAGGACACAAGCGTGAAAAGCGGCGCTGTAACAATGAGCGCGGCTGCTAAAATCAAGAAAATCTACGATCTGGCGCTTAAAAACGGCGCACCCGTAATCGGTATTTTCGACTCAAAGGGCGGAGATATAAAAGAGGGCGTGCAGATGCTCACTGCTTACGGTGATATTGCTAAGGCGAGCGCGGCGTTATCCGGCGCAGTACCCCAGATTGCCATAGTAGACGGCGTGTGCGCGGGTACAGCCGCTATGATAGCCTGCATGGCTGATATTGTTATCATGACCGAAAAGTCCGAGCTTTTCATGACCGCACCCTTTGTATCACAGGACAAGACCGAGGGCGCAGGCACAGCGGAAAACGCCGCTAAATCAGGCGTTGCGGCTGTTATCGCAAAGGACGGCGCAGACGCAGTAAGCAAGGCTAAGAAGCTTATCTCGATACTCCCCGCAAACAACCTCGAAACAGCAGGAAACGACTATTTCTCGGAAAATGACGCGGCTGTTACCGCTGACTTAAAGGGTCTTGACCTTATAAGCGCTGTTGCCGACAAGGACAGCGTAATCGAGCTTTACAAGGACTTCGGCAAGGCGGCTGTTGTCGCTCTCGGCAGCGTAAACTGGCGTACCGCGGGCTTTGTAGCTACAAACAACGCGGACAGGCTCACAAAGGCAGACAGCGCGAAAATCGCACGCTTTGTAACTCTCTGCGACGCTTTTTCAATCCCGGTTATCACCTTTGTTGACTCCGAGGGCTTTGAAAATTCGAGCGCGGCTGAGCTTGCAGGATCAATCCGCGACAGCGCAAAGCTTGCACAGGCTTATGCAGGCGCTACCACGGCTAAAATCGCGGTTATCACCGGCAAGGCTTACGGCAGCGCTTATGTAGCGCTTGCAAGCACCGCGGCAGGAAGCGACTTCTGCTTTGCGTGGGAGGACGCGGTTATCGCTCCGACCTCACCCGAGGCGGCTGTAACATTCCTTAACGGTGCGTCTGACCCCGAAACTACCGCAAAGCAGGCAACCGAGTATGCCGAAAACGAAGCGAGCCCGTTCACGGCGGCGGCTTACGGCTATGTTGACAGAGTTATCACCCCCGACGACACAAAGTCGGCTATAACCTCTGCGGTTGATATTACCTCGGGCAAGAGAGTTATCTCCCCCGCCAAAAAGCACGTTAACTTTGTATTTTAATCTGTCTTGAAAGGAAAAATGTTATGAAAAGATATAATATCACAGTAAACGGTACAGCCTACGATGTTACCGTAGAAGAAGCAGACGGCGCTTCGGCACATGTTTCCGCACCCGCAGCAGCTCCCGCTCCTAAGAAGGCGGCTGCTCCCGCTGCTCCCGCAGGCGCACAGGGCGGCGTAAAGATTTCCGCTCCCATGCCCGGCACTATCGTTGATGTAAAGCTCGCTGTTGGCGCAAAGGTATCTAACGGCACGGTTATCGCCGTACTCGAGGCAATGAAGATGGAAAACGATGTAGTTGCTACCTGCGATGGTACAATCGCAAGTATCAATGTTACCAAGGGACAGTCTGTCGAGACAGGTACTCTTATTGCTACCATCAACGCGTAATCTCTGCGGAAAGGAATATTAAAGGTTATGGGAAAAGTAAAAATTACCGAAACCGTACTGCGTGACGCGCACCAGTCCCTTATTGCCACGAGAATGACAATGGACGAAATGCTCCCTATCCTCTCCACAATGGACAAGGTAGGCTTCCACTCGGTTGAGTGCTGGGGCGGCGCGACATTCGATTCATGCTTACGTTTTTTAAATGAAGACCCGTGGGAAAGGCTTCGCATTTTAAGACGCGAAATGCCCAATACAAAGCTCCAGATGCTGTTCAGAGGTCAGAATATGCTCGGATACCGTCACTATGCCGATGATGTTCTTGAATACTTTGTACAGAAATCGGTAGCAAACGGTATCGACATTATCCGTATTTTCGACGCGCTGAACGATATAAGAAACCTTGAGACGGCTGTTAAGGCTGCCAAGAAGGAGGGCGCGCACGCACAGATTGCCATTTCCTACACTCTCGGCGACGTATTCACTGAGCAGTATTATGTTGACTACGCTAAGAGAATTGAGGAGGCGGGTGCCGACTCAATCTGCATCAAGGATATGGCGGCTCTGCTCACCCCCTATGAGACAGAAAAGCTCGTAAAGGCGCTGAAAAACGCCGTAAGCATACCCATTCAGCTCCACACCCACTACACATCGGGTCTTGCTTCAATGTGCCTGTTAAAGGGTATCGAGGCGGGCGTAGATGTTATTGATACCGCTATGTCACCGCTCGCGCTCGGCACTTCTCACGCTCCTACGGAGTCGATGGTTGCCGCGCTGCAGGGCACAGAATACGACACGGGACTTGACTTGAAGCTCCTCACCGAAATAAGAGATTACTTCATGACTCTTCGCAAGAAGTACATCGACAGCGGACTGCTTGACCCCAAGCTACTTGCGGTTGACGCAAACGCGCTGATTTATCAGGTTCCCGGCGGTATGCTCTCCAACCTGCTCTCACAGCTGAAGCAGGCGGGCAAGTCAGACAAGTTTGAAGAGGTACTTAAAGAGGTTCCGAGAGTAAGAGCCGACGCAGGCTTCCCACCGCTGGTTACACCTACATCGCAGATAGTAGGTACGCAGGCGGTATTCAACGTAATCATGGGCGAGCGCTACAAGACGGTTACCAAGGAGTTCAAGGGTCTTGTAAAGGGCAGCTACGGAAAGACCCCCGCGCCTATCGACCCCGAGTTCAGAAAGAAAATCCTCGGTGACGAACAGCCTATAGACTGCCGTCCCGCAGACCTTATCGAGCCCGAGCTTGAAAAGCTGAAGGCAGAGTGTGCAAAGTGGTCACAGCAGGACGAGGATGTACTCAGCTACGCGATGTTCGGTCAGGTTGCCGAAAAGTTCTTTGAAAAGCGCAAGGACAAGCAGCTCGGCATTGATGCGGAGCACGCAGACAAGGCAAACAAGGTTATGCCTGTATAAAACAAATAAACCGGCAGATATGAGCTTTCATATCTGCCGTAACTTTAAATGAGAGGTATTTTTTTGAATAAAAAATTTAATTTACTGCAATCGGTAATAGTATTTTAGCACGGAGGCTAAATACTACCGAGCCTCCGTCTTATTTGATATTATAATCGGAGGTAAAATATGAATACAGGATTTATCTGCAAATCATGCGGCAAAACCGTCAGCCTTTCCGGCGGGGGTACTCGCAACCGCAACCACTGCCCCTACTGCCTAACAAGCGTACATCTCGACAACACACCCGGCGACCGCGCCGCAGACTGCGGTGGAATAATGGAGCCGGTCAGCGTATTTGTGCGAAATGACGGCGAGTGGGCTATAATACACCGCTGTAAAAAGTGCGGAAGGCTAAGCTCAAACCGCATAGCGGCGGACGATAACGAGCTTCTGCTGATGTCAATAGCGGTAAAGCCGCTGGCGTCACCGCCATTCCCGCTTGATTTGCTGAATTTCAAGGATAAAATGTAAATCCATATAAACATAAAGCGCCCGCCGCGGGATTTAAGCCGCGGCGGGTTTGTGTATTCGGTTCAGATTTATCCGTTGTACCGGCGGGCAATTTTGATTATTAAAAGTTTTTAAAATACTAATTTACAATTAGCGGCGTGTATAATTCTTCAGAAAACGAAAGCTGCGTGAATTCAACTCTTGATAAATTTATTATCCGATTCCGGAATACCGTTTTCATCTGTAATGTACCGTTCGACCCTCATACGCAAATCATACTTTTCTCTTAAAATGGTAATTTTCTTCATCATTTCCGATGAATGATGAGCGTCAATTGCCTTCTGGTCGGTCCAGCTATCTATTAACAATACGGTTTCTGTATCATTCATAGGAATATAGTATTCATATTTCAAATTGCCTTCTTCTTTTCTAATATCATCTACAATACCGGCTGAAAGCATTTCTTCTGCAAATTTTCCCGCATTTCCGTTTATTCCGGTATAATAAATATTTACTACTATTGCCATGTTATTCCTCCTAAAATTCAGATGTTTTATTGTCTGTATCCGCCGTATATCAATCGTTTATATAAATCTGACTGCCAAAAAGCGGGATTGCGTTCCATTTATCGCTTTGTTTATTGTAGCAAAATAATCAATAAAAGTCAATGCTAAGGATACGAAAAGCGACCTTTGACATTCTATCAAAAGCCGCTTTCATAATCTTCAATACACCGCACGCACTAAAGCTCTTATGCCATGTGCGGCAAAGTCCTTTATTTACTCAATCGTAAAGTTATCCGGATCATCGCTCGGCGCGCTCATAAGCTCGGAAAACAGCATATTATACCTTTTACAGCTGTCGCTTAGCATAACCGCGCCCGCACGCATAGACACCGCGAGATTAGCTCCGTCCGCGTCAATTGTCTCGCCGTTATGTGCGAGTATCCGCTGTGCCAATGCAGTCACGCTCTCCTTGTCTGAATATCCGGTAACCAGTGCGAACTCGTCACCGCCAATACGGAATAGAAGCATATCCTCACCCGCCTCGACATCAATGCGGCGAAAACACTCCCTTATAACCGCGTCACCCGCTTTTCCACCGTAGTCGCGGTTTATTATGAGCAGGCCGCATGTGTCGAAAACTATAACGTATGTACCGTTCTTTGATTTAATGTAATCGTACAGCTCGGAAATATCAAATCTTCTTGTCATGATAATCTCTCCTTTGCGCTCCCGTTGTTCGGGAAAATCGAGCTTAGGGCAAATCTGTGAAAAGCGGCGGCTGCTTCTGTACTCGGTCGGGGTCACGCCCCACACTCTGACAAATGCCCGCGTAAACGCCTCGGACGAGCCGTAGCCGTAATTTATGGCGGTGTCCAGCACTGAAAACCCCTGCTTTAAATCACGCGCCGCACAGGACAACCTGCGCTTAGTGACATATTCGCCTATGCTTATGTGAAACGCGTAACGGAACAGCTTTTGAAGTCCCGACAGCGAGCAGTATGCCGCGCGGGCGCACTCCTCCTGCGATATTTCATCACGCAGGTGCGTCTCAATATAATCCAGCGCGTCAGTAAGTATTCTGAGCTTGTCGCTATCCATAGTTCACCCTGCCTTTCATAAGAGCGCCTGCACACAGCAAACCGCTCCCCTCAAATCTAACGTACGTTACATTATTATATTACCACAACCCACTCAAAAAATCCTGATAATTTGCGTAAAGAAGCGTGCCGCTTCATCCTATTACGCCGTGCAATTACGTTTTCGTTATTCGCACCGTAGATTGCACGGCGGGCTTAACGTTATCATTTTATCCGATTTGCAAAGCGTGCCGCTTCATCCTATTACGCCGTGCAATTACGTTTTCATTATTCGCCACTTAGATTGCACGGCGGGCTTAACGTTATCATTTTATCCGATTTGCAAAGCGTGCCG
>CAMEKZ010000062.1 GCA_945921635.1 uncultured Clostridia bacterium
AATCAATCTCAATTATTTGAAAAAACTGCGTTTTTGCGGTGCGTGGGTTTATCGATAGTCTGAACGGAGCTGTTCCGAAATCCGGAACAGCTCCGTCTTATATTTAGAACGCCCATGGGCGGCGTTTGTTACTCTGTCATAAGCGAACAAATCTTGTTGCTGAAGTCAACAGGGTTCTCAATCGGCATACCCTCGACCAGCAGCGCCTGATTGTACAGAATATCGCTGTAGACCTTCAGCTTGTCCTTGTCTGTTTCGTACAGCTTTTTCAGCGTTTCGTAAATCGGGTGGTTTGCGTTTATTTCAAGCACCTTTTCTGCCTTTGCGTTGTGCTCACTCGGCATCTGGCTGAGTACCTTTTCCATCTCTATCGACAAAATTCCGTCGCTTGTCAGGCAGACAGCGTGGGATTTGAGGATTTTAGACAGTCTTACGTCCTTTACCCTGCCGCCGAGAGAGTCCTTGATAAACGCAAACATATCCTTGCTCTCTTCGGTCTTTGTCTTCATCTCTTCCTTTTCCTCGGGGGTCTCGAGGTCAAGGTCGCCCGCCGCTACCGATTTGAACTGCTTTCCGCCGTAGTCTACCATCATCTGCAAAGCAAATTCATCTACGCTGTCGGTGAGGTAAAGTATCTCGTAGCCCTTGTCTTTTACAAGCTCGGTCTGCGGGAGGTTGTCTATCTTGTCTACGGTCTCGCCGCTTGCAAAGTAGATAAATTTCTGATCCTCTTTCATGCGCGATACATACTCTTCAAGAGTAACGTACTTCTTTTCAAACGAAGAATAGAACAGCAGTAAATCTTTCAGCAGCTCCTTGCCCTCGCCGAAGCCGTTGTATACGCCGAATTTTATCTGTAAGCCGAATGCCTTCCAGAATTTTTCGTACTTCTCGCGGTCGTTGCGGAGCATTTTCGTGAGCTCGTTTTTGATAGAACGCTCCAGGCTTTTTGCGATTATTTTAAGCTGTCTGTCGTGCTGGAGCATCTCTCTCGAAATATTCAGCGACAGGTCAGCAGAGTCTACAAGACCCTTTACAAAGCTGAAGCAGTCGGGGAGCAGGTCGGCGCACTTGTCCATAATCAGCACACCGTTTGAATAAAGCTGAAGTCCCTTTTCGTAGTCCTTTGAATAATAATCAAACGGCGCCTTTGACGGAATATACATCAGCGCGTTGTAGGTCGCGGTGCCCTCGGTCTTGGTGTGGATATGCGCGATGGGGTCATCGTAGTCGAAGAACTTTTCCTTGTAGAACTCGTTGTAGTCCTCGTCTTTAAGCTCGGATTTGCTCTTGTTCCAGATAGGAACCATGCTGTTCAGCGTTTCAAGCTCGTAGTGGGTTTCGTACTCGTCCTCGGTGCCCTCCTTGAGGTGGCTGTGGCCTACCATCATCTTTATAGGGTAGCGGATATAGTCGGAGTATTTCTTTACGATGCCCTTTATCTTGTATTCGGTGAGGAACTCGTCGTAGTCCTCTTCTTCGGTGTTTTCCTTTATTTTAAGTGTGATGCGCGTGCCGTAGCTGTCCTTGTCGGCCTCGGTAATGGTATAGCCGTCAACGCCCTCGGAGTACCACTTGTACGCCTGGTCGCTGCCGTATGCCTTTGTCTCTACGGTCACATTTGAAGCAACCATGAACGCCGAGTAAAAGCCTACGCCGAACTGACCGATTACGTTTATATCGTCCTTTTCGGTATCCGCGTTTTCGTTCTTGAACTTGAACGAGCCGCTCTGTGCGATAACGCCGAGGTTGTTTTCAAGCTCGTCCTTTGTCATGCCGATACCGTTATCGGTAATGGTAAGAATACGGTTGTCCTTGTCTACCGTCAGGTTGATTTCAAAGTCGCCCCTGGACAGTCCGATATTTTCGGTCAGCGACTTGTAGTACAGCTTGTCCATAGCGTCGCTGGCATTTGATATAAGCTCACGCAGGAAAATTTCCTTGTGGGTGTAGATAGAATTTATCATCATGTCCAGCAATCTCTTGGATTCTGCTTTAAATGCTTTTTTGCTCATGATAATCACCTCAAAAATTATTTTTTATTTTCAGAGAAAAATCTCTATTCGGTAATGAAAACGTGTTTTAGCACTCTCACTCTCAGAGTGCTAAAACATATTATAGCACAATTTTTTTATTTGTCAATACCCATATTAAAGAAAATTTTTGATTTCGGCGAGGGCGGGAAAAGTGATTTTCTACAAGTGTGCCGGCTGTGTTTTATCCGATTTATCAGACGTTCCTGATAAACCGGCATATTGACTTTTCAATTTATACGATGTATCATAGTATCAATATAGCAAGGAGGTGCAGAAATGGACGGTACATGGATTACGACCACCCCTATAGGCATAATACTTCTCATAATCGGCTCGGCGGTTGCCCTCGCCGCTTTGGTATCGGTAATCATGCAGGCAGTAAAAAGCAAAAAATCGGACAAGAGTATGTACCGCGAAATTTACGGAACGGACAAAGCACCAAAGGTATCGCGTGTCAAATCGGCAAGAGAGCCTGTCTGCAAAGGCAATTTTCCGAAAAGGAGTATGAGGACGCTTGAAGAACGCTTCAGACAGCTCGGTGTGCCGTTTGAGTATTACTCGTTCACGGGGGCGAAGAATAACCCGATGTTCACCTTTGTGTTAAGGAGAAGGCTGTTTTTCTATATTTATTATTACTCGCTTGACGGCGAGGAGTACGATAAGCGGGTGTTTATTAACGTTTCAAAGGCGTGTCATTATATGTTTGTAAATGTAATCGACTGTGCGGTAAACGGCGGGTGCGTGGGGATAATTGGCAGGCTGACGGAGGAGGAAAGGGAAGAGGCCGGGCTTTCCAATACTTAACAACCGGACAAAAAATATCCCCTCCGAAACTCGGAGGGGAATATTTGTATCATTTTACACTAAATCAAACACTGCTATGCTTTTTAACGTAATCAACAACCTCGTCAACCGTAGTAAACGCCATGCTTACGCAGGTATCTGCACATCCGTAGTAGATAGCGATTCTGCCTGTGTCAGCGTCGCAGAGAGCCGCGCAGGGGAATGTTACGTTCTGTACGTCGCCTACGCACTCATAGTACTCTCTGGGGTTGAGCAGATATTCTGCACAACGGTACTTAACTTTCCAGGGCTTGTCGATGTCGAGGATAGCGGCGGAGAAGCTGTAAACATAGCCGTTGCAGCTCTGGAGAACTCCGTGGTAGAATACCAGCCAACCCTCGCTTGTTTCAATCGGAATAGGACCTGCGCCTATCTTCAGAGACTCCCAGCCCTTCATCGGAGCCATAACGTGTCTGTGCTCGCCCCAGTACTTCATATCGGGCGACTGTGAAAGGTACATATCGCCGAAGGGCGTGTGACCGCTGTCCGAAGGACGGCTGAACATAACGTACTTGCCGTTTATCTTGCGGGGGAATAATACGCCGTTTCTGTTGAAGGGGAGAAATGCGTTTTCGCACTGGTGGAACTCCTTAAAGTCCTTTGTCCAGCCCACACCGATTGTAGGCTTCCAGCCGTATGCGTTGCACCATGTAATCCAGTATCTGTCCTCAATCCATACACAGCGGGGGTCGTAGCCGTACTGCCAGGGGTTAGCCTCAGCAGTCTCGGGGTCGTCGTTTATCCATTCAACCTTTTCTTCGTTGATGTTCCAGTGTACGCCGTCCTCGGAAAAACCTGCATGGATAGCCATGTTTCTTTCCTTGTCGTCAACACGGAAAACACCGGCAAACTTGCCCTCAAAAGGAACAACCGCGCTGTTGAAGATAGAGTTGCTTGTGGGGAGCTGGTCGCGGGGAATTATAGGGTTGTTGTCTGCACGCCAGATAACATCCTTACAGCCTGCGGGACGCTCCTGCCAGGGAATGTTCGGTAACGATGTACCGTTGATGATTTTTACGTTCATGTTCGCTTCTCCTTGAAGTATTTAATTTCCGTTAAGAGTGCTTTTAAACAGCACACTCTTTGTCGATAGTATACCATATTTTTTTTGAAAAAGCAAGAGGATATGCAAAAATTTTTACTTAAATTTCGCTTAAAATTAGTTAAATGTGAGGAGTAGAAATAATGAGCTATTTTGTCAAAAAATATAGCAATTTGTTTGACATTTGTGTGCAAATGTGATAAAATTATAAGCAAGCATACAGACGTTTAAATGTATGCACATAAAATTGAAAGGGCTGAAACCCCGGAAAGGCGTTTTTCCGATGAATTATTGGAACAAGGACATTGAGTGCGCACCGCGCAGCGAAATCGAAGCATTACAATCCTACAGACTGGCGAACACAGTCAGAAGAGTTTATGAAAATGTTGCCCCCTACCGCAAGAAGATGGACGAGGCGGGCGTAAGACCCGAGGACATAAAGTCCGTCGCGGATTTGGGCAAGCTCCCGTTTACTACAAAGCAGGACTTGCGTAACAACTACCCCTACGGTATGTTTGCCGTACCGACCGGAGATGTTGTCCGCATACACGCGTCATCGGGTACGACCGGAAAGCAGACGGTTGTAGGCTACACCGCGAAGGACATTGATATATGGGCGGAGTGCGCTGCGAGAGCGCTTGTGAATATCGGCGGAACAAAGGATGACTTTGTTCATGTTTCCTACGGCTACGGACTGTTCACCGGCGGCCTCGGTATGCACTACGGTGCGGAAAAGCTCGGCGCTACGGCTATCCCCGCATCGGCAGGAAACAGCATGAGACAGCTTGAGATGTTCAGGGATTTCGGCTCTACCATAGTATGTATGACACCGTCCTACGCTATCAGCCTTATCGAGATGATGGAAGAAAAGGGCTTCAAAAAAGAGGACTTTAAGCTGAAGGCCGGACTTTTCGGCGCAGAGCCGTGGACGGAGGAGATGCGCCGCCAGATAGAAGAGGGACTCGGAATAAAGGCGTATGACATTTACGGTCTGTCCGAGATTATGGGACCGTCGGTATCCTGCGAGTGCGTATGCCAGAGCGGTATGCACATCTGTGAGGATCATTTTATTGCAGAGGTTATCGACCCCGACACCTTAGAGGTTCTCCCCGCGGGAAGTCAGGGCGAGCTTGTGTTCACCTGCATCACTAAAGAGGCGCTCCCGCTGATACGCTACAGGACGCGCGACATCGCTACTCTTGTTTACGATAAGTGCGACTGCGGCCGTACCCTTGTAAGAATGCTCAAACCCCAGGGCAGAACCGATGATATGCTGATTATCCGCGGCGTAAACGTATTCCCGTCGCAGATTGAGTCCGCTCTGCTCTCGGTTGACGAAAAGGCAACCAACTACCTGCTGGTTGTAGACAGGGTGAACAACCTCGATACGCTCGAAATACAGCTTGAGACCCGCCCCGATATGTTCGGCGATAACGTAAAGACGCTCGAAAGCTACACCAAGAAGGTAAAGGCGGCTATAGACTCAGCTATCGGAGTAGGTATCAACGTAAAGCTGCTCGAACCGAAAACGCTTGCACGCTCTATGGGCAAGGCGGTAAGAGTACAGGACAACAGAGCAATAAAGAACAAGTTTGAAAAGAAATAATACATACAGGAGGGATAATCATGCTTATTGACCAGATTTCCGTATTCGTAGAAAACAAGGCGGGCAGACTTGCCGCCGTTATGGAGATACTTAATAAAAACGGTATCGACATACGCGCTATGACCGTAGCTGACACCGCCGACTTCGGCATCCTGCGCATAATAGTAAACGACACCGAAAAGGCTATCGCGGCTTTGCAGGCGGACGGCTGTACAGCCGCCGTTACAAAGGTTATCGCGTTTACTATCCCCGATGTATCGGGCGCGCTTTATAATGTTATCGGAAAAATCAACGACTGCGGCATAAACATCGAGTATTTATACTCCGTAATGGGAAAGACCGCAGGCAGAGCGGATATAGTTATCCGTACAAACGACACCGAAAAGGCGGTCAAGGTACTGACCGACAACGGCGTAGAGCTTATCTGCGGAAAGGATTTGTGCAGATAAGGCAGGGTATACGGATTTGACAGAACGAAACCCCCGTGAAGGCGAAAACCTTTACGGGGGTTTTATTATGGGTCACCTCTAAAAACCTCTGTCGCTTCTCTGCGGCGCATCTTAATCCGTCATATTGCCCAAAATTTTCTTGAAATACATCCAGTATTCCTGCAAAAATTTTGTACAATCTGTCGAATAAATATGCACCACATAAAAACGGCATAGGTTTTCAGAGGAGACTTATATTATTCCGTCATAAGCATTACTGGTTGAGCCTGAAATGTACGGGTATACCGTTTTCAAACTCTATCTCCGGCTCGCCCTGAATAAGCGGCAGGAAGTAGTTCAGCGCATCGATTGTGACATTGTTTCCCTCATCGTTTATCCATTCGGCGGGGAAGTATTTTGCCTTGTTCGCCGCCTTTTCAATATCGCAGGTGATTATCTCGGCACGGTATGGCTTGTTGCTTATTCTGTGAAAGCACATCATCACGCCGCTCGCATTACGCTCCAGTGCCTCGGCTACGGCGGCAGCACCTATACGCTCCGCCTCGGCAAGGTCTGTCAGCGACGCGATATGCGAGCCGCAGCGCTGCATTACGTTAAGCTCGATTGAGCGGACTTTACAGCCGATTTCGTCCCGCACGATATTTTCAAGATATTTACCCACGCCCGACAGATAGCGGTGACCGAATGCGTCGGTAAGCTCGGATTTTCCCGCGCCGCAGGAGATACCCTCAGACACGGCAACAACAACCGCCTTGTATCTTTTCATCGCGTTTTTTATATCTGCTAAGAACTTATCCTCGGAAAACTCGCGCTCGGGCAGATAAATCATGTGCGGCGCAGGCTCGCCGTTCGCCCTCAGCACGCATGAGGACGCCGCAAGCCAGCCCGCGTCCCTTCCCATAATCTCGACTATGGTTACCGAGGGGATAGAGTACACGCGGCAGTCGCGGATAATTTCTTGTATCGAGGTCGCAACATACTTTGCCGCCGAGCCAAAGCCGGGGGTGTGGTCGGTTTCGGGCAGGTCGTTGTCTATGGTTTTCGGCACGCCGACAACCTTTATATCTATGCCCTTTGCCTTAAAATAGCGGTCGAGCTTTAATACAGTGTCCATCGAATCGTTTCCGCCGATGTAGAAAAACGCCTTTATGTTTCTTCTTTTAAAGGTTTCGGTGATTTTTATATAGTTTTCCTCGTCCTTTTCGCTGTCGCCGAGCTTGAAGCGGCAGGAGCCGAGTATTGTGGAGGGAGTTTTCATCAGCAAGTCCTTGTCGTGCTGCGTCTTTATGACCTGCTTTAAATCTATAAGGCGGTCGTTTATTATACCCTCGATACCGTTTTCCGAGCCGTAGATTTTGTCGATTTCGTCATATCTCTGTGCGCCGGAGAAAACACCGCAGAGTGAAGAATTTATTGCGGCGGTAGGCCCGCCCGACTGTGCGACTGCAATACTGAACATTGAATAATCCTCGCTTTTTGTTTTTCCACTAATTATAATACCATTTTATCTGTCGTAATACAACAGAAAAACGGATTATCTGTGATAAACCGAATTTTTTTGTAACATTGTACAATAATTTGTTTGATGTTAACCTTTACATAGTGACATTATGTAAAATCGGGTTTCATGGTTACATGAGGTTAAAGGTAAAAAGAAGGGAACAGCTTCGTGCGCTGTCGGTATAAAGCGCTTGACAAAAATAAAGCAGCGTGTATAATAAAGGTACAAGAGTGGCCCGATAGTCGGTCGCTCCCAAAGCAAATTCGGTAAAATAACCGCCTAAGTTTGGATGCTGTGGGCGGTTATTTCTTTTTCAAAAAATTTTTAAAAATGATACTGAATATCATAACTGTAAAAGTGGCAAGAAAAATGCCTATCTGAATTAAATCAGACAACGTTATGTAATTCATTAGCATCACCTCCCTTGCAGTAAAGATACTGCTTCGGGAGCGGGATAACCGCCTATCATCTATAGTTCGCACTTGCAGATACATTTTGGCATATTATGCCGGTATTTGTCAACATTGATGCTTTGCAGACTATAGATAGCTGCCCCACCCCCTCTCACTCAGCACTACCGCCGCCGGAGCTGAACCGGTAACAGACTATCGGTTATTGACATTAAGTTTTTTTAAATGTATAATATATACAGAATATGCAGAAAACAGCCGCAGCTGTATCAGCGCCGCTCGGTGACAAGACTATAGTCGCATATTGCTTTAAAAAGCACGAATCCGACAGTTATTACTGCCAGCTTGCCGTAGAATATCCGAGCAAGCTTGCGGGAGGCGACCGTGAAAAGCGACTTATGCAGGGGCTTGACCTCGCCGCGGATACTTTTGAAACAAGAGTAAAGCAATAATAACAGGTTATAAAACAGCTTACCCCGCCGTACAGGTGCAAACCTTGCGGCGGGGTGATTTTTGCGCCGGATAACACGTTCGGGTCTGTTATCGGTAAACGGAGGCCGCCCGCTGCTTGACCTTGCAGCGGGCGGCGGGGAAAAAAATATGAAGAAAACGAAAATTCGGTTAAAGCGTTATTTTATTATAAGGTTTATCTTTTCCGAGGTCTTTTCGATAAGCTCGCTCAGCTCTTTAATAGTATCAACATTTCTGCTGATGTTCTCGACTGCGGCGGCTATCTCGCTTTCGATGTTCGCTATGGACGAACGGACATTGTTCAGTACGTCCTCGACATTGTGAGTCTGGCTTGAGGTCTGCTCAGCAAGCTGTCTTACCTCCTGTGCAATAACATTGAAGCCTGCGCCCGCGTCACCAACGTGCTTTGCCTCGATAGAAGCGTTGAAGCCGAGCAGGGTCATCTGCGTAGCAACATTCTGGATATACTTTATTATCGAGTCTGTCTGAGCCACAATCTTTGTGGACTCGGCGGTCTTTTCGCGGATTTTGTCAAACTCCTTAGACAGCTCGGCGATATTCTTGTTTACGCCGATTATCTTGTCGTTTATCTGCTGGTAGTCGTTATGTATCTCGTTGAAGTTCTCCTGCTTTTCGCTCTGGGAGCTTTCTATCAGATATTTCTGATAGCCCGCGTCGGACAGTGCCTGCGCCATCTTGTAAAGCAGCTCGGCGGCGTTGTTTACCTGCTCCTTGGGAACTACTTTGATTTTCTTCAGTGCCTCGACATATTCCTCGGGGTCAACATCGATTTCCTTTGCTATTTTGCGGAATTTGTCGTAATCCGGCTCCTCGGTCAGAACCTGTCCGCCGATAAGCGAGCCTATCTGCTTGCCGTTTACAATAATCGGGGAGGCAAAGTCCACAAGTCCTCCGTGACAGTAGTATACGGCGGGTCTGCCCGTCTTTTTTGCCTGCTCGCCGCCCTTTAAATCGCACATATTGCAGCGCTCGCAGCCAATCTTTGATTTACGGGTAAGATTCATACAGAAATCGGTCGGGTTTGAAAGCTCGGTCACCGGTCCGTTGAGGTCTGTGGTAAGCGCCGCCATGCCCGTAGCGTTTGCAAAAGCGTCCTGTAAGGACTGGAGCTGATTTCTGTCCATTACATCAAGTAGAGTCAATTCTTTATCTGCCATAACAATACTCCTCAATAATACTCCTTGGGATTAAATGCCGTATGCGCGGCTTTGTATGTTTGTATGATTTAATTATAATCCAATATCAATAAAAAATCAATAGCCGTTAGCACATTTTTTGTTAAAATGTACAATGAACCGACTAAATTTTAGTTATTTTTTCTGATTTTTAGAAACAAAAGGGGAGCGTGGACAAAATTCGCTTGATTTTAGCACGCGGATATGTTATATTATTAACAGAATATTTAATGTGAAGTGCCGTGATATATATCTCGGCTGAAAGGCGGTTTCTATGAAAATCCTTTATGCGGCAAGTGAGGCTCAGCCGGTTGCGGCTTCGGGAGGACTTGCGGATGTTGCAGGCTCGCTGCCTAAGGCTCTTGTTGAAGAGGGACACGAGGTAGGAGTTGTCGTTCCGCTTTATGTCAATACAATAAAGCAGCAGTGGCGTGAAAAGATGACATACGTCACGAATTTCAGTGTTCCCGTTGGCTGGCGTAAGCAATACTGCGGACTTTTCACCGCACAGATTAACGGTGTGACCTATTATTTCCTGGACAACGAGTATTATTTCAAGAGAGATTTCGGACTGTACGGATACTATGACGACGCGGAGCGCTATGCGTTCTTCTCGCGTGCCGTGCTTGAGATGCTGACGGTTATCGACTTCAAGCCGCAGGTAATCAACTCGAATGACTGGCAGTGCGCGCTTATCCCCGTGTACTACAATATGTTCTACAAGCACCACCACAAGCTGTGGGGAATAAAGAACGTATTCACCATACATAATATCCAGTATCAGGGCAGATACGGTATGGAGCTTTTAGAGGACGTGCTGGGTATTCCGAAGCACTTTGCGTCGCTTATGGAATATGACAAGGACGTAAACTTCATGAAGGCGGCTATCGAGGTATCGGATAAGGTTACCACAGTTTCGCCGACCTACGCGCGCGAGATACTCGACCCGTGGTATTCGCACGGCCTTGACAGGGCGCTGCGCGACAAGCAGTACAAGACCTGCGGCTTCTTAAACGGTATCGACACCGATATGTACAATCCCGCTACCGACCCCGTTATCCCCGCGCACTACACGGTAAACAAAAAGACAGGCAAGAAGACCTGCACACAGAAGCTGCTTGAGGAGGTCGGACTCCCCGGCGGCGAGGAGCCTGTACTCGGCATGATTTCTCGCCTTGTAGAGCACAAGGGCTTTGACCTTGTAAAGCGCGTATTCAACGATATAATAAACCTCGGCTACAAGGTTGTTATTTTAGGCTCGGGCGAGGCTCAGTATGAGCAGTTCTTCCACGAGATGCGCTGGAAATACCCCGACAGAGTGGCATTTACCTGCGGATATATCCCCGACCTTGCAAAGAGGATTTACGCGGGTGCAAATATGTTCCTGATGCCCAGTAAGAGCGAGCCGTGCGGACTTGCACAGATGATTTCGCTCAGATACGGCACTATCCCGATAGTACGCAAGACCGGCGGACTTGCCGACAGCATTATAGACTACGGTGACGAAAACGGAACAGGCTTTACCTTCCAGTCCTACAACGCGCACGATATGCTCGGCGCACTCGCAAGAGCAAAGGACTGCTACTGGAACAAGCCGGAGTGGAACAAGCTTACTACAAGAGCTATGAAGGCAGACTTCAGCTGGAATCAGTCGGCTAAGCTGTACATAGGACTTTACAAGGAGCTTGTGGGCGAAGAACAGCAGTAAATACAGATATATCAGGGCGGCTGAAAAGCCGCCCGTAGCTTGTCGAAAAAGTTATTTTGATTTTTATTTTGAAACTTCAAATTTAATCTTCCCAACCCCCCTGGCCCCCTTTCCCCAAGGAAAGGGGGAGAAGTTCGGGGGGCTGCCGCCCCTGCGACCCCGCACGGATGCGGGGGTATGCGCCCAAAGCGTTGCACGAGGCAACACTATAAAAGCGCATAAACATTGCTTGGGGCTTTGCCCCAAACCCCATTTGAAAAATATGTAGGTTTATCGACAGTCTGTCAGACTTCGAGAAACACGCGCAGACATTGCGATTGCCCCGTGGGGCAATCG
>CAMEKZ010000063.1 GCA_945921635.1 uncultured Clostridia bacterium
CGTCCTCCTTGCGGTCAAAATCCACACCGTAATTGAGCAGGTTTGCCACATCCTTTGGTCCCTGCTCGACAAGTATTCGCAGGTTGTCGAGGTCGTTTTTATACCCGCCCGCAATAAGCGTATCCTTGATGTGCAGCTCGTAATTGTCGTTGGTCTTGTCCATTACCGCCGCTACCCCGCCCTGTGCCAGCGCGGAATTGCACAGAGTAAGCTCTTTTTTTGACAGCATCAGTATCTGCATACTGCTGTCGAGATTAAGCGCCGCGTAAAGACCCGATACGCCCGAACCGACGATTATTACGTCATATTCCTTGAATTTCATAACAATTACCACCTTTTTGCGGCTGTGCCGCGGATTTTCTATATGGAGTTGACAATTATGAACGAACAAAATACAATCGATAAAGCCGAAAAGCAGACCCGCGCAATCCTTGCGGGTATAGATATCGGCGAGTACGACGCCGAAATATCAATGGACGAGCTTGAAGAGCTTGCAAAAACCGCCGGTGCGCTCACCGTCTGCCGTCTTATACAAAAGCGGCCTGCAATAGAGAGCGCCACCATACTGGGTGACGGCAAGATAAACGAGCTTGCCGAGCTTGCGAAAAATTTAGAAGCCGACCTTATCATATTCGATATGGAGCTAAGCTCCAGTCAGATACGAAATATAGAGGATATTACAAACGTGCGGGTAATCGACCGCACAATGCTTATTCTTGATATATTTGCGGGACGAGCGGTCACAAACGAGGGCAAGCTGCAGGTCGAGCTTGCACAGCTTAAATACCGTCTGCCCCGCCTTATGGGAATAGGTGCGTCGCTGTCGAGGCTCGGCGGCGGAATAGGCACGAGGGGCCCGGGCGAAACCCAGCTTGAGACCGACCGCCGTCACATAAGACGCCGTATCGAAAAGCTGCAGGAGGATTTAGCCGAGCTTGAAAAGCGCAGAGATCTTGCAAGGCGCCGCCGCAAAAAGGACAGCGTGCTTGTCGGTGCAATAGTAGGCTATACCAACGCAGGCAAGTCCACATTATTAAACGCGCTGACTAACGCGGGCGTGCTAGCCGAGGACAAGCTGTTCGCAACTCTTGACCTTACCTCGCGTGCAATTGAGCTGCCCGACGGCCGTTCTATCACGCTTGTCGATACCGTAGGACTTATACGCAGACTGCCGCACCACCTTGTCGAAGCGTTCAAATCTACGCTTGAAGAAGCGGCAAACGCGGACATAATCCTGCACGTCTGTGATGTGTCAGACCCCGAGGCAAAGGAAAAGGCACAGACTACGCTTACTATCCTGTCCGAGCTAGGCTGCGGGGAGATACCCGTCATAACCGTGCTTAACAAGTGCGATAAAATCGAAAACAACATTCCCGAGGACGATACGACAGTAAAAATATCGGCGAAAAACGGTACGGGCTTTGACAGGCTGCTGCAGCTTATCGCAGAAAATCTGCCGGACAAGACCGCAAGAATGTCGCTCGTCATACCGTATGACAAATCGGCTCTCGCCGCTGCGCTCCACTCTCACAGCAAGGTGCTGGAGGAAGAATACGCCGAGGACGGAATCAGAGTAACCGCGCTTGTGGACAAGCTCCACAAAAGCGAATACGAGCCGTATTTATCCGAATAAACAAAATAACTTTTTAGACTAGCTATAATCCGCGCAAATCTGCGCGGACTTATTTTTTTACTCCTCCACCGGTGCAGGCGACAAATCCACCTCGGTGCCGCCGAACGGACGGATAGAAAGCACATGACAGCTGTCCGCGCCGAACACCTTTTCTATATCCAGCTTGAACTGCTGTAAAAGGTCAAGCGGAACAAACGCCTGAATAGTACCCGCAAAGCCGCCGCCGTGCACGCGGCACGCGCCCTTTCGGGTCAGCGCGTGCTCTGCTACGTTCAGCGCTATTCCGACTGCCTGATGTGTGTGGTCGGACACCGCGAAAATGTTCCGTAAATACTTGTAGCTTGAGTTTCCGCTCTCGTTTATCGAGCTTAAAAAGTCGTTGAAATTTCCGCATTTGAGAGAATGAACAAGCTTGTCCACACGCTCGTTTTCCTCAAAGAAGTGGAGCGCTCTCAGCACCGCGCGGTCGCCGTACTTCTGCCTTAATATATTGATATTGAGAATAACATCTGCGCGGGCAATCTCACGCAGACAGCCTACGGAAAAATACTCCGCGATAGCCTTCATCTCACGCGGTATGGCCGCGTACTCGTCAGTGAGGTCGGCATGATCCGCTTTTGTATCTATTATGCACAGCGCATGACCAAAGCTTGCAAAATCAACTGGAATATTCTCAATTACCGAGCTTGCCATCTGATCCATAAGACCGCTCGGCTTGCCGAAGTAGACATTCTCGGCGTACTGAGCAATCTGTGCGATTTTTACCGGACTGATAGCGCCCCCGTTATATATGCCCGAAAGTATCGTGCCGATAAGCACCTCAAAAGCCGCCGAGCTTGACAGTCCCGAGCCTTTAAGTACGTTTGAAATTGTATAAGCCTTAAAGCCGCCTATGTGATAACCCTCATTCTTAAAGCCTGCCGCCACGCCGCGTATAAGCGACGCCGAGGAGTTCTTCTCGTCGGGTACGACATCCAGCACCGAAAGGTCGATTTCATCAACCGGAAAGCCCTCGGATTTTACGGTTATTTTTCCGTCATCGGTAGGCTGTACTATCGCGATTACATCAAGGTTTACGCTTGCCGCAAGCACCTTTCCGTGATTGTGGTCGGTGTGGTTACCGCCTACCTCGGTACGTCCGGGCGCGGAGAAAATACGCGCACCGTCAGCGGGTATCCCGAAAAACTCCGAAAATGAAGCCAGCGCCTTTTCATATCTCGCTCTTTGCGACTGCTCGCTTGCCGCGGGGTAAATTTCGCTCAGTCTGTGGATTGTCTGCTTTGCCATTTTGTATAATTCCTTTCGATTTTGGATATATGCCTCGCACCAAAGGGCAGGCGTAATGAAAATCGTATGCGGCTCTTTCAGCCGCATATCCGACTAATCAAGCTCAGAGTAGAACATATGATATTTCCGCATATTATGAAAGCTTACGCTCAGTACAAGTCCGATGGCTACAAACATACACGCCACCGATGTGCCGCCCGCACTGAAAAACGGGAGCGGTATTCCGATAACCGGCGCCACGCCGAGCACCATTCCGATATTTATCGTGCTGTGGAAAACTATCAGTGCGAACACGCCGACGCAGATAAATCTGCCGAGCGAGTCCTTTGCGCTGCTTGCCGAGGACAGGACCTTAAGCGACAGCGCCCCAAGCAGTACCACCACAAGCAGACAGCCGAGCAGTCCCATCGTCATGCCGATATATGAAAAGATAAAGTCGTTGTGTATCTCGGGGACATAGGTGTAGTTCCCGCCGAACAGCCCCTGCCCCGTAAGGCCGCCCGAGCCAAGCGCGATTTTGCCGAGCCGCTGCTGCATATATATTCCGAGTGCCTCGTCCTGCTGCATCTGCGTGTCCCACAGCACCTGAAAGCGCTTCTGCTGATGCGGCTGCATAAGATAATTCCACAGTACATAGACAGCCGGCGGTATTGCCACCGCGAAAAGCACAAGATACTTCCACGACAGTCCCGCGGCAAATATCATGCAGAAGAAAATAAACATAAATACCATAGCCGAGCCGTCATCACCCGTCTGACGTATAATCAGAGTGGGCACGGCGCCGTGTATGCACAGCAGGATAAACTGCACCGGCTCGTTCATTCTGTCCTCTACCTTTGACAGATGATAGGCAAATGATAATATAAAAGCAATCTTTAATATCTCCGACGGCTGAAACTGTATAAACCCAAGGTTAAGCCAGCCGATGTCGTCCGCACCCTCGCGCTGTACGCCCAGCGGCGTAAACAAAAGCAAGGTCAGTATAAGGCTTGCCGGCGCGTAGATAAACCACAGTCTTGCTACGGATTTATAGTTAATCGCCGCAAGGATAAGTGCCACGACAAGTCCGCCCGCCGACGCGATAAGCTGGGTCTTGTACTGCGAGTCGGTCACATCGCCGCTTATCTCGTTTACATTCAGCGTATAGAGAATAAACACGCTGAACGCGCATATAACGATACACAAGGCCAGCAGCAGCTTGTCGAGCCGCACAAAATAGGTCTTGATTTTTGATAAAATATATTTCATAAAGTTCCTGACTGAAAAATAAAAAGCATCTTGTTTTATCGGCGGTAAAATTCCGCCTGTAAACTTATTTGCCGTACTCACAGGAAATGTATGGCCGTGAGTAAATCGTCTTAACATATACTTATTTTATTATAAACCGAACAGCGTTTTTTTTCAAGCGAAAATCTCACAAATATTGATTTTACGCGATTTTTTCAAATTCAATACAAAAAGCCGAAGAATACGCTAAAAATCTTCGGCTTTTTATACAACTGTTTTGTTACTATTTTCTTACCGGACTTACAAGCACGCTCTTCATTTCATCAAGTAAGAGCGGGCGCGAGCAGTAATATCCCTGCACCCAGTCTATACCGTGACTCTGTGCGATTTTGAGCTGCTCCTCGTTTTCTATCCCCTTTATGCAGATTTTGATTTTCTTGCAGTGGGCGAGGTTTATTATCGCGTTTATAAGCTCGCGGTCAAAGTCCTCCTCACACTCCGACAGCAAAGCGCGCGGGATATTTATTATATTGACATACGAGTTTTTCAGCACCTTCAGCGATATATCCTCGGTGCCGTAGCTGTCGATAGACACCTTTACTCCGAGCGCCTTTAAGTCGGTCAGGATATGTGCGCTGTCGCTGTAGGAAAGGTTCGCCTTTACGGGTATTTCCAGTATCAGCGACTGCGGCGCAAGTCCGCTCTCTTTAAGCGCGTGCTCCACAAGCGACACCGTCTGTGCCGACTGCAGCTCTCCCGCGGTGAGGTTTACGCTTATCTTGAAATCCGCAAAGCCGCTGTCCTGTACCTCCTTGCAGAAGCGGCAGGACTCGCCGAGCACCCAGCTGTCGATGATATGCGATATTCCGAGATTTTCTACAAGCGGGAAAAGTGTGGAATTAGGTATGTTTCCGTACTGCTCGTCATGCCATCTGACAAGGCTCTCACAGTATTTGACCGAGCCTTCCTCGGCAGAAAATACCGGCTGAAATTTAAGTGAAAAGCCTGCCATTCCGTTTTTTATGCTCTCGGTTATATGCTGTTCCATGCTCGCGGCAAACGAGCGGGTCTTTTCCAGCGTGCCGGAATAAAACGTATAGCTGTTCTTCTTAAACTCCCGCGCACGGTACATGGCTACGCTCGCCGCCTTGCAGATTTCCTCGGCGGTCTTTCCGTTTACCGGATAATAGGCTATGCCGAGACTGCAATGGATATTCTGCTCCTCACCCTCAAACTCCCACGGCTTTGAAAACCGCTGTATAAGCATCTCCGCGAGCTTTTTTGCCTCGCTGTCGGTGTTGTCGGGCAGGTTTATCATAAATATTGCATTTGTGAAATAATATACGCCTATGCCCTCAACCGGCAGACTGCTCAGATACTGCGCCACGCTCCGCAGAAGCAAATCGGAATATGTATGACCGTTTACCGCCGATAAATTGCGGGTGTTTGTCACCTTGAACGCTATCAGCGAGCCTTCCGTGCCCTTTTTGAGCAGCGCGGTCAGATCCTTGTTGAGCCGCGCCCTGTTCGGAACTTTGTAGATAGAGTCGTAAAACGCAAGCTGGCGCATACGGCGCTGTGATTCTTCAAGCTTTTCCTGCGTCTTTTTCCTCATGAGTATCGATGAGATAATCTGAGAGATATTTCGCAGCTGCTTGCGCTCGCGCTGTGACCAGATATGCTCAGCATCGAGCATCTCGTATGCGATTACCGCGTCAAAGCAGCCTGAGTCGAACAGCTTGAACACCGCGTACGAGCGTATACCCGAGCCGACAAGGTCGTTCGATCCGGAGTCCGAAAAGCTTGCAGAATTGTTCTGCAAATCGTCGATTATATTCGGCACATCCGACAGCTTGAACTCCTCATGGTCGATAAGCTCGCCGCTGTGGCGTATCTCGCGGCTCCAGCAGAAGTCCTCGCCTTTAAGTCCGTCGAGATTTACTATCGCAATCCTGTCAAGCTTAAAATACTCTCCGACAAGCGAAATCACCTCGCGCAGACCGCTCTGCGCAGTGCGGCTCTGCATAATTATCGCGTAGATGTTGTTAAGCAGAATCTGCTCCTCGACATTCTGACCGAGCAGCTTGTTTGCGTTCTGCGAGTTGTCCATCTCCTGAAGCACCACGACAAACGCGTTTGCCATGCGCGACACGGTGAGGACAAGCGTTTCCCACAGCTGATAGTATTCGTCAAGCAGCTCCTGTGACCGCGCGGCAAGTATCCAGTACCCGCCGACAAGATGATTTATCCTGATGCTCTTTTTCTTCTGATAGCCGAAGTCGTCCGGCGACAGCTTTGCCTGCTGTCCCTCGGGCGTGCAGATAAGCTTGCCTGAGGCGGTAAATATTCCCGAATAAAGCTGCGGCTGTGCAAAAGGCTTTTGTATGCTTGCAAGATAATCCCTGTCAAGCACCTCTTCAAGTCCGACGCTGCCCTTTCTAAGCTCCGACAGCTTTATGTTGTGCTTTTTCTTGAACTCCTTGTATACAAGGTCATCTCCCGCGGTTTCAAGATATGTGGAGACGTCGCACATCGTGCCCTCAAAATGTATCGGCTTTCCGTAGCCGCCGAAAACAGGCTTACAGGATAAAAAGAACCAGTGATAGTCACCCTGCACCATAAAGCGGCAATGCGCCTCAAACGGCTTTTCGCTGTTTGCCGATATATCGGTAAACATCTCGGTAATTGGCGGTATATCATCGGGATTTATCATTTCAATAAGCGAGGGATATTTCTTTTCGTTTTCCGTTCCGGGGTTTATTGTAAGGGGAAAATCGCGTGAAAAATCAATAACTATATTTATAAACTTCTGATTATCGGTGTCAAGCTCCACTGTTTTCGCCTCCTTTTGGTAGTTAAAAAATTAACAAATAGATAGATGTATCTGCGTTTTCTCAGAAAAAAGTTAAAATAGCATAGTAAAATGTATTCCCCGCACTTCTTTATTTAATATTACCATATAAATTAACAAAAATCAAGAGTTTTTGTTCAATTTCACATAATTTTTAGAAAGTACAGAAAAATGAAATGCAGGTGTAGTTTTTTCGTCAAAAAATCGTCTTATATGTAAGTCTTAAAAACGCAGTGCACATAAATTATATTCGGACAAAATATAATTATGACTGTTTTTTTATGCAAAACAAGCCGCAAAAGCTAAAATTTTATCAAAAATAAAAGAATTTCACCCAGTTTTTTAATTTCACCCTTTACAATGACAAAAAAATAGGGTATACTTGTTGGGTACGGTTAATTTTAACATTAGGTCACCTCTAAAAACCTATGTCATTTCTCTGCGGCACATCTTCATCCGTCATATTACCCAAAATTTTCTTGAAATATATACAGTATTCCTACAAAAATTTTGTACAATCTGCCGAATAAATCTGCACCACATAAAAACGGCATAAATTTTTAGATGAGACCATTATTTTTACCAACGGAAGGATATTAAATGGAAAATTATAACGACATTCTCTATATAGTAGTTCCGTGCTACAATGAAGAAGAGGTTCTGCCCGAGACCTCAAAGCGGCTTAAAGAAAAGGTGACCGCGCTTATTTCCGACGGCAAAATCTCGGACAAGAGCCGCGTGATATTCGTGGACGACGGCAGCCGCGACAGGACATGGGAGATTATCGAGGAGCTGTATAATTCCGACGAGCTTTTCGGCGGACTGAAGCTCAGCCGCAACAAGGGACATCAGAACGCCCTGCTAGCGGGACTTATGACCGCGAAGGATCTCGCCGACATCACCGTATCAATGGACGCGGATTTACAGGATGATATAAACGTGGTGGACAAGTTTGTGGATAAGTACCACGAGGGCTGTGACATAGTGTACGGCGTGCGCTCGTCACGAAAGACCGACACCGCCTTTAAGCGCGGCACGGCGGGTATGTTCTACAAGCTCATGCGCCTGCTCGGTGTTGACATAATAGACAACCACGCCGACTACCGCCTTATCTCAAAGCGGGCGCTTGAGGCACTGTCGCAGTTTAAAGAAGTAAACCTCTTTTTGCGCGGAATAGTAAAGCAGATAGGCTTTAAGAGCGACATTGTGTACTATGAAAGAAGCGAGCGCTTTGCGGGCGAGTCAAAATACCCGCTGAAAAAGATGCTGAGCTTTGCCTTTGACGGTATCACAAGCTTTTCGGTAAAGCCGATACGGCTTGTGACGGTAGTGGGATTTCTGGTATTTTTAGTAAGCATACCGATGATAGTATATGCCATAGTGCAGAGCTGTCTCGGCAACTCGCAGGCAGGCTGGGGGTCGCTTATGTGCTCAATATGGTTTTTAAGCGGACTTAATATTATGGCGCTCGGTATTGTGGGCGAGTATGTGGGTAAGATTTACACCGAGGTAAAGGCAAGACCTAAATATATTATAGATAAATTTATTAACCATGAATAAACCGAAACGCAGAGCTGAAAAATCGGCTCTGCGTTTTTGTTCTGTATTATTTAATCACTCTGAACTCCTTTATCACCGTATACTGTGACATCGAGATTTCAAGCGTGGTTATTTTATCTATAGACTTAAAATCCGAGGTAAGCGTGATAAACTTCTCTATATCCACCGACGGCGGGACATTTACCTCTGCGAGCGTTTCTCCGTCCGCCTTTACCGTGATTTTTCCGTTTGCAACAACACAGCCGCAGACAAGCTCAATCCATTTTGCCGCACGCAAATCCGCATCATCAAAAAGCAGAGTGCCGCCCTGCATATAGTGAAACTCTCCCGCCTTTGAATACTTCATTTTCGTACCGTATTTGCGGTCGTAGTTTATCGCTTTTGTGACCTTTGTCAAATCGCGCGGCGGTATGCTTTCACCGCTGACAGATAAAACCTGCTCACAGCGTATATCCTCGCAGGACGCACCCGCAATAAAGCGATAATCTCCGCCCTCCACGCAGAATTTCTCACGGGTGACATCGTAAAACTCCAGTTTTCTTTTTTCTATCTCAAATTCAAAGCGTACGCTCTCCCCCTTATATACCGTCGTGAAAACGCGCAGAGCTGTTTTACCGCGCGCTTTACCCTCGGCGCTTCGGGATGGAAATATATCTGCACAACCTCCTCACCGTCTGTGTCCGATGTGTTTTTCACATCGACCGCGGCGAATACTTTATCTCCCCGCTCGCTGACTGAAAAATCACTATAGGAAAAATCAGAATAGCTTTTGCCATAGCCGAACGGGTACAGCGGCTCACCCTTGTAATAAAGATAGGTCATATCGTTTTCGATGATGTCATAGCTGTCTATCGGGGCAAGCTCGTCCTCGCTTCTATACCACGTCTGCGCAAGTCTGCCGGCGGGATTGTATTCACCGGTCAAAACCTCGGCAAACGCCGTGCCGAGCTCCGGCCCCGCGTGGGTGGTGTAGATTATCGCGGGCAGGTACTCGTCCTCCTCGCATATAGCATACGGGTAGCTTGACACCACTGCCATGACTGTGTTTTTGTTAGCGCCGTATACCGTGCGGACAAGCTCCTTCTGCCGCTCGGGGAGAGAAAGGGTTTTACGGTCATACATCTCCCTTGCAACTATCATCGGGTCGTTTCCTACACATACAATAACCGCATCAGCGGATTTTGCAAGCTGCTCGGCGCGCTTTATGCCGTCCGATACAATCTCCTCGGAAAACAGCTTTCCATCTGTAATGCCGAACGGCTTTCCGCCGCCAATTTTTCCGCTTTTATCAACCTCCAGCAGCTTGCCGAAATATGTATTGTACGCGGTATATTCTCCGCAATTTTTCGGCTTGAATATCTCCTGCGAAAACCACCTGTAGGTCGTATCGCTGTCCGCCCTATAACCGTTTTCGGTCAGATACTTGCCGTTGTAAAGCGCTCTCAGCGTTATCTCGTTATGCCCGTACTCGCTCTTTTCAAAGTGCGCCGCGCGGTCAGCTATGTCATACCCCGCCGTTACGTTTCCGTCACTGTCCGCACCGAGATACTTTCCGCTCAGCTTCGACTTTACCGCAACAACATCACAGCCGTTGTCATACACCGCCGAGGAAAATTTTGCTTTTATTCCGTCAAAAATCGTCTGGTTGTACGAAGAATATCCGGTGTACCAGTCCATCAGATTTACGTCACCGTTTATGCCGATTACCGCTATTTTCATATCCTTTTTCAGCGGGAGCAGACCGTTGTTTTTAAGCAGAACCGTCTGCTCCAGCGCCGCGCGGTGGTTTACCTTGCGGAACTCCTCGCAGTCTATGCGGCTTTCGTCTACCTCGCTGTAGGGGTGGTTTTTGTCAAACTCGCCCAGCCGAAAGCGCGCAAGCATACTGCAATACACCGCGCGGTCGATATCTTTCTCGGTTATCCTGCCTTCACTGAGCGCCTGTAAAGCTGCCGCCCTTACAAGCTCCGCTTCATCGGTCATTATGTCCATGCCGTTTTTCAGCGCAAGCTCTATTGTTTCTGCGTGGGAGGTGCTGTAGCGGTGGTCGGTGACATTTTGTGAAAAATCTCCTCCGTCGGTGACGGTAAAGCCCAGTCCCCACTCGTCCTTCAGTATCTTTTGTATATCGGGATTTATCATGCCCGGCACGCCCGACAGCTCGTTGTACGCGGTCATTACTGAATACGCGCCGCCCTCGGTTATCGCGGGCTTAAACGCGGCGTAGTAATATTCGTGCTTGGTGCGCGGCTCTAAATTCGAGTTTGCATGGGTGCGCTCCGGCTCAGTGTTGTTCGCGCAGAAGTGCTTTAAGGTCGGTATCGTCTGCATATATTCGCCGCACCTGTTCGCAAGTCCGAGCGTGTACGCCTTTGACATCTCGCCGGTCAGGTACGGGTCCTCGCCGTAGGCCTCCTCATTTCTGCCCCACAGCGGATTTCTGCACATATCCACCGTAGGTCCCCACAGCATGAGGTGTCCCTCGGGGTGTCTGTTATGGATAATGCGCGCCTCTTCTCCCGCTATCCTGCCTATCTTATACATCAGCTCAGGGTCAAACATACCCGCCATTCCGATAGGCTGGGGGAATACCGTGGTCGGCTCGTCGGGATTTCGCGAAACATAGCCGCGCGCCACCTCCGCGCCGACATACCACTCCTTTATCCCGAGCCGCGGGACGGCATACTGATGAGATGAGAGCAGACCCGCCTTTTCCTCGGGGGTGAGCAGGGAGATTAAATCGCGTACGCGCTCATCAAGCGAAAGCGAAGTATCTTTAAATTTATACATAAGCACCTCGTAGATATGGTTTAAATTCGGTTTGCGTTTTTTACAGTTTAGCGCATATAAACGTTTTCGTCAATAGAGAAAATATAATTTCCCGCCAAAATCGGCGGGAAATCAGACTGTCGATAAACCCACGCACCGCAAAAACGCAGTTTTTTCAAATAATTGA
>CAMEKZ010000064.1 GCA_945921635.1 uncultured Clostridia bacterium
CTCGCACTAAATTCAGCTTTTTTCCAACTGTGGAATTTACTTTGAGAATTTACGATATTTTTTCATAATCCTCAGTGCCTTATCCCACGCGGCTTTGCAGGCTTTCCCGCATAATTTCGGCGGCTCTGCCACGGTTTACCATGCAAAACGCAAAATATCCCGACAGCGTGTGCCGTCGGGATAGGTTTTTAAAATTTAAGCCGCGTCCGCGGAGCTTGTTTCTTCGCTCTCGCTTGTAGCATAAACCGAGCAGATTTTTGAGGTAGCCTTTATTCCGTTAGGTCCGTTTACAAGCGGCTCGCCCCACTCGGGAGAAAGCACCGTGCCGCCCCAGTCTTGAGCGACATCGAGGTATTCTACGCCGCTTCCGTTGCCCTTCCACGACCATGCAAGATAGCCGATGTTCTTTTCGGTGCAGTAGCTCATAATTGTTTCTTCGTCAACGTCACCGTCGGTGTGATTGTAGCCGAACTCGCCGATAGTAAGGCAGATATTCTTTTCTGCGGCGGTGTCTATTATCTTCTTGATTATAGCGGCGTTCTTACCCGCGGTGCCGTACATATGTACCGCAAACATCGTGTTTTTATCAGGGTCAGAATCGAAAATCTCATTTGCGTAGCTCAGCGTGCTGTCGTAGCACTGACCCCAGCCTGCGCTGTCTACTAAAAGCGTGTTCTTGATTCCCGCTTCTCTGAGCTTCGGGATAGCCTCTAAATAAGCGTCGCGCCATTTTTCAAGGTTGTTGTACGAGCCGTACCATTCGTTTGCAATGTTGAGGATAACATACGCCTCGTTGCCGATAAGTGCGTCCTTCATCTCTATCCAGTAGTCCACAGCATTATTCAGGTATGATATATCATCCATACCTGTGGAGTCGTGCACTTCCATAACCATGATAAGCTTGTTCTGTTTGCATCTTTTGATAATCTTTTCAATCGTGTTTCTGGAATCCTTGTCCCACTGGTCGCCGTCGGACAGAACGATACGCACAGTGTTTGCACCGGTTGTAGCTATTCCGGCGATAGCCGTATCAAGCTGATCCTTGAACCAGGTGTGCGCGTGGTTTACGCCGCGCATTACAAACTCGTTTCCGTAGCCGTCAAGCAGCTTTGTGCCGCTCACGGTAAAGCCTGCGGGTTCTTTTGTACTCTCGTTCTGTGACGCTGTGTCGCTTGTTGAGGAGGACTGACCTCCTTCACTTGCCGTGTTTTGTGTGCCGGAGCATGAAGTCGCGGCAAACAGCATGATGACGCACATAAGCGCCGATAAAATCTTTTTCAAGCAGATACCTCATTTCTGAATTTTGTCGTATATGGGGCGTACCCCGCAAAGTCGTAATAAGACAGGGACTTTATAGCACCGAAAATCTACCGGAATACCGGATAATACTCACAGTCTTAATCAGCGGTTAAGAAAATAATACTATATTGCTACCCTGATTTTCTAATTATAAACGAACTTTCTGAAAATGTCAATATCTGCTCTGACTGTATTTTGAATAAAAATAATCGGACTGCACAAGACGATTCTTGTACAGTCCGCACAGTGTTTTCTTTATTACTTAACAGCGTCAAAAGCCTGCTGCAAATCGCTGAGTATATCGTCGATATGCTCTGTGCCTATTGAAAGGCGGATTGTGTTCGGCTTTATTCCCTGTTCGAGCAGCTCCTGCTCGTTCAGCTGAGAGTGGGTTGTCGATGCGGGGTGGATAACCAGCGACTTTACATCCGCAACATTTGCGAGCAGAGAGAATATCTCTAAGTGGTCTATAAAGTCCTGAGCCTTCTTTGCATCGCCCTTGATATTAAATGTGAAGATAGACGCGCCGCCCTTGGGGAAATACTTCTTGTAAAGCTCATGGTGCGGGTGGTCGGGCAGCGAGGGGTGATTTACCGACTCGACAGCGGGGTTGCTTGCTAAGAACTCAACTACCTTCAGCGCATTCTCAACATGGCGCTCAACACGCAGCGACAGCGTTTCGAGTCCCTGTAAGAATAAGAATGCGTGGAGCGGTGCGAGCGTAGCACCGGTATCTCTGAGCAGGATAGCGCGGATTTTTGTAACGAATGCTGCCGCACCTACTGCCTTTGTAAAGCTTATTCCGTGATAGCTGGGGTTGGGTTCGGTGATTGACGGGAACTTTCCGCTTGCCTCCCAATCGAACTTTCCGCTGTCTACAATTACGCCGCCTATCGCCGTGCCGTGGCCGCCGATAAACTTTGTAGCCGAGTGTACAACAATATCTGCGCCGTATTCAATCGGGCGTACAAGGTAGGGGGTAGCGAAGGTTGAGTCTACAACCAGCGGGATTTTGTGAGCGTGCGCGATTTTAGCGACCGCCTCGATATCGATAAGAGTTGCGTTCGGGTTGCCGATTGTTTCGATGAAAACAGCCTTTGTCTTTTCGTTAATCGCGTCCTCAAAAGCGTTTTCCTTATCTGCGTCAACGAAGGTTGTTGTTATACCGTACTGGGGCAGGGTGTGTGCCAAGAGATTGTAGGTACCGCCATAGATGGTTTGTGCCGATACAATGTTGTCGCCCGCGCCTGCGAGGTTTAAGAACGTATAGGTGATAGCCGCCGCACCCGAAGCTACGCCAAGCGCCGCAACGCCCCCCTCTAATGCGGCTACGCGCTGTTCGAACGCGTCAACCGTCGAGTTTGTAAGTCTGCCGTAGATGTTGCCGGGGTCTGCAAGACCGAAGCGTGCCGCCGCGTGAGCGGAGTTCTTGAAGACGTATGAGGTTGTCTGATAGATAGGCACCGCTCTTGCGTCCGATGCTGGGTCGGGGTTCTCCTGACCTGCGTGAAGCTGAATTGTCTCAAATCTGTATTTATCGTATGTATAGCTCATGGTATTTACCTCTTTCATTTACATAAAAATTTTTATTCTGCGGATATCCGCGCCTGTTAGTACAATTTTCAGCGGCAACAGCGGCACATTCGTCCGTTTTTGAAATTCTGCCTGAGAAGCTGTGTAAGTAGATGTCTCATAACTTTTATCTCCTGTGTTTTATTTAACTACTTTACATATTTGTTTGGTATGTTTTGATTATACACGATAATTCCGAGTTTGTCAATAGGTTTTTAGAATTTTTTTAAAAAATTTTTTCCTTTGGTTTCTAAAACCCCGAAAATCCCTTTGTTTATGCGGAAAAAGAAAAGCGGCTATGGTACAAAAAGTACCATAGCCATAGGAAAAGGGTGCAGATTATCTTAAAGGGGACTCCCCCTCTAAGCCGTTTATTATGCGGAAAACCGCAGTACAATCAAGCAACCGTCATGTATTCAAAATTAAACATTAAAGAGTAATTCTTCGTAGGTCGGGAAGGGCCAGTATTTCTCGCCGACGATAGTTTCAAGCTCGTCTGCGATAGCGCGCAGGCTCTGCATAGCTTCAAATACCTCGTCGTGGTAGCATTTAGCCGCCTCGTATGCGTCTGTGATACCCTGTGCCTTTACGATTACGCCCTCAAGCTCTGTAGTCTTTGCGCTGAGATTTTCAGCGAGGGAATCAACCTTTGTAGCAATCTTCTGCTCAAGGCTGTAGCTGATGCCGGCATTCTTCTTGGAGAGCAGTACATCGCATACGTCCTTTTCATAAGCCATAACGGCGGGCAGGATTTCCTTTGTTGCCATCTCGGCTGTCGTAAGAGCTTCTATATTGATAGTCTTGCTGTAGTTTTCAAACAGGATTTCTGTTCTGGAGTGCATCTCAACTTCGCTGAATACCTTGTGCTTTACAAACATCTTGATATTCTTCTCATCGAGGAAGTGGGGGAGTGCGTCAACGGTTGACTTGTATTCGGGCAGGCCGCGAACCTCGGTAGCTTCCTTTACCCATGCGGCATCATAGCCGTTGCCGTTGAAGATAACCTTTTTGTGCTCCTTGATTGTCTTTATGAGCAGCTCGTTCAGCGCAGACTTGAAGTCGGACGCACCCTCGAGTACATCTGCAAACTCTTCAAGAGACTCTGCAACGATTGTGTTAAGTACAATGTTAGGACCGGAAATGTTAAGCGATGAGCCTACACTTCTGAACTCGAATTTGTTGCCTGTGAAAGCGAACGGCGAGGTTCTGTTTCTGTCGGTTGTATCCTTGGGGAACTTCGGCAGTGAGGATACGCCTATATCAAACTGCGAGTGCTTTGATTCAAAATTCGTACCTGCAACCAGTGCGTCAATAACCTCTGTAAGCTCTTCGCCGAGGAAGATAGAGATGATAGCCGGAGGTGCTTCGTTAGCGCCCAGTCTGTGGTCGTTGCCGGCTGATGCTACAGAAAGTCTGAGCAGGTCTGCGTTTTCGTCAACCGCCTTGATGATAGCAACTAAGAAGGTGAGGAACTGCGCGTTTTCCATCGGAGAATCACCGGGGTTCAGCAGGTTCTGACCGTCATCTGTAGAAATTGCCCAGTTGTCGTGCTTACCGGAGCCGTTTACTCCTGCGAAGGGCTTTTCGTGCAGTAAGCAAACCATGCCGTGCTCTAAAGCTACCTTCTTCATCATCTCCATAGTGAGCTGGTTGTGGTCGGTAGCGAGGTTAGCCGACTCAAAGATAGGTGCACATTCGTGCTGAGCGGGTGCTACCTCGTTGTGCTTTGTCTTTGAGGATACGCCGAGCGCCCAGAGGTGCTTGTCGAGATCCTTCATGTAGTCGCTTACTCTCTGCTTGATTACGCCGAAGTAGTGGTCTTCAAGCTCCTGTCCCTTTACCGGAGCGGCACCGAATAAGGTTCTGCCGGTGAAGATAAGGTCTTTTCTCTGGTCATACAGCTTCTTGTCTACAAGGAAGTATTCCTGCTCCGCGCCGACTGTAGCAACAACCTTCTTTGCTGTGGTGTTGCCGAAAAGCTTCAAAATTCTCAGCGCCTGCTTTGATACAGCGTCCATAGAACGCAGCAGAGGAGTCTTCTTGTCGAGAGCCTCTCCCGAATATGAGAAGAAAGCTGTCGGAATATATAAGGTGTTGTCCTTTACAAATGCAAATGATGTAGGATCCCACGCGGTGTAGCCTCTTGCCTCAAATGTAGCACGAAGTCCGCCGGAAGGGAAGGACGACGCGTCAGGCTCGCCCTTGATAAGCTCCTTGCCCGAAAACTCCATGATAACCGTGCCGTCACCTACGGGTGAAATAAAGCTGTCGTGCTTTTCAGCGGTGATACCTGTCATAGGCTGGAACCAGTGCGTGTAGTGGGTTGCGCCCTTTTCTACCGCCCAGTCCTTCATCGCGCTCGCTACAACTTCGGCTACAGGGAGCGTAAGCTCGCTGCCCTCGTTTATTACCTTCATCAGCTCTTTGAATGTAGCCTTGGGGAGCTTTGCCTTCATTACAGCCTCGTTGAATACGTCCGAGCCGAAAAGCTCCGTTACTTCGTAAGTTTTTTCTGCCATTTCCCTTTTCCTCCTGTGAAATGATTTTTCGTTTCGGATAAAAGAAAAAAGGACGCTTTGATACCTCAAAACGTCCTCGTTTCAGTAATCCTTGATTACATTTAATATAATACTGCATTTGCGCTGAAATGTCAATATGTAATTTTGCACAAAATTTGAAAGTTTGTTCGTGCAAAATTGCAAATAACCACGACAATTTGCTCTTATCGTGGTTATTTTTGAAAGTTTAAAATTCAATCTTGCCGTAAAGTGTTGCGTTCTTTTCCGCTTCAACGGTTTCCTTTGAGTATTCCTCGATTGGCTCGTTGCTTACGGGAGCAGACTGTGAGCGCTTGTACTCTCTCTCAAACGAGGTAGAGAAGCCGCTGCTCTGCTTGTAGGAGCGGTTTGTTCCGCCGCTTCTGCGCTGGCCGCCGCGGCGGTCGTTTCTTCTGCCGCCGTTATCGCTGTGCTTCTGTGCGGCTGAAATAACAACTTTTCTGTACGGCTCCTCGCCGATTGAGTTGCTGTATACACCCTCGATTTCCGCTACCTTGCTGTGGATTATGCGGCGCTCATAGGGGTTCATAGGCTCTAATGTAATTCTTCTGCCTTGGCGCAGTACCTTGTTTGCAGTACGCTCTGCAAGAGCCTTCAGAGTTTCCTCTCTCTTGTCCCTGTAGCCGTTGCAGTCAACGGTTATGCGGCAGTAGGGCTCATCGTTGCGGTTGCTTGCGAGTATTGCAAGATACTGTAAAGAATCAAGCGTCTCGCCGCGTCTGCCGATAACGATACCGAGCTTTTCACCTACTATATCAAGAACCGTGATGTCCTCTTTTTCAATTACGTTTACATTGAAGTTTTCTACACCGAGTGCTTTCAGCACCTTTTCGATATAAGCTACCGCGAGCGCGATTTTCTCTTTGTTGTCGGTGCTTGCCGCAGCTGCCGTGACTGTGCTTTCATCAGCGGCGGGTGCTGCCGTAGCTGTAGTTGTAGCCGGTGCTGCCGGTGCGACCGGTGCGACCGGTGCGCTGTCCTCGGCTAAAACTCCATCGATTGAAAGCGGCTTGTTGTCAGCCTTTGCTTCCTCATAATCGAAAACAGCCTTTATCTTATAGTCACCCTTTTTGCCGAAAAGCTTTTTTACAGGCTCCTCAAGTATTTCTATTGTGATGTCCGAATCTGCAACGCCGAGTGCGGTGATTTCCGTATAAGCGAGCGCTTTAAGCTCCTCGAGCACCTTACCGGTATATATTTTTTCCATGTTAAGAACATTCCTTTCGGTTAATCTTCATCGTCTTCGTGATATTCCTCACCGTATTTTTCTGCGTCTGCTTTTCTTGCTTCGGCGAGCTTTCTACGGTTGATTTCTTTCTGCGACAGCGTTTCTGTTGTTGTGACTACTTTTTCCTCACCCGTTTCGGCATCGGTGACAACGGCAGTGGTTGTTACCTCTTTCTTCTTGGCGTTTATCTTAGCCATAGCCTCTGCCTTGAGCTTTTCGGGATGATAGAATTTCTGAATAATCAGCGACTGAACGATGCCGAATGCGTAGCTTATCGCCCAGTAGAAGCCTACTCCGGCAGGTACGCTGAATGCAATCCAGAGTGAGAACAGCGGCATGATATAAAGCATTACCTTCATACCCGCTCCGCCCGCGTTTGCGGCCTCGGGATTGTTTTTCTTATTGAAATACTGCGTCAGCAGTGTCTGACCAAGTGAGAAAATAAATGAGAGAATAGGTATGATAATCAGCACATCAAGCGAGAGCGTAGGTGTCGCGCCGAGGTTTAAGCCGCAGAATATCATATTCTTTGACAGGTTTGCTATCTGAGCCTTTACATCATCGGTGATGAGAGAGCTTTCGTTGAAGCTGTCGGGGTATTTTTCAAATACCTGAAGCGCCAGCAGCTCCTTTTGCAGACCCTGATACTTGCCCGTTATCGAAGCAATCCTGTTCTTGGTTTCGGCTGTGAGTCTGGATTTGTCACCCATGATGTCCGCGAGCTGCTCCTGAGTGAATGAGCCGAAGGTCTCTCTGTCTTCTTTTGTTATCTTTTCGGGATTCTTTTCGGCGTAGCTTGTCTTAAAGCCCTCGTCATCCTTGAAAGCGTGCTGGAGCTGGCCTCCGTTATCGCTTTCCGAGATGAACATTGACGAGGTGTCGCCGTTCTTGTAAGCTATGATAAGCTCCTTGTCCTGCGCGTTGTATTCATTGAGGAATATGCAGGAAAGCTCTGTCTGCTTTGCTATTTCGACCGTGTTTGAAATATCGGCGGAGGACATATGCTCCATGTGGGTCATGGGCTTGTACACAACGTCGATAACGCCGAACAGCAGCAGCATTGTCAGTAGCAGGGGTCCGCAGCCGCCTGTGGGGTTGTAGCCCTGCGCCTGGAGCTTTTGCAGCTCCTCTGTCTGCTTATTCGGGTTGTTTTTGTATTTCTGCTGAATTTCCTTTACCTTAGGGGCAAAAAGCTGCGAAACAGCCATGTTTTTCTGCTGCTTTAAGGTAAGCGGCAGCATGGCAAGCTTTACTATCAGTGTGAAAATCAAAATCGCCCAACCGAAATTCTGTAAAAGAAGATATATGGGCCACATGATGTAGCCAAGGGGCGTACCGATTAAAGAGTATAAGAAATCTATGACAAATCACCTTCCGTAATACGATTGCCGATAATATGCAAAGAACCTGCAATCATTTCCTCTTGAAAAAATAAAACTCCTGCGGTACATAGTCATAGCCGCCCGGGGAAAACGGATTGCACCGAATAAGTCTCCGTATAGTTAAATAACCGCCCTTTACCGCACCAAACCGCCGTATAGCCGTCATGGCATATTCGGAGCAGCTAGGTGTAAACCGGCAACAGCGCGGCAGCCACTTAGACAATGTAAGTCTGTAGATTTTTATAAAAAACAACAGTACATATTTCATTTTATTTTTATTTCTGCTTGTTTGCGGCGGCATTTATGCCGTCATTATTGCCGTATTTGCCGAGAATATGCTTTTTCATCAGCGAATACAGCTGTGTTGACTTTAAATAAGGGGTTTTGCCCCTCGCCACGAAAATAAAGTCGTATCTTTTTTGTGTGTTTTCTCTCAGCACGGGTTCAATAAGGCGGAACGCCTCGCGTATAACGCGTCTTGCTCTGCTGCGCTTTACAGCATTTCCGATTTTCTTTCCGGTAACTATCCCGATGCGGTTTACCCGCCTTTTGCTTTCCCTTGCGTAGCATATAAATGCGTAGGTCGCGGTGCACTCGCCCTTTTTAAAAAGATAGCGGAACTCGCGATCCTTTTTCACGCATACATACTTTTTACCGTAACCGTCCATATTGCGGCGTTGGCGATTAGTAGCTGAGGTGCTTTCTGCCCTTAGCGCGTCTTCTTGCTAATACCTTGCGGCCGTTTCTTGTAGACATTCTTTTTCTGAAGCCGTGTTCTTTCTGTCTCTGCAGCTTCTTGGGCTGATAGGTTCTTTTCATTTTTAATTCCTCCTGTAAATATCATGTTAACAATTGCGCCGATTTGCGCCTATGCAATTTAATATTATACCGTAAAACGGAGATGATGTCAAGATGTAAAATAAAAATTATGAAAAAACTTGTGGTATCGGTATAAATGGTACACCGTGAAGATTAACTGACTGTTAAGAAAGAGGGGGGTAAGGGTCTGGCGCCCCTGCGACCTGCCGATTTGGGATAATGCTTGCGACCGTCGATTGGGATATGACTTACGCTTGTAAATAACTTACAATTCTATCCTTTTTTACTCCAGAAAATAGCTTGCTTCCATATCCGCGGTGCTGAGTGCGAAGGCGAGCGGGAACATCTCGAACGCCTTGCTCACGTTTCCTTTTTCCTCACAGCCCGAAAAGCCCATGTGATACCGTATTGCGAACGCCTCCTCGCGGGTAAGCCGCATAAAGCCTGTTATCATGTACACCGACTTTTCCCCGTGGCCGTAAGGCAGGTTATCCTCAAAAAAGTAGGTCGGCACCTTTTCCCATACACCCTGGTCGTTTTTCACGTTTCGCGTGCCGCGTACATATACGTTCGCCTTGCATATATCGTGGAGCAGGGCGCATATCGCTATGCTCTCCTCGCTGTAGCTCATTCTGTACTGCTCCTTTGCACGCTGTCTTGACAGATAGTCCTTCAGACAGTCGTAGACGTTAAGCGAGTGCTGTGCCAGTCCTCCGTCAAACGAGCCGTGGAATTTGGTGCTTGCGGGGGCGGTGAAAAAGTCGCTCTTGTTCGTCAGGTAGTCGAGCAGCTTATCCGAGCCGTCGCGGGTTACGCAGCTTGTGAATATTTCGGTGAAGCGCTGCTTGTTTTCTTCAATCTGCTGCGGTTTGAGCTCTGTTACATTCATTATTATATCAATCCTTTTTCAAAATATCGGGAAAATACCTCTGTTACGCCTATTCTGCATCTGCAACAAGCTTCTGCGCGGTCTTTGCATAGCGGAAAAACATTATCCAGAATATAACTCCCGCCATCGCAAGCGCAAGTCCCAGTCCGGTATAGAATACCGCGATAAACTCGTCGGGGACAAGTCCCGAATAGCGCAGCCAGATACCGCCGCCCATCATAAACGCCATTATACAGTATGCCTTAATATCAAAAAAATTCCAGAAAGGGAGGGTGGGCTCTGAATAGCCGTGTATGCGCCTTGTGTGCTTGAAGCTCATTTTTAAGAACATCAAGCCGAACATCGCGAAAACCAGTAGCGACAGCGGGTGATAGAACCACTGTATCGCATCAAGCCCCATATAGGCGAGCGCGCCGAGCCGCGCTACATTTACTCCCGCAAGTATCCACACACAACCCGCTATGCTGAGCAGGGTTCTTTTCTTTACATGAAACAGATTGTTTTTATCCATTTTATCTCTCACATTTTACTAAAACCAGATTGCCTTTACAACCAGCAATACAATTAAAATCCAGAACAGTATTATCGGTATTGCGTAGTACCATTTTTTAGGCTTGCCGTTTTCCCACATATTTTCCGACTCTCTGCGCTTTTCCTCTAAAATCTCCTTTGGGAGCAGTTTTATCGTAAGTGCCGCAAACGCGGGAAGAATAATCAGGTCGTCAAGGTAGCCGAGCACCGGTATAAAATCCGGTATCAGGTCTATCGGCGACAGCGCATAGCCGACGGTTACCGCCGCCGCTATTTTTGCGGGGAGCGGAGTATTCTTATCCTTTAATGCGAGAAATATCGCAGGTATGTCGGCTTTAAGCTTTTTCGCGCGTGCTTTTAAATCCATCTGACCCGCTCCCCACATAGGATAATATGCCGAATGCGTCAAAATTTTGTGAAAATCGAAAATCACTTTTGACGACTGTAGCACATCAAAAGTGATTTTAGGTTTATGTTATGCCCCGCTTATTCTCCGATAGCTATGCTCTCGGGGAATATGTTGCTGCTTTCTTCCTTGGATAGGTATGTAGTGCTTACATAGCCCTGTATGATAGCTCCGTCCTGTATGGAGATAGTGCCTGCCTTTATATCGCCGAATACTACCGAATCCCTGTCGAGCTGTGCCTTGCCGGAGATGTTGAGGTTGCCCTTGATTTTTCCGTTGAGGCTTGCAACCTGCGAGGTGAGGTCGCCTATGAGCATCGAGTCGCTCGCCATCGAAACCTGACCCTTTAGATTGATGTTTCCCTGTATCGAAGAGGATTTCATGACTGCGTTGTCGCAGGTGATATTTCCGATTATCTTGCCGTTTACGCTGACATTCTTTGTCGTTTCGACATTTCCCTTGATGTTTCCGTCGATTTTCATATCGGCAAACGAGCGGATATTTCCATCGATGATGGTATTTTTGGAGATAACGGTCGTTTCGGAGTTTTCACCCGAGCCGCCGCCGAAGCCGTCATTCAGCGGGTGAGTGAACGGACCGCCGAAGCCGTTATTGAAATTGTTCTGATTCTGACCGAACTGCTGTGCGTTCTGATTAAACTGCTGTGTGTTCTGACCGAACTGCTGAGCATTGTTCTGACTGAACTGTGTGTTGTTCTGGTTGAACTGCTGAGCATTGTTCTGATTAAACTGCTGTGTGTTCTGACCGAACTGCTGTGTGTTCTGGTTGAACTGCGCGTTGTTCTGACCGAA
>CAMEKZ010000065.1 GCA_945921635.1 uncultured Clostridia bacterium
CGCCGTTCATCATTATCTGCGATGAGATACAGGACCCGCACAATCTCGGCGCGATTATCCGTACCGCAGAGGCGTCGGGTGCGGACGGCATCATTATCCCCAAGCGCAGGAGCGCCGCAGTAAACTCGACGGTGTTCAAGACCTCGGCGGGCGCGGCAGCATGGATAAAAATAGCGCGTGTGTCAAATCTTGCAGATACGATAAAACAGCTCAAAAAGCAGAATATCTGGGTGTACGGAGCAGAGGCGGACGGCACGCCCGTACAAAAAGCCGATTTATCGGGCGCTGTGGCGCTTGTGATAGGCTCGGAGGGCTTTGGGCTCGGACGGCTCGTGCGGGAAAACTGCGATATGATATTATCTCTGCCGATGTACGGCAAGGTAAACTCGCTTAACGCCTCGGTCAGCGCGGGTATACTCATGTACGAGGCGGTAAAGTACAGATGATGAAAGGAAGGACGCTCATTTATGGCTGATTATTCAATAGATGATATTTTAGCGGAGCTTGACGCCAAGAAAAACGGTAAGAACAAAAATGAAGCCGGTGGCTCCTCGGACGCATATCAGGGCGGCTCGGGCGACCTTACCGCTACCTCTATATTAAGCGGCATATCGGACGATATGTCGGCAACATCTATTATAAAAGGAATACAAAATCCCGCGACGGATAAAAAGTCGGATATTTCTGCGGATTTTTCCGCTTACGATGAAGTCAGCCGCAAGGGTGTTGACAGGGTATCACGCGACCTGGAGCTTGGAAAGCTCACGGGCGGTATGTCCGACGTCGAAAAGGTGCTGAGTGAGACCGATACCTTTGCCATATCCGAAGAGGAAGAGGACAAATATTTTGAAAAGCGTGAACAGGTTACGGAAAAAGCTCCCGAGCCCGAGTCGAAGAAAAAGGCGGAGGAACCTGAGCTTCAGATAGAAACCGAGGAACAGCGCGAACAGCGGCTGAAGCTTGAAGCGGAAAAGCGCAGGCTTATGCTGGAAAAAGAGCGCGAAAACACAAATCCCGATGATATGCTGGATATGGTAAACCCGCTCGAGGTAAAGGAAAAGGTTATCTCACAGGCAAAGGAAAAGGATTTAGCCCCCGTGTCCGAGTTCAGCGGTATGTACGCCGGAAACACACAGGGTATAGCGGGCGAGGATTTAAAGGCTATCCCGCCGGCAAAAACAGACATCGCGCAGAAGGTTGACGATAAAAAGGACGAGGAAAATGCCCCCGTAAAGGAGTATCCGGCGAGAAAGGGCACTACTGCGCTTATTGAAAAGCTGAATAAGAGCCTTGAAGAAAAGCGCCGCGAGAACCTTAAAACTCACCGTACAATCACGCTCGGCGACATAAAAGGAAAGCCTACCGTAATCGCGCACCCGCTTAATATCGATTATAAAAAGCAGATTATCGAGGCGACAGGAGCGCTCCCCGAGGAAAACCCCGTCATAGAGCAGGAAAAGCGCGACGAGCTGTCTGCCGCAAAAAAGCACAAGCTGAAGGATTTTGTGCTTGAGGATGACAGCGCCGCGGAGGAAAGCACCGAAGAAACCGAGGAGGACGCCGAGGAAGAATTTGACGATTATGACAGCACAGGTCAGATCTGGGCGGATTTATGTGCAAGTCATAAGGGACTGAAGGTCAGAATGGCTTTACTGTCGGTTATTACGCTGATTTCACTTTTTATCGCGGCACTGAACGATTTTAACCTGTTCGGCGTGCTCAGTATGGACGGCACATTCAATTTCATGAACATACGCGGCGACGCAAACTCGCTGGTTTATATCTATCTTGTATGCGGAGTGCTTGGCTTTGCCACCTGCTCCACCGTTATCAGCAACGGCTTAATCAAGCTGTTCACGGGTAAGGCGGACTGTGACTCGGTCTGTGCGGTAACTGCTGCGCTGTCGATTGTGGGCGGCGTAATCGCGCTTATAGATATGCAGTCCTTTAAGCTGGGACACACTTATATTTATATCTCCACGGCGCTTGTTTCTCTGATATTCAACACAATTGGCAAGCTGTACATGATAGTCAGGGCGAAGCGGAACTTTAAATTCGTATCGGGTGACAGCACGAAATATTACGCCGATATAATTGACAACGAGGCGAGCGTATCTGCGCTCACCCGCGCTGTGTCCGACCGTATGCCGGTTATAGCGGCAATGCGTAAGACCGAATTTCTGACCGATTTTTTAAAGTCGAGCTACTGTGATGACGCGGCAGACAGACTTTCTGCGCGGCTCGTCCCTATATCGATAGTGCTCGGACTGCTTGCGGGCGTGCTTGCGTACTTCAACCCGTTTGCAAGCGCATTCCCGATTGAGATAACCGGAGAAAATCCGATATTCTGGGCGATAAGCTCGGCAATAGCGGTTATCACCGCTGCGTCTCCTTTTTCAATCCTGCTTATTATAAACAGACCGCTCAGCAGAGCGTCAAAGCAGCTCAGCGAGTGCAACACGGCACTTCTCGGATATGAGGCGGCAACAAAGTTTGCCGAAGTAAATACCGTAATGGTAGACGCAAAGACCCTTTTCCCCGCAGGAAGCGTGGTTATGCACCGCGTAAAGCGCTGCCAGAAGAAAAAATCCGTGATAAAAATTAGCGTAGAGGACGCAATTCTGATGGCGGCGAGCATCTCCATACACACCGATGGCATACTGTCATATCTTTTCTACGATGTAACCCTCGGAAACAAGGATTTGCTCCAGAAGGTGGATAACTGCATTTACGAGGACAACTGCGGTGTAACCGGCTGGATAGGAACAAAGCGTGTTATGCTTGGCGGACGTGCGCTCATGGAAACACATAATATCGACCTGCCGTCGCTGAAAAACGAAAACAAGTACTGCGGCTCGGAATTTGAGCCGGTATATCTTGCGGTAAGCGGCGAGGTTGTCGCGATGTTTGTAATCGGTATGTCTCCGAATCCCGAAATAAAGAGCTATATGCAGCAGCTCCAGAAAAAGAACATTACCCTGCTTATTCGCACGACCGACTCGGTAGTGACTGTAGAAAAGCTTGCTGATTTGTTCGAGCTTGACCCCGAGCTTATAAAGATACTGCCGCACGATGCGCACGAAGAATACAACGCCTGCACGAAATACACATCAAAGGGAAGCGGCGAGCTGTCCACCTGCGGAACGTTCACGTCATTCGCGAGAGGCATCCTAGCGGCGAAAACTCTCTCCAAGGACTTTATGCTGTCAAAGCAGCTTATGATTTGCGGCGCGGCGCTCGGAGTTGTGCTTTGTCTGTTCCTGATACTGTTCAGGCAGACCTCGTTTATTGTGCCGAGTGTGATTACGATTTACAATACCGTGTGCGCGCTTGCGGTTATGGCGGTACAGAAGTTCAGAAAGTATTAAGATTTGATTTTTGAAAACCTCCGGTTTATGTCGGATAGTCATATAGAAGTACTATAAAGCCACTTTTGATATTAATGTCAAAAGTGGCTTTGCGTTGCTTGTGTCATTGACTTTTTATGTTGGCTTTGTTATAATAAACTTACAGATGAATAAGAATTTGTAGCAGAGAGGATATGTGTAAATGTACAGCTTTAAGAGAATATGAATGAATGAAATAGAGGTCATAAAAAAGTTGTTTACAGGTGTATTTACAATCGAACCTTGGAATGATGATTGGTCAAACAAAGAACAGTTGGATTTGTATTTGTCTGACTTAGTCGGACAAAGTAATTCATTGGTATATGGTTTATTCGAAGATGATAAATTGATAGGTATATCTATGGGGCATATTAGGCATTGGTATTCCGGTACAGAATATTATATCGATGAATTATGCATACAGACAGATAAGCAAGGAAATGGCATAGAAACTTATTTTATAAAAGAAATCGAAAAAGCAATAAAAGAAATTGGGTTGGTGCAAATTTTCTTGCAAACAGAGAATAATGTACCTGCTTATGGCTTTTATCAGAAAAATGGATTTCACGAATTGAAGGAGCGTGTATCGTTTGCAAAACGAATATAGTACAGAGATATAACAACTCAGAGAAGAATTTAAAGTTGTGGAGGTAAGGATGGGCATGAAGATAGGAGTAATTCAGGCATCGTCACAAAAAGAAAAGAATAGTATTATTTTTGAGAGCGTGACAAAGACGGCGAAAACTCTTGGTCATGAAGTAGTTAATTTTGGTGTGTTTGATGATTCTTTACAACAGTTTTCGTATATTGAAATTGCTATCTGCGTCAGTTTATTACTTTCAAGCAGAGCTGTAGATTTTATAGTGACAGGATGTTCGTCCGGTCAGGGTATGATGCTGGCGTGTAATAGCTTACCCGGTGTATTATGCGGCTACGTTCCCACTCCGCAAGACGCATTTTTATTCGGAAGAATTAACAACGGCAATGCTGTATCGCTGCCATTGGGACTTAACTGGGGATGGCTTGGAGAAATAAATCTTCAATGCACATTAAATAAATTATTCGACGGTCCTTTTGGCGAAGGATATCCTGTTGACGATGCTGAAAGAAAAAGGTATGATACAAAGCTCTTGAAGCAAATGAATCAAACAGTAAAGAAAACATGGGCAGATATTATTGATGGCGTAGACAAGGAGTTATTGAAAAAAGCATTGAGCAATCGCATTGTGTATGACTATATAATGTTTAATAGTGATATTGAGGAAATTAAGAATATGATGCGTTCTCATAGATAATTTTCAATTTATCTGTGAGAAAAAAATCCTGAGAAGAAAATAATTCTTTTCAGGATTTTACTTCTTTATGACTACTTCCCTTAATTCCGGAGGCTTTATTTTATTTTTTATGAATAGTTGCTTAAAAAATCGGCATGATAATAGTGAACTGAAAATCCTTGCATGAAAATAAGTTTATATATTACACAAAATTTACTTAATAAATTACTGTAAGCGTTTGTAATATGGTTTGATATTGGTGAATATCACTGAAAAAACAAAAAAATATTATAAACATTTACCGAAAATCCTAGTTGTGCGGTTGACATTAGCTAAATTTTTGGTATAATATTAAGTGAATTAGGGCAGGAATAAAAAATTAAATTTACCTAACACAATTAAACTTCGTTCTTGCCGCAACAGGAGGATAATAATGAAACTTAAAAGAATTATGGCCGGCATTCTTGCCGCAAGCGCAGCAGTTTCTCTCGCTGCCTGCCAGTCGACAACTTCAACATCTTCAACAAGCTCAACCGCTTCTTCCAAGGAAGAATCATCAGCAACTTCAACAGATGCAACTTCCGGCGAAGAGTCAACCGAGCCTTCAGGCGAAAAGCTTACTCTTAAAGTTCTGACACACCGTACAGACCGTAAGGACGACGGCTCACTCGATAAGATGACTGACGCTTTTGAAGAGAAGTACAACTGCACAGTTGAATATCAGGCATTCAAGGACTACGCTCAGGATGTTCCTACAATGATGAACACCAAGGATTACGGCGACGTTTTGATGATCCCCGATACAGTAAAGCTCGCTGACCTTTCAAACTTCTTTGAACCTCTCGGTTCTTATGACGAGCTCAAGGATAAGTACAGATGGGCTGACAAGAAGATGTTTGACGGCACAGTATACGGCCTTGCACACGTTGGTGCTGTTTCAGGCGGTATCTGCTACAACAAGAGAGTATGGGAAGAAGCAGGCGTAACAACCCTTCCTAAGACAGCAGAAGAATTCATCGCTGACTTAAAGCTCATCAAGGAAAAGTTCCCCGATACAATTCCTTACTACACAAACTATAAAGACGGCAGCTGGACATTGGTTCAGTGGTGCAGCCTTGTAATGTCAGCTTCCGGCGATGCTGAATTTGAAAACAAGAAGCTCACAAATAAAGAAGATCTCTTTATCGAGGGTGACGCTTACTACAACGTATTCAAGATGATGTACGACATCTTCTCCGATTCTTCTCTCATTGAGGCAGACCCCGTATCTTCCGACTGGGAAGGTTCTAAGCTTATGATAGCTAAGGGCGAGGTTGCTACTATGACAATGGGTTCATGGGCTGTATCACAGTTCAAGCAGATTGCTGAAGAAAACGGTCTTAATCCCGATGATATAGCATATATGCCCGCTCCCTTCTCCAAGGATGGCAAGCAGTATGCAGAAACAACTTCTGACTACTGCCTCGGAATCAACAAGAATGTTGATGACGCACACAAGGATCTCGCTAAGAAGTATATCGAATGGTTCATAGCTGAGTCCGGCTTCTCTCAGGCTGAGGGCGGAATCAACACACTTCAGGGCAGCGAGATGCCTGACTACCTCACAGCTTTCTCTGATTGTGAATTCTTCGAGAAGGCAACTGCTCCCGATGGTCTGACAGGCGTATGGGATGCAATAGACAAGGAATCCGAGGTAGGTATCTGGCAGGGCGATGCTGCAAACTTCAAGCTCCAGATGGCTGAGGCTGCTTTCGCTGGTAAGGGTGACGCAGGCTTCAAGGAAATCATCGACGCTGTAAACGCTAAGTGGAATGCTACAAGAGACGCTAATGCTGAACTTGCTGCATACCTCGAAGCTAACAGCTAATTAACTCCGCTATCGTATTTTCTTCATAGATACTCCAAACACAAAGCAAATTCGGAGAGGGTAACACCTTTCCGATTTTGCTTTAATGGGAGTACTGTAAAAATTTATCCCTAAAGACAAATTTTGAAAGGACGGGCAAACATGGCAAATGTATCTGCTCCCGCTGTAAAAAAGCGCACCCTCGGACAATGGCTGCGCGGATATACCGGTCAGAAATATATGACCACTATCCTGTTTCTGGCGATACCTGTTGCTCTGCTGGTTTTATTTACTGTTATCCCCGCTATCAATATGTTCATTTTCAGCTTTCAGCAGCGAGACCAGCTCGGCGTAAACGTTCAGTGGGTCGGCTTTGACAACTACAAGACCCTGTTTACGGATATGTCGTATCTCCAGACTCTATTAAACAGTATCTACTATTTTGTAGGTTCGTTTATCCAGCTCGGACTTGCGCTGTTCATAGCTGTTATTCTTTGCTCGAAAATAAAGCTGGCTGGCGTTTTCAAGGGCTTTATCTTCTTCCCCTATCTTATGAACGGTGTTGCAGTAGCGTTGATATTCCAGCGTTTCTTCCGCGGCGATGATGGAGGTACGCTCAACACGATTATTTCGCTGTTCGGCGCTGACCCGGTAAAGTGGCTGTCCAACACCTCGATAAACAACTGGTGCCTTGTATTTGCGTCGGTGTGGCGTTATATCGGCTTTGATATACTCATGTTCATCGGTGCGATACAGTCAATCTCACCTGACATTTACGAGGCGGCTGACCTTGACGGTGCAAACGCATGGCAGAGATTCTGGCATATTATCTTCCCAAGCATCAGAACCATAATCGCACTCCAGCTTATCCTTGCTATAAAGGGTGCCGCATCGGTATTTGAAATCCCGTATATCATCACGGGCGGTAAGATGGGAACAAGTACATTTGTAATTAAGACTATTGAGACCGGCTTCCAGTATCAGAAAATCGGACTTGCGTCGGCGATGGCGATTGTACTGCTCGGCATAATTATCGTAATAACGATAATTCAGAAGATATTCTTCAAGGAAGAAAAGTAGGTGAAGCAATATGACAGATAACAAAACCGCTGAAAAGACCTTTGATATGTCAAAATACAAATTCCGCGAGACACCTAAAGCTGTCCGTGTATTGTTTCAGGTACTGAAATATGTCGTGCTGGTTTTTGCCTGCCTGCTTGTAGTAATCCCGCTTGTGGTTGTACTGCTCGGCTCGCTGAAAACCCATGAGGATTTCCTTTCGAGCGGCGCATTTGATTTGCCTGCCGCAATAGAGCTTGAAAACTTCAAGACAGCCTTTATACAGGGCGACGTAATGCGCGGACTGCTCAACACCGCGATAATACTTGCGTTCTCCTGCTTCGGCACTATCGTAACGGGCACAATGACCGCGTTTGTCGTACAGCGCTTTAACATGGTGTTTACAAGGCTTGTAAAGACGATATTCCTTATCGCGGCCTTACTGCCGAATATCTCGATGCAGGTTACGGTATTCCAGGTTGTTCATATGCTCGGACTTTATGACACGCTTGCCGCTCCTATTATTCTTTATATAGGCACGGATATCGTATCAATCTATATCTTCATTCAGTTCCTCAACAATATATCGGTTTCGCTCGATGAAAGCGCGATACTAGATGGCTGTTCGTACCCGAGGGTGTACTGGAGCATCATTCTCCCGATGCTTCGTCCTGCTATAGCGACCGTGCTTGTGATAAAATTCGTAAGCATTTACAACGACTTCTACACTGCAAACCTCTATATGCCAAGCGACGGACTGGAGGTTGTATCGACCGCGCTGTATAAGTTTATCGGTCCTTACGGCTCGAAGTGGGAAATCATCTTTGCCGGCGTTATAATCTGTATCATACCGACTCTGATTATCTTCCTTTCAATGCAGAAATTTATTTACAGTAACTTGGTTTCGGGTTCGGTAAAGGAATAAGATTTTCTAATTTAATTATAAAACGGTTTGGCAATTCGCTAGACCGTTTTTGCTGTTTATATCATACAAAACCATAAAGTATTCACCGAATTGCGTCATTTTGTGCAAGATGCCAAAAATTTTTGTTGGATATTGACTTTTTGAATTTTACGGAATATAATTCTATATAGAAACTTTTAAACCGTTGAGGCGGAGATAAAAACAGTTGCAGACGATACAGAGATTCGGGGGTGCTGAGAACCCGAAACAAAACGGACTGTTAAATGGACCGCTGAGGGCATGGTCAAAGGCTTTTGCCGAGTATTCCATGACGTGGGGGCATACGTTAGTTGCCGTGGATATGATGGTATCCAGCAAAGCGGCAGATTTTTCTGCAATTCAAGGTGGCACCGCCGGTATAACAACAGTTAATCGGTCCTTGACGAGATAATGTCTTGTCGAGGACTTTTTTGTTTATAAAATTCCTCCGAGACAAAAAATTCTTGGAGGGATTTTTTATGATTAAACCAAAAATCACAACTACTCTCAGTGATGCGGTAAATTTAAGCGAAAACGGAAAATACAAGACCGTACCTATTGTGGCGGAGCTTTTCTCCGATATGCACACACCGCTTAAAGTAATGTCGATACTTAAAGGCGTAAGCCGTCATTGCTTTATACTCGAAAGCGCGGACAACACAAAGCAGTGGGGCAGATACACCTTTTTAGGCTACGACCCGATACTGGAAATCACCTGCACGGACGGCACGGTGACTATTAAAAACGGCGGCGAGAAAACCTACGAAAACACCAACCCCAAGGACTATATCCGCAAAATTCTTGAAGATTATAAAAGCCCCAAGGTGAGCGGCCTGCCGACCTTTACCGGCGGACTTGCGGGTTACTTTTCCTACGATTATATAAAGTACAGCGAGCCGACGCTGAACCTTGACGCCGAGGATAACGAGGGCTTTAAGGATGTTGACCTTATGCTGTTTGATAAGGTTATCGCATTTGACAGCCACCTGCAGAAAATCTTTGTAATAGTAAATATCAAAACCGATGATATAGAAAACAACTACAAAAAGGGCTGCGAGGAGCTTGACACGATATGCGACCTTATCTTAAACGGCACTCCGTCAAGCTTTGAGCCACTGAAGCTGAAATCCGAGATAACCCCGCTTTTCAGCAAGGAGCGCTACTGCGCGATGGTGGAAAAGGCAAAGCAGTACATCTATGACGGCGACATCTTTCAGGTGGTTTTGTCAAACCGTCTTGACGCAAAGGCAGAGGGCAGCCTGTTTGACGTTTACCGCGTACTGCGTACCGAAAACCCCTCGCCGTATATGTTCTATTTTTCAAGTGACGATATAGAGATGGCGGGCGCGTCACCCGAGACGCTTGTAAGACTGGAGGACGGTGTGCTGCACACCTATCCGCTTGCGGGCACACGCCCCAGAGGAAAGTCCGAGGAAGAGGACAAGACACTCGAAAAAGAGCTGCTCGCAGACGAAAAGGAAAAGGCAGAGCACAATATGCTGGTTGACCTTGGAAGAAACGACATCGGAAAAATCAGCCGATTCGGCAGCGTTGAGGTTGAAAAGTACATGGAGATACAGCGCTTTTCAAAGGTTATGCACATTGGCTCATCGGTGCGCGGCGAGATAGCTGACGGCCTTACGGCGCTTGACGCGGTGGACTCGATACTCCCCGCGGGAACGCTTTCGGGCGCGCCGAAAATCCGCGCCTGCGAGATAATAAACGAGCTTGAAAACAACAAGCGCGGCGTGTACGGCGGCGCGATAGGCTACCTTGACCTTTCGGGAAATCTTGATGTCTGCATAGCGATACGCCTTGCGTTTAAGAAAAACGGCAGACTGTTTATCAGGAGCGGCGCGGGAATAGTCGCGGACAGCATACCCGAAAATGAGCATACAGAGTGCATAAATAAGGCAAAAGCGGTAGTCGAGGCTATTCAGCTTGCCGAGGGAGGTATCTCGTCATGATTTTACTTATAGACAATTTTGACAGTTTTTCATACAATCTTTATCAGCTTGCCGGCACGATAAACAGCGATATAAAGACCGTGCGGAACAACGAGGTAACACCCGATGATGTAAGAACGCTCGCGCCCACGCATATCATTATTTCTCCCGGTCCCGGAAAGCCCTCCGACGCAGGAAACTGCATCGAGATAATAAAGGAGCTTGCAGGAGAAATACCGATACTCGGTGTGTGTCTGGGACATCAGGCTATCTGCGAGGCATTCGGCGGCAAGGTAATCCACGCGGGAAAGCTGGTACACGGAAAAGCCGAGACGATAACGATAAACAATAGCCACCCGCTGTTCAAGGGACTTGGAAAGACGATACAGGCGGCACGCTACCATTCGCTTGCGGCGGATAAGACGGCGCTCCCCGACTGCCTTGAGGTACTCGGTATGTCGAGTGACAACGAGATAATGGCGGTTGCGCACAAGACCCTAGCGGTGTACGGAGTACAGTTCCACCCCGAGTCGATAATGACCCCCGAGGGCAGACAGATACTTGAAAACTTTTTAAACATTTAACGGAATATGAAAGGTAAGGTAAAAATCATGTTAAAGCAGGAAATAGCACAGCTTGTAAAGGGTCAGTCGCTTAGCAGAGAGGCTACAGCGGCGGCGTTTGATAAAATCATGGGCGGTGAGGTGAGTGAGGCGCAGAAGGCGGCTTTTCTTACGGCACTGTCAATAAAGGGCGAGAGTATTGACGAAATCACCGCGGCGGCGGATATTATGAGAAAATACTGCACAAAAGTGCCGCATAACAGCGAAGCGTTCGAGATAGTCGGCACGGGCGGTGACAAGTCGGACAGCTTCAATATCTCGACCACCTGCGCGATTGTACTGAGCGCGGCGGGCGTTCATGTCGCAAAGCACGGAAACCGCGCGGCATCAAGTAAATGCGGCACTGCGGACTGCTTAGAGGCGTTGGGCGCGCGTCTTGACGTTGAGCCTGAGAAAAACGAGCAGATTTTAAAGGAT
>CAMEKZ010000066.1 GCA_945921635.1 uncultured Clostridia bacterium
CTCAATTATTTGAAAAAACTGCGTTTTTGCGGTGCGTGAGTTTATCGACAGTCTGCACAGATTGACAAGTCAATCTGCTGCGGGGTTGTGCTTATAGGCATCGTTGGCTTTATTTGACTGTCTGGCTTATTACATGAGCTTCAAATGCGCGGCACATAGATAAAATAAAGGCTCGGGCGAAAGCCCAAGCCTTTATTTGGTCTGAGTGACAGGATTTGAACCTGCGACCTCTACCACCCCAAGGTAGCGCGCTACCAATCTGCGCCACACCCAGATAACAGATAATATTATACACGCCTTTTCGCGTTTTGTCAATACATTTTTTAAAAAAATCCGAAAAATTTTTGATAATCCGAGTAATCTCCGCAAATTTTCGCATATTATTCAAAAATATTCCGATTTTCTATTGCCTGCGGGCGGATTTTGTGCTAAAATATAATAGTATTTCTATGTGCTTGTCCGATTTTGCGGGACAAGCGGCAAATCAGTAAAAAACCGAAGAAAAGGACGGTACTATATCAATGACGAATTATGAAACCTACGAAAGCCCATTCTGTACGCGGTATGCGAGCGAGGAAATGCAGTATACCTTTTCGGCACAGAAGAAGTTTTCTACCTTCCGCAGACTGTGGGTGGCGCTTGCCCGTGCAGAAATGCAGCTCGGGCTCGGCGGCGTGACCAAAGAGCAGGTAGAGGAGCTTGAGGCGCATATCGACGATATTGACTTTGACATGGCGGCAAAGGAAGAAAAGCTGCTCCGACACGATGTCATGGCTCATGTTCACACCTACGGCGCGTGCTGCCCTAAGGCAAAGGGTATAATACATCTCGGCGCGACAAGCTGCTATGTCGGTGACAACACCGATGTTATCGTTATGCGCGACGCTATGAAGATTGTGCACAGAAAGCTTGTAAACGTGCTGGCTAACCTCGCGGCGTTTGCCGATAAATACAAGAGTATGCCCTGCCTTGCCTACACGCACCTCCAGCCTGCACAGCTCACCACCGTAGGCAAGCGCGCGACATTGTGGATGAACGAGCTGTTGATGGATCTGGAAGATTTAGAGTATCAGATGTCTAACTTAAAGCTGCTCGGCCAAAAAGGAACAACCGGCACTCAGGCAAGCTTTATGGAGCTTGCACACGGAGACGATGCAAAGGTAGTCGAGCTTGAAAAGCTCATCGCAAAGGAAATGGGCTTTGAAAAGTGCGTACCCGTAAGCGGTCAGACCTATTCGAGAAAAGTGGACAGCCGGATAGTAAACGTGCTCGGCGGTATCGCGCAGAGCTGCTCTAAGTTCTCAAACGACCTGCGTATCCTCGCAAACTTCAAGGAGATGGAGGAGCCGTTTGAGAAAAATCAGATAGGCTCGTCTGCTATGCCGTATAAGCGCAACCCGATGAGGGCGGAGAGAATAACCTCGCTTGCGCGCTATGTGATGATAGATACGCTGAACCCCGCGTTTACCGCAGGTACACAGTGGTTTGAGCGCACGCTGGACGACAGCGCAAACAAGCGCATATCGGTGGCTGAGGGCTTCCTCGCGGTGGACGCTATCCTCAACATCATGCTGAATATCACCGACGGACTGGTTGTTTATCCTAAGGTAATCAGAGCAAGAGTGATGAGAGAGCTGCCGTTCATGGCTACCGAAAACATCATGATGAGAGCCGTAGAAAAGATGAACGGCGACCGTCAGGAGCTTCACGAAAAAATCAGACAGCACAGCATAGCGGCAGGCAAGATAATAAAGGAAGAGGGCGGAGAAAACGACCTCGTGGACAGAATTGCCGCCGACCCTGCGTTCGGTATCAGCAAGGAAGAAATCGAGGAAATGCTCGTCCCCGAGAACTTCACCGGCAGATGCCCGCAGCAGGTTGACGCATTCCTTACAGAGTGCATAAAGCCGGTGCTTGAAAAGAATAAGGACGTGCTCGGCGAAAAGGCGGAGCTATCGGTATAATTCTACAGACTGACTATATTTACGCATTATTGCCGCCTTATGGGGAATACTCTGATTGTAAAGTGTGTTTATGGCAGATTTTTTCTGTAATCGGCGGCTTTTGTGGAATTTGTCTTGACTAATCGCGGCATTTATAGTATAATACAATACTGTATAAAATAAAAACTTTTGCGCAAAGGGCGCAGAAATGGAGTGAAAGACATTTGAAACGAGTAGCAAAGCCTGTTTTCTTTATCGTGCTGATACTCATATTGGCATTTACAGGCATAGTATTTTTCGGCATACATACTCAGTACGGTGACTTTTCGACAACTCATATAAGAGGTGTCGGAGACATCCGCTGGGGTATTGATATCAGAGGCGGTGTAGACGTAACCTTCACCTCGCCTGCGGATTACGATGCGACCGATGACGAGCTCAACGCGGCAAAATCCATTGTCGAGACGCGACTTGTCGGAAACAACATCACAGACTACGAGCTTTATGTTGACTACAACAGCGATAAGATAATTGTCCGCTTCCCTTGGCAGGCAGAGGACGAGAGCTTTGACCCCGAAGAAGCGGTAAAAGAGCTTGGCGCTACCGCGCTGCTTACCTTCCGCGAGGGCAGAGAAAGTGATCTTTCCGACGGCCAGACCTACGAGGATTTACCGCTTATCATATCCGGTAAGGATGTAGAAAAGGCAGAGGCTTTATATCAGCCCAAGAGTGGCTCAAGCAGCGAATACGAGCCTATTGTAAGCCTTACTCTCAAGGACAGCGGAAAAGAGGCGTTTGCGGACGCTACCGGACGTCTTAAAGAGAGCGGCGGCTACATCTCGACCTACATGGACGATGAGTGTATTTCAGCGGCTACCGTAAGCGCACACATCACAGACGGAAACGCGATTATCAGCGGCAGCTTTACAGCCGAAGAGGCACAGGAGCTTGCAAACAAGATAAACGGCGGCGCATTGCCCTTCAAGCTTGAAACCTCAAGCTTCAGCACAATTTCGCCTACGCTCGGTACGGGAGCGCGTGACGCGATGGCAATAGCCGGACTTATCGCATTCGGAATTATCGCAATATTTATGATTGCTTTCTACCGTCTGCCCGGCGTAATTGCAGTAATTGCTCTTATCGGACAGGCTGCGGGTACATTCTGCGCTATCACGGGATTTTTCTCGTTTGCAAACAGCTTTACGCTTACAATACCCGGTATCGCGGGTATCATTCTCGCGATAGGTATGGGCGTTGACGCAAACGTAATCACGGGTGAGCGTATCAAGGAAGAGATAAACAGCGGCAAGACCATAGACGGTGCTATCGCGACAGGCTACAAGAGAGCGTTCAGCGCGGTATTTGACGGTAACATCACAATGATTATCGTAGCTATCATACTGATGGGCGCGTTCGGCACTCCCGACAGCCTTGCATCTACTATCTTAAAGCCGATATTCTTCATGTTCGGCGCTTCGACAGAGGGTACGATTTACTCTTTCGGCTATACTCTGATGGTAGGCGTAATACTGAACTTCCTGTTCGGTATATTTGCCGCAAGACTTATGACAATGTCGCTGTCGAGATTCAAGCCCTTCAGAAACCCTGTTCTTTACGGCGGCAAATCCGCTAAGAAACTCGCCGCAGAAAAGGCGGCTGCGAAAGGCGGTGCTGTAAATGAATAAGAAAAAGGTAATCGACTTTATCGGAATAAGAAAAATTCTTTTCGCTATTCCTATAGTTATCGTTGCGGTAACTATCATAGCCAACTGCATCTTAGGCGTAGAAATGGCTATCGAGTTCAAGGGCGGTACAATGCTGACCTACAGTTATGACGGTGAAATTGATACAAACGCGGTAAAATCAGAGGTTGAGAAGAACAATCTCGGCGCTGTAACGGTAACTACCGGTACAGCCGTAAACGGCTCGGCAAACACGGTGCAGATTTCCTTCTCCTCGTCAGAGGGGCTTACCGCAGACGTACAGACCGAGATTTCCGACAAGCTTAAAGAAACTTTTGCAGACAACAATCTTGAGCTTGTAAACAGCCAGGACGTAAACCCCTCGTCAGGCTCGGAGTTCTTCTTAAAGTGCCTTGTTGCGGTACTGTTCTCGTTTGTACTGCTGGTAATCTATATCGCGTTCAGATTTAAAAACATCGGTGGTCTTTCGGCCGGCGTGTTTGCGCTGGTTGCGCTGGTACACGACGTATTCATGGTTTACGCGGTGTTCGTGTTCTGCCGCTTCCCGATAGACGCGAACTTTATGGCGGTTATCCTGACGGTACTTGGTAACTCGATAAACAACACAATCGTTATCTACGACCGTATCCGAGAAAACCGCAACCTTTACGGCAACACAATATCGCTTCGCGAGCTGGTAAACATGAGTATCACTCAGTCTATCACACGTTCGATAAACACCACGCTTACCACCGGCTTTGCGGTGCTTACTATCTGCGTAGTATGTGCAATCTGCGGCGTAACCTCGATTATGACCTTTGCTATACCTATGGTTGTGGGTCTTGTATGCGGAACATATTCGTCAATCTGCATTTCGGGTCCGCTGTGGGTACTCTGGCAGGAAAAGCACGGCAAGAACTATACCGGCACGGATAAGCCTGCGGACAAGAGCCAGAAGAATCTTGCCTCAAAGGGAAATGTTGACCCCAAGAAGCTGATGGTGTAATTTTATAATAACATAACGTAATTGCCGCCTTTTGGCGGCAATTCAGACTGTCGATAAACCCACGCACCGCAAAATCGCAGTTTTTTCAAATAATTGAGATTGATTTATAGGTTGCTTTTTTATAAGTTTCGGAGAGCCTCACATCGGCTCTCCGAAAGCGTTTTTGCTTACTTCGTCAAAAGCCGCCTACCGTACCTTTGTACGCCTACGGCGGCTTTTTCCTCGTCTGCGCGTGTTTCTCGAAGTCTGACAGCTTGTCGAAAAATCACTTTTTCGACAAGCTGAATTGCCGCCTTTTGGCGGCAATTCATGTTTTACTATTTCAATTTTCAGGTGCTTAATTCTACGGAGGGAAAAGTCATTTTAACAACTTCATTGAATAATTTCAGAAACAATTTAATATCACTGTTTAAGGATTGGCGCAGATTATTTACCCTTATCATACCGCCGCTTTTCGTCATGGCACTCATGCTGACGGTTTTTGCTCTCAACGATATGTACCCGTTCGGCGGCAGGACACTCGCGCTCTGCGATATGCATCAGCAGGTAGTCCCGCTTATGCTCGACTTCAAGGATATACTTGCCGGCAAGGGCGACTTTTTCTTCAATATGCAGAATGCGTCGGGCATGAATTTTTACGGCGTATTTCTGTTCTTTATATCAAGTCCGCTGACATTTCTTGTCATGTTTGTTGACAAGGTGGATATGCTGGTGTTTATGAACATACTCACCATGCTGAAAATGATGCTGTGCGCTGTTACTGCGAACGCGTATTTCCGTCATTGTCACAAAAAGCTGAACCTGTTCTACGGTATGCTGTTCAGCGTGATGTATGCCTTCAGCGGCTTTGCCATGCTGTTTTATCAGAACACGGTCTGGCTTGATGTAATGTACTTTTTCCCGCTGCTGCTTATCTCGTTTGAAGCTCTTATAAAGCGGGGAAAAACACGCGGGCTTGTTTTCTGCCTTGTCGGTATGCTGGTGCTGAACTACTATCTCAGCTACATGGTAGTGCTGTTTACGATACTGTTTTTCGGCCTCTATCTGTTTATAAACCGCAGAAGAAACACAAAGGGCATAGCTCCGCGCTTTGCGGTAGCCTGCATAATTGCCGCGCTTTTGTCGGCTGTGGTATGGCTGCCGTCCTTTGCACAGTATCTGTCATCGGCGCGCGGCTCGAATATAATAAAGGGATTGTTTGATGCCTCAATATTTACGGGTATCTACACAAATCTCCCGCTTATTTTCTGCACCGGCTTCGGGGTGGCGGCGCTTGTGATGTTTTTCGCAAGGCGCAAAAGCAGGAGCAGCAGGCTGTATGCGGCGCTGTTCATTTTAATGCTGCTGCCGGTCATTTTCGAGCCGATAAACAAGATGTGGCATACGGGCGACTATATGGCGTTCCCTATGCGATACGGCTATATCACGACATTTATGCTGCTTATCTACGCGGCAACCAAGCTTAAACATCTTACGCCTGATGATTTTTGCAAAAAGAGCAGCCCCTGCCTTGCAATACCCGGTTTTATAGCTATAATAGGCTTCGGAGTGTTTTCAATATGGTATTACTACAACTACGCCGAAGAGCTCGACTCATATCCGACTACGCTGTGGGGCAGCTTCAACTCGTTTTTACTGCTTTTGATAATAGCCTGCGGCTTTGCGGTGCTGTTTTTGTATGTGCTGAGCATAGGCGTGATGAAAAAGCTGTCCTACAGGCTGTTAGTTGTCGCGCTTGCGTGCATAACCGCGTTTGAGTGTTTTTTCAATGCCAATGTGTATATCGCGTCAGCAGACTACAACCCCACGCAGTACACAAACGCAGTTGCGCTGGAGGATAAAATCCCCGCAGACAGCGACTTTTACCGCGTAAAGCTGAAGCAGTCACAGCGAAAATACTTTGACGCAAATCTTATCGGAGGACTTGGCTACAGCACTATAGCACATTATACCTCGCTCACAAGTGAGAACTATATGTTCGCGATGAAGCGGCTCGGCTACTCGTCCTACTGGATGGAGGTAACCGGAAACGGAGGCACACTGCTGACCGACGCGGTCATGTCGATAAAGTACTATATCGAACAATTCACCGCCCGCGAGCCGGTAATTTACCGTGATAAAAACTACTCGATTTTTGAGAGCGAATACTATCTGCCGCTCGGCATAATCACCGACAGCGATATGTCCTTGCAGGAGGAGCTGCCCGCAGGCGAGCGCATAGAGCTTCAGGAATATATATCAAGGGTTCTTTTCGGCAGCGACAGCGACCTGTTTACAAAGTACGAGCCGACAGGCGAGCGCAATATAACCTACACCTACAGCGACGGTATCTACAGCTTTGCGCCGGCGAATAAAAACCGCACCGCTACGCTGTCCTACAAGATATACATTGACGGAAAGCAGACTCTGTATTTTGACTGCTTTGACCTTGTGACGAGAAACGTAAGAGAGCATATCTACAACTCGTTTGCAATCTATGTAAACGGCATAAAGGTAAACCTCACCTATCCGAATGCCGACACCAACGGACTGCTCGAACTCGGCACCTACGAAAACGAGGCGATAAGCATTGATGTTGACTTGTCAAAGTCCACCTACTGTTCAAGCTTCGGACTGTACGGACTGTCGCACGAAAAGCTGAGCGAGGTCATTGAAGGAGCCAAGACGGCGGGTCTAACGGTGGACGGCAGAGAGATAAGCGGCACGGTGACAGACGCCGCAGCGGGGCAGTATCTGTATATTTCGGTACCCTACGATAAGGGCTTCAAAGCGTATATAAACGGCGAGGAAACAGAAATCTACCGCGCGTTTACCGGCTTTATGGCAATAGCCCTGAGTGAGGGCGAAAACAACATACGCCTTTACTTCACGCCGGTCGGCTTTAATATGGGACTGCTGATAAGCGGAATAGGCGTTGTGCTTTGCGCTTTGTGGATAATATTCCGCAAAAGGCTTGATTTGCTGATTCTAAAGGCGGATAAGCTTTGCAGGTTGGGCGTGTACGTCCTGCTGTGCGGGGTACTGCTTGTAATCTATATACTGCCTATGATTATTTCAGCTATCGGAATGATATATAATTCTATCAACAGCTAGAAAGGGAGATGCAAATGAATATCGGTGCTTCGACAGCCTGCCTCTATCCGCTCGAAACGGAAAAGGCACTCTACGAGCTTGCCGTAAGGGGCGTAAAAAACGTTGAAATATTCATAAACTCGGTGGATGAGCTTGACGGCGCAGTTTTTTCCGATATGAGAAAAACGCTCGGCAGCTTCGGCATGAGTGTAAAATCCGTGCACCCGTTTTCTTCTCCTATGGAGACGCTGTTTCTGTTCGGAAACTACCCGCGCAGAACCGAATATCTGCTAGACATCTACAAGCACTATTTTGAGGTGATGAACCTGCTCGGCGCGAAAATATTTGTCCTGCACGGTGCGATACTCAGCTCAAACGTACCTGACGAGCGGTACATGGAGCGGTATCTGAGGCTCTACCGCGAGGGCGTGGCGCAGGGGATAACCGTAGCACAGGAAAACATCTGCTACTGTAAGAGCAGCAGTCTTAGCTTTCTTAAAAATATGTCGGAGCAGCTGGGTGACGAGGTTAGATTTGTTATAGACCTGAAGCAGGCACGGCGCAGCAATCTGGATATATTTCAGATTATCGACGCTCTCGGTGACAAGACCGTGCATCTTCATGTAAGCGACGGAAGTAAGGGAGGAGACTGCCTGCCGATAGGCACGGGCGATTTTGACTTTGAGCGGCTGTTTCGGGTGATGGACGGACTTAATTATGACGGTGCACTGATTGTCGAGCTGTACAGGGAGAATTACAGCAGCTATGACGACCTTGCAACGTGTGTGAAAACTCTGGAAAAACTGCTCAATATTCATTATCACAAAGTGTAATTTTCCGGTGTAATTTTCATGAAAACGCTTGAAATTTGTTTTCATGTATGTTAAAATTAGATAAGAATATTGGTTTTCGGTTTTAATACGATAACCATGGAAACCCTATCGAAAGTGAGTGATATTGTGAAGTGTCCGGAGTGCGGCTATGAAGACAGCAAGGTTATCGATTCGCGTCCCGCTGACAACAAAATACGCCGTCGGAGAGAGTGCCTGCAATGCAAGTGCCGTTTTACCACCTACGAGATAGTGGAAAACATACCGCTGATGGTAATTAAAAAGGATAACACGCTTGAGCCGTTTGACAGGGACAAGCTTGTAAACAGGCTTGCGAGAGCTACCGTCAAGCGACCCGTGCAGATAGAGGATCTTGAAAACATGGTCGAGGATATCGTGCAGGAGCTGAAAAATCAGTTCCGCCGCGAGGTCAGCTCCGATGAGATAGGCGAGCTTGTTTTACGCAGGCTTAAAAAGATAGACAAGGTGGCGTATATTCGCTTTGCGTCTGTCTACAGAGATTTCACAGATATTGACAGCTTTGTACGGATTATATCCGAGCTTAGCGAGGAAAAGGAATAAAAGAAAAATCAGCCGCAGGTTTTCTGCGGCTTTTTTCACCGAAATAAAAATTATTTTTAGCTTGCTTTAAGGTTTATATGCTAACATCTACTATAACAGGAAAAATACATTTTACTATGCTTTTTCGGAGGTGTATATGAGACTTCTTCTTGCAGAGGACGAAAAATCGCTCTCAAAGGCGATTGCCGAGATACTCAGAAAAAACAATTATTCGGTTGACGCTGTTTACGACGGCGAGGAGGCTATAAGCTATCTGGAGTGCGGCAGCTATGACGGCGTTATTCTTGATGTGATGATGCCTAAAGCAGACGGCATAACCGTACTCAAAAAAATGCGCGCGGCGGGAAATATGACCCCCGTGCTGATACTTACCGCAAAGTCAGAGATAGACGACAAGGTGCTGGGGCTTGACAGCGGCGCAAATGATTATCTGACAAAGCCGTTTGCGGTAAAGGAGCTGCTTGCCCGCATACGCGCGATGACAAGGACGCAGTCGGCACAGCCCGACAGCCGTCTTACGGTAGGAAATATCGCGCTCGATACCGTTACCTTTGAGCTGTCGTCCGAAAAGGGCAGCTACCGTCTTGCCAACAAGGAATTTCAGATGATGGAGATGCTTATGCGAAACCCGCGCAACCTTATCTCCACAGAGCGCTTTATGGAGCGTATCTGGGGCTATGACAGCGACGCGGAGATAAACGTGGTGTGGGTGTACATATCCTATCTTCGCAAAAAGCTGGTCGCACTTGACGCAAATATACAGATAAAGGCGGCTCGCAACGCCGGCTATTCTCTGGAGGAAATATATGATAAAAAAGCTTAGGCTAAAGCTTATTCTCGTGTCTATGGCGTCGCTGCTCGCGGTGCTTTTGCTGATAATCGGCTCGATAAACGTGCTGAATTATATAAATGTAATATCCTACGCTGATGAAATACTGAATGTACTGGAGATAAACGACGGCAAATTTCCGAAAATGGATGGAGAATTTAAATCCGATGTAATGAAAGACAATCCGGCTGCCGAACCCGACAGGGGGCAGGACGGAGAAAATCAGCGCAAGGATATTTTCCCGGGCAAGGGTATCTCTCCGGAGGTGCCGTACGAAACGAGGTACTTCTTGGTGACGCTTGACGGTGACGGCGCGGTAACCGCGACCGATACCGGAAAAATAGCCGCCATAGACGCCGATACCGCGCAGGAATACGCGAGGACAGTATTTGACGGCGGAAGCGAGAGCGGCTTTATCAGAAATTACAGATATTTGAAAACCACGGACAGCGATAATAATTGCAGAATAATCTTTCTTGACTGTGACAAGAGCCTTTCTACTTTCAGAAGCTTTTTATTCAGCAGCTGCATTGTGTCATTGCTCGGACTTGCAGCGGTATTTCTGCTGATATTCCTGCTTTCGAGAAGAATAGTAAACCCCGTCAGCGAGAGCTATGAAAAGCAAAAGCGCTTTATCTCAGACGCGGGTCATGAGATAAAAACACCGATAACTATTATAGACGCGGACGCTGAGGTGCTTGAAATGGACTGCGGTGACAACGAGTGGCTGAAAGACATACGCTACCAGACAAAGCGCCTTGCCTCGCTTACAAACGACCTGATTTATCTGTCGCGTATGGAGGAGCAGACCGCAAAGCAGCTCTCACAGCAGATGATAGACTTCCCGCTGTCGGACATGGTGAGCGAAACGGCGCACTCATTTGAGCTTTTGTGCAAGTCACAGGGCAAGAGCTTTGAGAGCAGCATACGCCCGATGCTGTCTATCCACGCGGACGAGCGTGCGATAAGACAGCTTGTAAATATCCTGCTCGACAACGCCGTAAAGTACTCGCAGGAGGGCGGCACGGTAAGAGTGAGCCTTGATACACAAGGTAGGTATGTGCGCCTTACGGTGTACAATACCACCGAGCATATAGACAAGGAGAGCTTGCCTCACCTGTTTGAGCGGTTCTACCGCGCGGATAAGTCGCGCAATTCGCAGATAGGCGGATATGGTATCGGGCTTTCGGTCGCGAAGGCTATCGTTACCTCGCATAAGGGTAAGATATCGGCAACCAGTGCGGACGGAGAGTCTTTGACGGTGACAGCTATAATACCGATGTAGACTTTTGTGATACGAATAATAAAACCGCCGTGATGCGCTCACGGCGGTTTCAGCTTGTCGAAAAAGTGATTTTTCGACAAGCTGTCAGACTTCGAGAAAC
>CAMEKZ010000067.1 GCA_945921635.1 uncultured Clostridia bacterium
ACAGGAGGTGGTTGTTTTGAAAGAACAGAAATATCATTTATATCTTTCCGATGACGAATACAGGAGAGTGTTGCAATCACTTATCCGTTTGAAGAACAGCCTGATAGCACAAGGCAGATATACCGATGGAGTTGACGATGTTCTTTGCAAGATAATAACACCCAAGAAAAGAAAACTCAAAATCAAATATATCTGAACACGAAAAGAGACCGCCTACACGATGTAAGCGGTCTTTAATTATTAAGACTTAGTCCGGCAAACTGGAATTTATCGGTTTGAAATACTTACACAACTTCACTGAGTTTATTGACGGTGCAGCCCTTGTTTGCATAATATTCCATCATCTCAGGAAGTTTATTTTTATCATAGCTTGTGATGCAGTCATACAAAACATGAACGGTATATCCGACTTTGGTCATATTGAAGCAAGTGGACTTTACGCAGGCTGTGGCATCTGCTCCGGCAATAAAAAACTCGGTGATGTCATGTGCCCGGATAAAAGCGTCAAATTCTTCACTCGTTAAAGCATTGCTTTTTGTTTTGAGAAAAATGTGTTCCGATACAATCTTGAGTTCAGGAACAAACTCGGCACCGTGAGTGTCAGGCTTAAATGTTCTTGTTCCTGCAGACAGATTGTTGTGTTGAATGTATACAACATACATATTGTTTGCAACCGCCCAGTCAATTGCTTGATTGGTAGTCCCAATGATCTCTTGGTAGTTTTTTGTAATATCATTCTGGAGGTCGATCACGACCAAGGCTTTGTTTTTCATAATACTCCTCTACAAATCTCGATTTGTCTTTCTCTTGGTTTCTAATTATACATCATAATTATGATATTGTCAATATTGCTTTACACATTTTCCTCAAAAACACAAGATAACCCGGTATATATCTTAGAAATGGAATAAATATTCACGAAGCGTAGCGGAGTGGATATTTATTCCATTTCGGGCGCCTCCGTCAGGCTGCCGAAACGAGCGAAGCATAATATCTTCTGCGCTTGACAGCAGGCGGAAGTCCTCCGTTAGCCGAGCATATCCTGCGATTGTTCCAATAGCTCATATAATACCGCCATATCATTGTCTTCAGCTCGGCTACTGTATAATTCTCGGACTTTCTGTTTCTGCTGTAAAACAGTAGTAAATTCTCAAAGTAAATTCCACAGTGGAATTTACTTTGAGAATTTACTGGATGAAAAGTCCCGCCGTTTTTGTATTGAAATAGCTGTTTCTTTGTGGTATACTATAGAAAAAGATTTTTTGATAAGGAGACTCTATGGACAATATCAAGGCTGTAATATTCGACCTTGACGGTACGCTTCTTGACTCAATGTACGTCTGGTCGTATGTTGACGAGGAATTTTTGCATAAGCGCGGCTTTGCCGTTCCAGACTTTTACGGCAGAGAGTGCAGTCACCGTTCGTTTTATGACACGGCGCTGTACACAATAGAGCTTTTCGTGCTTGACGAAACACCCGAGGAGATAATGGCTGAGTGGACAAGCCTTGCGATAAAGGAATACAGCGAAAACGTAAAACTGAAGCCCTTCGCGGATAAGGCGGTAGAGCTTGCCCTGCAAAGAGGTTATAAGACAGCTGTCTGCACATCGCTGACGCGGGAGCTGTACTCCCCCGCCCTGAAAAACAACGGGCTTGACAAATGCTTTGAAGTAATAGTGTCCGCGGCGGAGTTTAAAAAGGGCAAGCAATACCCCGACATTTATCTGCACACCGCAAAGCTGTTATCGGTAGAGCCGAAAAGCTGTGTAGTGCTGGACGATGTTTCGGCGTCGCTCTGCGCGGCAAGGCAGGCGGGTATGAAAACCGTCGGCGTGATTGACCCCGACAGCGGTCAGGACGAAGAACAGATGAGAAAATACAGCGACAAGCTGGTTTACCGTCTGGATAAGGATATTTACAACTTTTAACCATTAAATACACAGAAAATACGAAAGGAAAAGCAAAATGAAATCCCCTATCATCAAAACCTTAGCCGTAGGCGCGCTCGCTCTCACCATGCTGATTTGTACGGCAGGCTGTGCCGGTAACTCTGCGCAAAGCGGCGACAGTCAGCAGTCCGAAAGCTCGCAGAGTGCTGAAAGCACAGCAAACGCAAAGGTGAAAATCGACGGCTCAAAATTCACCGTTGACGGCAAGGAGTTCTGGATAAACGGTGCAAACACTCCGTGGGATAACTGGAACGACTTCGGCGGAAACATGGACGAGGAGTTTTGGGACAAGACCTTTGAGCAGCTGGTGTCCGACGGCATAAACTGCACAAGAATATGGATTAACTGCAACGGCGAGGGCGTAGTCAGACTAAAGGGCACTGGCGAGATAAAGAGCATAAACGAGGAGCACTGGAACGACCTCGACAAGCTGTTTGCTCTTGCCGAAAAGCACCACATCTACCTCATGCCTACCCTGCTGTCCTTTGACCATTGCAAGGGCGAGGACGCGAGCGCAAAGAAATGGCGCGCCCTGATACAAAGCAAAGAAAACTGCGACGCCTACGCAGAGCAGTATGTAGCAGAGTTCAGCAAACGCTACGGCGAAAACGAATACCTGTTCGGCATAGACATCATGAACGAGCCCGACTGGGTATATGAAAATGACGAATGCGGAAAGCTGCCGTGGGACGATCTGTGCTATCTGTTCGGAAAATGCGCCGAGGTTATCCACGAAAACTGCAGTACACCGGTAACTGTCGGCTACGACATGATCACGTATACTTCAGAAACGAAAAAGGGTAACCAGCACACAGATGATTATTTAAAGGAGCTTACCGGAAGCGACAAGGCGTATATCGACTTTTACAGCACGCACTATTATATGTGGGAAAAGCCGTACTTCGGTTTCCCGTTTAACATAACGCCGGAAAAATTCGGTCTTGATACCGACAAGCCCTGCCTTATAGGCGAGACCTCAAACGATGACGAAAAGCAGGCCGGCATGACGCTTACCGAAAAGTATCAGAACGCTTATGAAAACGGCTGGTGCGGCGTTATGGTATGGATGCAGACCGAGGAGGACAAGAGCTGGTACAGATACGACCTCACCGAGGTTGCGACAAATGCGATGGCAAAGCTTATTCCCGAAAAAATCGACCCGCTGAACTTCCACAATTACGCTTCTGACGGTGCAGAAAGCACCTCTCAGGCAGCGTAAATAATCACAACATAAAACTGCCGCAGCCCGGTTTTACCGGACTGCGGCAGTCTTTTTATTACTGTTTTACTTGCTTTTCCTCACATATTCCACATATTTAAAAGGATACTGCTCGGTGTTTATTACTTCCCCCTCGCTTGAAATTTCCCACTCGCTGTCGTTGTCGAGATTTGGGAAATAGGTATCCGCTTCAAAGCTGTGCAGGATTTTTGTCACATGAGCCTTGTCACAGTACGGCAAAAGCTGCCTGTACACCGTGCCGCCGCCGAGTACGAAAATCGGCTTGTCGGCAGTTCTGGAATATTCAATAAAGCTCTCCAAAGAGGTAAAGCACCTCACCTCGGGATAGTTTTCGGGGTGCGAGGTTATCACGAGGTTTTCGCGGTCGGGCAGCGGCCTTTTCGGAAAGCTCATATAGGTTTTGCTCCCCATAACTATTATATTTCCAACCGTAAAGCTCCTCAGTCTCTTTAAGTCGGGAGAAATCCGCGCAAGCAAGTTGTTGTCCTTTCCTATGGCGAAATTTTCATCTACCGCTACAATTATTTCCATCTTTATTTCCTTTCATCAAGACAATGTCTTTGCGGATACGGTTGTATATCCGCTGTACAATGCGGTTTTGCCACTCATCTTATAGGCTTTTATCCTTATGCTGTAGGTTGTGCTTTTCGCAAGACCCGATAATCTGTAGGTGGTGGCTGCATTACTTGTAAGCTTTGCGGCGCGCACCCACTTACCGTTCTTGTATATCTCAATTATATAGCCGTCAGCCGAGGTGTTTTTGCTCCAGTTGAGACGGAGTGCGGTTGACGCCCTGCCGCCTATTTTAACGCCGCTTACCTTTGACGGATTGGTGCGTGCGGCAAGGGTGGCTGAATATCCGCTGTACAGCGCGGTTTTGCCGCTCATCTTGTAGGCTCTGATACGGAATTTATAGGCTGTGCCTGCCGCAAGACCTGTTACGCGGTAAGTGGTTGTCGCATTATTTGTGATTTTTGCAACGCGAACCCACTTTGTACCGTCATACTTTTCTATGATATAGCCATCAGCTGAGGTATTTTTATTCCAGTTTAATCTCAGCGCGTTATTAGCTCTGCCGCCGAGCGTCAGGCCTGTGACCTTCGAGGGGCTTGTCCGTGCCGCAAGAGTAGTGGTATATCCGCTGTAAAGCGCGGTCGCGCCGCTCATCTTATAGGCTCTCATGCGGAATTTATAGACCGTTCCCGCCGCTAGTCCTGTCACGCGGTAGGTTGTTGTCGTAATATTTGTTATTTTTGCAACGCGAACCCACTTTGTACCGTCATACTTTTCTATGATATAGCCATCAGCTGAGGTATTTTTATTCCAGTTTAATCTCAGCGCGTCAGAAGCTCTGCCGCCGAGTGTCAGGCCTGTGACCTTTGAGGGGCTTGTCCGTACCGCAAGAGTAGCGGTATATCCGCTGTAAAGCGCGGTCGTGCCGCTCATCTTATAGGCTCTCATGCGGAATTTATAGTCCGTTCCCGCCGCAAGTCCTGTCACACGGTAGGTTGTCGTCATATTATTTGTGATTTGTGCAATCCGCACCCACTTTGTACCGTCGTACTTTTCTATAATATAACCGTCAGCCGAATTATTCTGCGTCCAGTTGAGTCTCAGGGCATCTGCCGCCCTGCCGCCGAGCGTCAGACCGGTTATGTCCGACGGGTTGGTATACGCCGAAAGCGTGGCAGTGTATGTGCTGTAAACTGCAGTAGTGCCGCTCATCTTATAGGCTCTCATGCGCAGGCTGTGCAATGTGCCACAGGCAAGTCCGGTCACCTGACAGGTGGTTGTCGCATTTCCGCTGATTTTCGCCACACTCACCCAGGCGCTGCCGTTATACCTCTCTATAATATATCCGTCAGCTGTGGTGTTCTGATTCCATTTCAGGCTTAGCGAGGTTGAGGTTCTGCCTGTAAGCGCAAGACCTGTCACGGCTGTCGGGCTTGTCATAACCGATAATGTCCCTGTATAATCGCTGTAAAGCGCAGTCGAGCCGTTCATCTTATAGGTTCTCATGCGAAGCTTATATACCGTGCTTGCAGTAAGTCCCGATATGCTGTATGATGTGGCAGAGTTGCTTGTAAGCTTTGCAATCCGCACCCACTTTGTACCGTCGTACTTTTCGAGTATGTATCCGTCGGCTGAGTTATTCTGCGTCCAGCTCAAGGTAAGCGAGCTTGCCGATCTGCCGCTTACTGCAAAACCCGATACCTTGCTAGGATTTGTCAGAGCAGTAATAACTGAATAAGTGCTGCACACCTCTTCACTGCCGTTATTTTTAAATGCACATACTCTGATAAGATACTGTGTGCTGGCATTCAGTCCGCTCAAAGTGTAGGAAACAGCCGCGGCTGAACTGATTTTTGCCGCTCTTGTCCATGTACCGTTATTCATATACTCGATAATATATCCGTCTGCGGTGCTGCTTTTCTTCCAGCTGATACCGACAGAATCCGATGTAATAGTTCCACTGGCAAGCTCGGTTATTCCGTTCGGACTTGTCATGGTGTTCAGTGTGGAATACGGGCTGTAGACCCTGCCTCCGTCGATATATGCGCGTATACGGAAATGATAGGCTGTCCCCGCGGCAAGACCGCTTATTCTGTACGATGTGGTACTGTCGGAATCAATCACCTTGATTACCGTCCACTTGCCGTTTATATACTGTTCCAGCTCATACCCGTCTGCGAACATATTTCTTTCCCAGCTTAATGTAATCGCTGTTGTGCTTCTTGCGGCGGTACTGAGCTTTACCGAGCCCATACCCAGCGATAAAGGCAGTACGCAGTCTATCCCCTTTATCCTGCCCTTTACCTCCACCGTGCCCAATGTCCACGGAGAAACATCCTGAGTATCAAACAGCTCAAGCCGGCTGTGAAGCGCGGCGTTCAGCTCGCCTATCGAATAATCCGACGTAGTGCCGCTTGAATAGGTTACCTTTGCGCGGATTTTCGAGTGGTCGTAGATGTATCTGAAATAGCTGACACCGCTGCTGCTTGTGGTGTAAAATCCGTCCTCGGGGCACAAAAGCACATCTGCGTTGTCGCTCATATAAAGCTCAACGCTTTTCACATCGTTTTCCTTTATTTTAAAGCAGAAAGTGCCTGTTACACCGCCTATCGTGCAGTAGCCGGTATACGACCCCGGCGACAGCACACCGTCCGGCTGTGAAAACTCGGCCTTGTAGCCTGTGAGGGCGTACAAATTACTGTTGGTGCAGGTGACCTTCTGCCCGTTTGCGTAGGTCAATGTGATATTATAATCGTATTTTCCGAGGTCGTAGACAAAGCGCTGATATATGCTTCCGTCAGAAGCCGCTGCCGCCCCCCTTTGCCCGTCAAGCTCAAAAACAGGTGCAATTTCGTACATAGGCTTTACAGTGACCGACGCAATCGTATCGGAAACTACGGTATAATCTGCCTGCGCGCTGTACGCTCCGAGAGTATAGGTTACTGTATGCGTGCCCACAGTCCATGCAGTCTCTTTCTGATTGTCACTTATCGAAAAGGCGTTCATTGTCTGAGAAGAAAACCTGGCTATACCGTTTCCGGAATATATCGCCATACCCCCGCTCTCGTACCTCACGGTAAGCTTGATATTGTTTAAATCGTAAACATCATAGTATGAGTAGCTCCGATAGCTCTGCGTACTTTCATTAAAGAGATAGCCTGTCTTTAAATCCGAGCGGTCAAGCGTACTGTCGATGAGCGCAACGCTTATTGACGAAATTTCGTCCGCGCCCAAAGCAGGCGTACAAAACACAGCCGCCGCCGTGCAGAAAAGCACGGCGGTAACTGCTGCCAATACTATTTGTTTGAGCTTTAAATAACGCATACATCACACCGATGGAAAATCATTTGTTTCTGGCCAGACCCAGAATATCCGAAATCTTTAATCTGTTTCCGTTATGGAAAATTATCTGTTCATATACCCTTGCTACCAGGATTGCCGTAAGCACGGTAACAACCGCAAGCACGAGAATTGCAATCAGCGCCTCAACTATTGAAAGCGACCCTGTCAGTATAGCGGACGGCAGCGCAAACGGTGATGAAAATGGCAGATAGTAGGAAATAATCGCCATAGTATTCGGACCCTCTCCTATTCCAGCCATAGTTGTAGGGAAGTAGGCAAGGTAAAAGCCTACAACACCGATTATCGCGTAGGGCTGCATAGCGGCATTCAGATCCTCCATACGGCTGACGCTCGCTCCGACGAGTCCCGCGATAAGCGCATAGAATATAAATCCGATAAGGAATACTACAAGCACGGCAACAATCGCAACCGGTGAAAATCCGGAAAATACCTTACCTATGGCATTGGCCATTTCGTTGAATACGCCCGACTGCGCCACAGCCGTACCTGCGCTTGAAACAATCGGCATAGAAACCACTCCGCCGACAACGCCGGCAGCAATGAACATCAGGAACTGCATCAGCGACAATGCGCCCATAGCGAGTATCTTTCCGATGATTACCGCGAGCGGTCTTACCGAGGTGAGCAGAAGCTCCATAACACGCGAGGTCTTTTCCTGCGCGATGGACTGTGCCACCATCTGACCGTATGCGAAAATAAGTATAAACAGTACAAGCGAGGACACCATCGGCACAACCATTTTGATTACCGATACCGCCATGTTCTCTTCCTCTTCGCCTGCAACTGAGGTAGATGTGCTGACCGGCGCAAGCGCATTTGCCACCTGTTGTTCGTCAAGACCCATTTTCTCCAGTCTGAGTGTAGAGAAGCATCCGCTTATCAGGTTTAATATTCCGTCGGCCTCGTCCTTTGATACCGAGCCGTCCTTAGGACGCGCACCGTATATTTTTATGCTTTCTTCGCCCGCGCTTACGGTTATCAGCATACATTCGGTCGAGCCGTTTACCGTTTCGGTAAGCGATTCAAGCTCCGACGCGTCACGGCTCTCAAACTGAAGTCCGAGCTGCTCGATGCTCTGTTTATATTCCTCGGCGGAGGTGATACCGCTGTTGTCTATAAAATATACCTTCTTTGCCGCAAGCGTATCGCCCTGCGAAACCGAGCCGCTGCCCGATGAAGTCAGCAACGGCATAACACCGATAAGCAGAGAAAGACCCAGCACCAGAACGCAGATTACAATCGTGCTGATTATAAACGCCTTTGATTTTCCTGTCTGCACAAAGGTGAACTTAAATACTTTCTTCCATCCGTAGGTACTCATGCAGACACCTCCTTTGCGGCATTATCGGCTTTTTCGATATTCTCGACAAATATCTCATGCAGGCTCGGCTCTCTCAGCTCATAGCGTACCAGAGGCATATCCGAAGCGACTATTTTCTTCAAAAGCTCCTTTGCCTGCTGCTCGCTCTTTATCTTGAAATCAATTCTGTCGGGAGTAACCTCCACCGGCGTAAGTCCGCATTCAGAAGCCAGCGGAATTACGTTTCCGTCGCATTTTACCGAGAGGTTTACCCTGCCGTAGCTTTTCTTTATCTCGTTTAAGTTGCCCTGAAGTACCGCGTTTCCGTGGTGGAGTATTGCTATATCGCTGCAAAACTCCTCGATAATCGGCATCTGGTGGCAGGACATTATTATAAACTTATTCTTGGCAATTTCGTCGTTTATAACGCTCTTGAACAAATCCGCGTTTACCGGGTCAAGTCCGCTGAGCGGCTCGTCAAGAATGATAAGCTCGGGGTCGGAAATAAGCGCCGCAACAAGCTGTATCTTCTGCTGATTACCCTTTGAGAGCTGCTCCGCCTTTTTTTCGCGGTATTCATTGAGCGACAGTCTGTCAAACCAGTAATCGATAGCCTCGTATATCTGCGGCTTTTTCATACCCTTAAGCTCGCCGAAATAAACAAGCTGCTCCATTACGCGGTATCTCGGATAAAGTCCGCGCTCCTCAGCAAGATAGCCTACCCTTTCGCTTACCGGCGAAAGCGGCTTTCCCTTCCATAAAACCTCGCCTGAGTTCTTGCTCAACATACCGAGAATAATTCTGATAGCGGTGGCTTTACCTGCACCGTTTGTACCAAGCAGAGCATATACGCCCGGCTTTGCCAGCTCAAAGCTGAGGTCGTGCAATGCGGTAAAATCGCCGTACTGTTTTGAAATGTGTGAAACCGTCAGTGACATTATCTGCCCTTTCCCCGTCCCCAAAGGCGGTATGTATTTATTTAAGTATACCACATAATCCGCATCAATTGCAACAGTTTTGTCTAAAATTATCTCAACAGTTTATGTGTTATATATACAGTATAATCACTTTTTGCCTATTTGTCAATACCCAATCGACATTTTATTAAAAAATTTTCAAAAACACTTAACTAATGAAAAAATCAGCCGATATAATTATAAGAGAAAATATAAAGCTCTACGGTATCGGCGGGCAACTGTATGTCTACACATTTCGTTGCAGATACAGTCCAGCCGAAAGAAAGGAATGATTACGATGGAAATAGCAAAGGTTGCAGAACAGGCGGCGGTTACGCCGCAGACAGCTCCGAAGTCATCGGTTCAGACAGCATCGGAAAAAGCAAAGAATACTTTAACGGCTGACAATGCCGACAAATATGTAAAAAGCGAAGAGATCTTCACACCCGCTTACACCAAAAAATCGGCACAGAAAAAGGATGTAGACAACGCGACAAACGAATTTAAAGGCTCTGTCGCCCAGACAAAGGCAGAGCACCTTGCAAGCGTTGTAGACACCATTATTTCGCATCAGGCGTCGAAAATCTCCGGCACAGCAAAGTCAAAGATTGAATTATCCGGCGAGTTAAAGGCTCAGATTGAAGAAGTCACCGGCAAAAAGGTAGAGTCCGAAGAAACTGAGAGCGAAGATTACTGGGGCGCAGAGGCTACCGCAAAGCGTATATTTGAGTTTGCAAAGACCCTCAGCGGTGATAACAAGGAATTTGCAGACACCTTGAAGGACGCATTTATCAAGGGCTTCGGTCTTGCGGAAAAGGCCTACGGCGGCAAGGGCAAGCTCCCCTCGGTATGCTATGAGACCTATGATAAGGTAATAGAGATGTTTGATGACTGGACCTCTGAAAAATCGGAGTCGGAAGAAAGCGGCGATACCGTCAAGGTAGAGGCTTCGGACAAATCCGAGCAGTCTGCTCAATAAGCATTATTTCTGACATTTAATAAGTCCCGTGCAACCGTACGGGACTTTTTCCATTGTTATAAACCATTTTCAACGCTATCGGCATCAGGTATCCATTGAGATTTCAAACCAGTCGTCCTCATCGGATATAAGCCATTCAAGTCCGCGGCGCCTCTCCATGACAACCTCAGGGTTAAGATTTCCGATAGGTGTATCTGGCTTTATCCGCTTTTCGGTTACCGCCCAGTCGTATCTGTAATACAAATCCAGCATATCAAGGATTTCATCGGTATCTCTGAGCTTGCAGCCGTTTCTGAACTTCTCAAAGTTTTCGCAGTCGCCGACCAGTCTTACCGCCTTTTCGCAGTCGCAGATGTTGCCCGCATCGGATATATCATCAATAAGTCCAAGCGCCCAGACAAGCGACCAGTACGCCTCGTAGGTCCATACGACATTTACTGCGTCCTGCTCGGAATATGTACCGTCGAACAGTCTTTTCTCTGCGGTGATAAGGCTGTCGCGCACGGTATAACTGTCAAGCAGCTTAGAAAACATACTTACCGACTCGTCATAATTTTCGCTTTGCGTATCGCAGGCTACCTGCGTAGAAAGCAGACACGCTATTGCCCTTTTGCATATCTCGTCAAGGGATTTTACCGTGACCTGAGAGCTTTCCTCAAGCATGGGTAGCCACTCGTTGCAGGCTATGCCCATGCTTTTTATTTTTGCCATTGAATTATTTTTTCTTTCCTTAGCCGTTCTTTTCATATAATCACTCCGAAAATATCTTATGAATTTTATCCACATATCAGTCGAATGCCTCGACACGCAACCGAGTGCATTGGTACTTCTTTTTATGTCTTTTCTTACCGCGATGTAAGCACCTTATATACGCCCGTACAGCCAATATAAAGCAAATCACCCTTGATTTACTATATCAAAGGTGATTTTTACTCTTTTAGCCGCCCAAAAGCGGATTTGGCACATAAAATGCCTGCCGTCTGTCCGTTCACTTTGGATACTAACCGTTGTTGTTAATTCGGA
>CAMEKZ010000068.1 GCA_945921635.1 uncultured Clostridia bacterium
GCGTGAACTTCTATATGCTTGAGGGCGGCACAAATTTCGGCTTTATGAGCGGTCGAAACGAGGGTCGGAGGACACCGGATGTCACCTCATACGACTATGACGCGCCGCTCACCGAGGACGGTCAGATAACCGAGAAGTACAGGCTGTTCAAGCAGATTATTTCCCGATATACCACAACTCAAGAAATCCCGCTCACAACCGAAATTAAGCGCAGGGATTACGGTGAACTTTACTGCACCGGCAAGGCTGATTTGTTCTCGGTGCTTGACAAGATATCAAAGCCCACTCACTCGGTCTATCCACTCACCATGGAGGAAATCGGGCAGAATTACGGCTATATTCTGTACCGCACGCAAATAAGAGACGGCGAGACGGTCGAAGAAATCCGGCTGGAAAACGCCGCCGACAGGGTGCTTTGCTATCACGACCGCGAATATGTCTACACGGCATTTGACGAGAGTCTGAACAAAAAATTCGAGCCGCAGGAAAAGCGCACCGGCGGCACGTTGGATTTTCTGTGCGAAAATATCGGTCGGCAGAACTTCGGCGGCGGACTTGAAAATCAGCGCAAGGGTATTTCGGACGGCGTGAGAATCAACAACCACCGCCGGTTCGGGTTTGATATTTACCCGCTACCGCTTGACGCAAAGCAGATTGAACGGATAGCCTTTGGAGAGGGCTATTCAGGCGGCGTCCCCGCATTCTACCGCTTTGAGCTTGATGTGAGCGAGCCGTGCGATACCTTTGTCGATACAAGCGGCTTTAGCAAGGGCTGTGTTTTCGTAAACGGCTTTAATCTCGGCAGATTCTGGGAGATAGGTCCGCAAAGACGGCTGTATCTGCCTGCCCCGCTGTTAAAGCATGGTAAAAACACAATTATTGTTTTTGAAACTGAGGGGCAAGCCGGAGGCAGCATTTGTCTGTCAGACACCCCTTCCCTTTCCTGATAAATTAAAACCGCCGTAAGGAGCTTTGAAGGCTCTTTGCGGCGGTTTTTATCATTTACCCACAATCTATTAAAATAAATCGGAAATCGTTGATTATTCCGCTTTTTTATGGTATAATAACCGCAAAACGGTTATTATACTCACTTATGTCCTCGCAGATACGCAAATCAGAGATTTGCTCCCTGCGGATCGGACAATTATACCATAAATTCACGGAATTTATGGTATAATAACCGCAAAACGGTTATTATACTCACTTATGTCCTCGCAGATACGCAAATCAGAGATTTGCTCCCTGCGGATCGGACAATTATACCATAAATTCACGGAATTTATGGTATAATATCTGCATAGACCAAATTAAGAACAAAACGAAAGGAAATCTAAATGAGCAACGTAACCTACAAATATATCAAGCAGAACAAGGACATACAGACATACATAAATCAGGCTGACGCGGCGCTGAGCAGCATCGGCTACACCGAGCATTCAAACGCGCACGTCGAGCGTGCCGCCGCCACCGCATATATGATACTTGATACGCTGGGCTACCCCGAGCGCGACTGTGAGCTTGCACAGATTGCCGCGTATATGCACGATATAGGAAACGTGGTAAACCGCAACGACCACGCGCACACAGGCGCAGTCATGGCGTTTCGTCTGCTTGACAAGATGGGTATGCCCGCAAGCGAAATCGCGCTGATAATATCCGCGATAGGAAACCACGACGAAAGCACCGCCGTGCCGGTAAATCCCGTAGCCGCCGCGCTTATCATCGCGGATAAATCCGATGTGCGCCGCACAAGGGTAAGGCTTTCCGAGCAGTATAAAATAAAGCAGAACGTAGAGGTGCAGGACATACACGACAGAGTAAACTACGCGGTGGAAAAGTCGGATCTGTACTTTTCGGACGACAACCGCGAGCTGATACTCAACCTCACTATTGACCTTGAGATAAGCTCAGTCATGGAGTATTTTGAGATATTTCTACAGCGCATGGTGCTGTGCCGCAACGCCGCCAAGACGCTCGGCGTGAGGTTCGGTCTGGTTATCAACAACAGCAAAATCCTATAACCGCAGAGATAATATTATGGCTATTAAGCGTGATGAGCCGGAGGAAAAGCCGTCGGTAGTGGACTTGCTTTACCCGAGCAAAAAAAGAAAGCAGATGCTAAAGCGAAATGCAGATAATATGGAGTAAAGTTATTATCATGTATACAAAATCACCCTCTGTTCGCGAGAGCAGAGGGTGTGATTGTTTATATCTATATTCTTAATCGTTTCTTGCCTTGAAAGCGGGTATTCCGACTACTAAGAAGCCAACACCCGAGAACAGATAGCCGATAACCAGATCCTTGATTATTTCGCTCATAATCGAAATATTGTATGCGGCATTTCCTGTTGCCACATAAAGCTGGTGCATAGTATCTTCAAGCGTACCTACAAAACCGAAGAAGTTGAAGAACACATCCGCAAAGCCGTTATAGCCGAGGAACTGAACAACCTCAGCGGCACTTTCGTCGCTGAATATCGACCAGGTTTCAATGAAGATATTGCTTGCCAGTACCGCAAGAGCGATAACTATGATGCAGGAAATGAGACCGAAAATATCAAATTTCTTGCCGAACAGCTTGTAGCCTGTTACAGTGCAGAAGCCCATTAAAAGACCGCCGATGTATGAGATATATCCGAGTCTGCCGATAAGCACCCACACAACGCACGCGATAAGTGAAAACAGCAGCGCACCGAGAAATCCGAGTATCGGATTTGAATTTGCAGGTCCGCTTAATGTGGTCGGACGGACGGGAGTATATACGGGCGGGGCGTTTGTATAAGCCGGATCCGCTCTGAAATCGTTAGGTATCGGAGTAGGCGAATAATCGGGCGCCATTCCGCTTTGTATCGGCATAGGTATGCTTGCTACCGATTCTGCCGTTGCAAAACCCGTGCTTTCGGGTGCGGTAGCGGGATTTATCGAATCCATGGTGTCGGGTGCGTTCTGGATAACCGCCGACTGTGCAGAGGGGTCGGTCGGAGCTACTCCGCCCGCCTGTATAGCGGGCATTCCGTACTGAGCGGGAGCAGGATTTACTGTGGGTATCGGGTTTACACCTGCCATTGTGCCGCCCTGAAAAGCCGCCGCGCCTGCCATTGCCGCGCCTGCCGCTGCCTGCTGTGCCGCCATAGGCTGAGCCTGCGGCATCTGCTGCGTCTGCAAAGAAGTATCAGGCTCCTTTTCACAGCACATTTTGCAAAGCTGTATGTAACCATTGCTTCCGTGCTCAAAGCTAAGTCCGATAGCCGAGCCGCATTTTGCACACGAATTGCTGTAATAATTCATCGAGAAGTATGTAATCAGGTCATAGATAAAGCCGTGAAGCCTTTCTCCGTCCTTTTGGGGGTCGTCCTCGGCGAAAATAATCGCCGACACGCCGTATTCCTGCGCCTTGAATGCCTTGAGCCAGCTGTTTTCGGGCTTTGCCGCATACTCTGCAAGCCAGTCCTGCGCGCTCTTGTTTGTAAGTGCGCCCCTTCTCGCCCAGGCATTCAGCATAAAACAGCTCTTTTCGGGTATAGCCTTTACACAAACGCCAAAACCCTTGTAAACGCCGTAAATGCTTGCATTTGCTGCGTCTGCGGTAAGTCCAAGTTCCTGTGCCGTTGATAATAGAATATCGGTTATCATAATATAAACCTTTCCCCTTGAAATAAGTATGTTTCCGCCGATGCGAAAACCAAATCTGCATAATATATTTTACTATATCAGCACAAAAATGTCAATACCTGCGGGTGGTTGACAACAGTACCATAATAATGTATAATATCATTCGTATGGAAAACGAAAGCGGAATGCCGAAAACTCGGATTTTCCTTGATACACCCGGCTTTAGCGCTCTTGCACGCCTTCACAACGATATGTGAGTGTCTGTGTGCAAATGCAATTTTTACACAAATTTTACTGTTATGTTTTCCGAACTGAAAGGCATGGTGAAATTATGCAGAATATAATCCGTTTTACCTCCCCCGGGGATTTTGATAAATGGGAACAGCAATGTCAGCCTATCGGCAACGGATATATGGGAGCAAGCTTTTTCGGAGGAATTGCCCGCGAAAAGGTTGTGCTGAATGAAAAAACGCTTTGGGCAGGCGGTCCCTCGCCGAGCCGTCCCGACTACAACTGCGGAATTATAGAGGACAGCTATAAGTATGTAAAGCAGGTACAGGAGCTTCTGCACGATGGTAAGTATGACGAGGCGGTAGAGCTTTTGCCGCATCTCACGGGCGCTACAGACGGCTTCGGTGCGTATCAGCTTCTGTGCAACATGATGCTGATGTTCTCGAATATAGACGAGTCGCGCGTCACCGATTATTCGCGCACGCTCGACATGGATAATTCTATCTTTACTACACAGTTTACCTACGAGGGCGCGGTGCATAAGAGAGAGGCGTTTGCAAGCTATCCCGCGAACGTAATCTGCGTAAGGCTCTCCTCGGACAAGGCAAGACGTATCTGCATGAGATTGTCGCTCGACTCGCTCCAGACGGGCACGGTAAAGGCGGACGGAGATACCCTTTGCTATGAGGGAGCTTTAGCTGATAACGGACTTCGCTACTGCGCGATGTTCAAGATAGTAAACAAGGGCGGCGAGCTTATCGACGCGCCCGACTGCATTATGGTAGAGCACGCCGATGAGGTCGTAATCTACATCAGCGCCGCTACCGACTACGGTAACAAGTACCCTGAGTTCAGAAACGGAATCGACCCGCACGACCCTGTAAGCGAGCGCGTGCAGAGATCCGCCGTCAGGGGCTTTGACGAGCTTTATGCCGAGCACCTTGCAGATTATAAGGCGCTTTTTGACAGGGCTAAGCTTGTGATAAACAAGGACAGCGACGAGGTTCTCCCGTGCGATAAGCTTATCGGAGAATACAAGGAAAACATGACCCGTGATGTGGCAAATCAGCTTGAAATGCTGTACTTCCAGTTCGGCAGATATATGCTTATTTCCTCCTCGCGCGAGGGCTCGCTCCCCGCAAATCTTCAGGGCGTATGGAATGAGTCAAACTGCCCGCCGTGGTGCTGTGACTATCACATAAACGTAAATTTACAGATGAATTATTGGGGCGCGTATAATACCAACCTGCACGAGACCGTACCGCCTCTGGTCGATTTTCTCGACAGTCTGCGCCCCTCGGGCAGAAAGTCCGCCGAGGCGTACTACAACATCGTGTCCGACGAGCGCCACCCCGAAAACGGCTGGTGCGCCCACACCCAGAGCACGCCGTTTGGCTGGACTGCACCGGGCTGGGACTTTTACTGGGGCTGGTCAACGGCGGCTGTCGCATGGCTTATGCAGAATATCTATGAATATTACGAATTTACCGGCGACAGGAAATATTTTGAAGAAAAAATCTACCCGATTATGCGCGAGAGCGTAAATTTCTACGTTCAATGGCTGATTTTTGATGACAAACAGCAAAGGCTGGTATCGTCGCCTACCTATTCTCCCGAGCACGGTCCGGTCACTATCGGAAATACCTACGAGCAGAGCCTGATAGAGCAGCTGTACAAGGACTTTTTAGAGGCGTCCAAGGCGCTCGGCAAGGACGAGGTTTTAAGAGCCGTTGTAAACGAGCAGCTTCCTAAGCTGAAGCCCTACAGCGTAAGCGAAAAGACAGGTCTTTTAAAGGAATGGTTTGAGGAGGACGACGAGGATTTCGACCACAGCAAAACTCAGCCCAATCACCGTCATATTTCTCACCTGCTTGGTCTTTACCCCGGCAAGGGAATTAGCAGCAACACCCCCGACCTTATGAAAGCGTCGATAAACACGCTCAACCACCGCGGTGACGAATCCACGGGCTGGGCAAGAGCCTACAAGCTCAATCTTTGGGCGAGAGTAAAGGACGGCAACCGTGCATATTCGATACTCCAGGGACTGCTTCGCGGCTGTACCTATGACAATCTTTTCGATTTTCACCCGCCGTTCCAGCTTGACGGCAACTTCGGCGGAAGTGCGGGAATTGCGGAAATGCTGATACAAAGCCACGAGGGATATATCGACATTCTCCCTGCCGCGCCGGACGCATGGCGCAAGGGTAGCTTCAAGGGACTGTGCGCACGCGGAGGCTTTGTGCTTGACGTTTCGTGGGAAAACTTCAAGGCAACAGATATAAGCGTGTATTCGTCAATCGGCGGTATGTGCTGTATAAAGAGCAATTGCACGGCAGTGCTATGCAACGGAAAGTCTATCCCGATATTAAGCTCGGACGGAATTGTTTCGTTTGAGACCGAGGAAGGCTGTACATATAAATTGTTGTTTTAAATGTACAATTTGCGGGTTTTGTCGGCGGTATGTTTTGTTAAACTTGTCGATATGAGAATTTTTTCGATAAAATTTAAAAAAAAGACTTGCATTTTATTCGGGTTTCTGTTAAAATAATAATGTTATATCGCTATTGATTATGGTGAAGGGTTTCGGTGCGCTCTGCGGCGTATCGCAATCCATTGATAAAAGCAGTTTTAAAGGAGGTGCAAACCCCATGGCAAAATGTGATATCTGCGGAAAGGGCGTTTCTTTCGGCATTAAGGTTTCTCACTCACACAGACGTACAAACAGAGCTTTCAAGCCCAATGTTCAGAAAGTAAAGGCTATCGTAAACGGTACTCCCTGCAGAGTACACGCTTGCTCACGTTGCCTTCGTTCAGGCAAGGTACAGCGCGCAAACTAATTAAAACCAAAGAAAATATTTTCGCTCCGCCGATTTCGGCGGAGTTGGTTTTTTATTTTGTGAAACAAATCACACCGTACGGGATTTGCTCCTGTACGGTGTGTTGTTTTATCTTTTGCTGTTCAGTGCCACGCCTGCAAAGTATTCGCACAGCTGCGGATTTCGTATAAGCACAGGGCCTATTAAGTGCGTGCCGTAAAAGCTACCGCTTACTATTCCCTCCTCGGGAGCTGTGTTGTCGTTTCCGCTGCCCTCGCTGAGGTGAAAAAGCGGAGTAGCTACGCCCTTTATACAGCTCGCCTTGTTTATAAAACCGATAAGCGGGTCGGAGCAAAGCTCGCACTCGCACCTTGCATCGGTCACAATACGCTCGTTTCCCTCGGTGACGGTAAAATCGAAAAAGCCGAGTCCGTCATGGGTTTTGCCGTCGCAGTCGGTTATGCTCTTGCCGAACATCTCAAACGAGTTTCCGGTGGCAAGCACCGGTACGCCGCCGTCAAGCGCCGCTTTCAGGCTGTCCTTGTACTGCATGAGGTAGGATAGCGCGACCTTCTGGTTAAGCTCCGTACCCGAGCCGATGTAGATAAAATCCGCGCCGGAAAAATCAAATTCATCATCTATGCTCATGCTGACAGCCTGCACGCTCTCCCCCTTTTGCTGAAGGGCGCGCCTTAGTCCGCAGACATTTCCGTAATCGCCGTAAAGGTTCATCAAATCATCAAAAAGATGGATTATTTTCATTACTGTTCATTCCTTGTAAGAAGTTTTTAAGTCAAAAATCGTCCTCGGATTTATCCGCAGGCAAAATCTCTACCTTGGGCAGGAATTTATCCTTATCCGAAAAGCAGGTGACGGTATAAAGGTGACCGTACTTTGTATTTGCGATTTTTTCGAGTGCGCCGTCGATGTCTACATCGGTGGTCACCTTGCTCATATCCACATTGGTATAAGAAAGCCGCGTTTCGAGGTCGGGCGCGTGCTTTCCGAGCAGGTAGATGTGCTTTACGCAGGGACTTGCAAGCACGCCGAAGTTTATATCCCACAGCCAGCTTGTCTCGCCCGTGTTGTACCGTCTGCTTATCGAGCTTACTATAATGATAATCGCGCAGTCGTTGTTCTTGTTCACGATATATTCAAGCGAGCGGTCGTAGGAGACCGCGTTTTCGTGCTTTGACACAAGGAAAACGCCCTTGTTTACGCCGAGACGGTATCTTATGACGCGGCCGTTTTTGAGGATATAATTTGACACATTTCGGGCAATCTCCGCCTTGTCTATCCCCGCAAGCGCGCATACCGAAAAGCACGCGAGTATGTTGTAGACGTTGTAGATGCTCTTAAACATCAGCTTTATATCGTACTCTCCGTTTATCGTGATTATGCCGTTGTCGAGGTCGGCATTCGTCACGGTAAACTCGGTCGCGTTCTTCTTATGGCCGCAATCAGGGCACTCGTAGCTGCCGATATGGTTGTAGTGGTAATAATTGTAGCTCATGCGGTGCTTGCAGTTTGGGCAGAACTTTCCGTCATCGTACACGCCGCTGTTTTTGTCCGAGCTGAACTCCTGCCTGTCCATGCCGAACCACACCACGTTTTCTCTGCCGTAGCCGTACAGTGATACAAGCGGGTCATCAGCGTTAAGTATCAGGGTGGACTCGTCCCGTATGCTCTCCTTTACCGATTTGTACACCCATTCGGGGTGGCCGTTGCGGGTGAGCTGGTCACGGTAGAGGTTTGTTATTACATAGTGGGTCGGGGCGAAGTATTTAAACGAGTGCTTTGCATAACGCTCGTCCGATTCTAAAATAAGCGCGTCGCCCTTTACCTTTCCCCCGAGGGTCGAATTTGCGAGTATAATCGCTGTCACACCCGCTATCTGATTTGAGCCCTCTTTGTTCCAGATTACCTTTTTCCCCGCCTTTGTCATAACGTGCGCTATCATCTCGACGGTCGAGGTCTTTCCGTTGCTGCCGGTAACCGCGATTACAAGCGGCGGGAGCTTTACATGACTTAACACATCGGGGAAGATTTTAAGGGCTATTTCGCCGGGCATACTGCTCCCTCTGCCGAACAGCCGTAAAACAAGCCTTGCCGCCTTGCAGGCAAGCACAGCCAAAAACATACGCATAAATATACGTCCTTCCGTTGTTCTTATATGTAATACTAATAAAGTATACCATATTTTTTGGTGATTTTAAAGAGCTTTGAAAAATTTTTTCCCTTATGCCGACAAAAACGGCGGCGCATATCGTATTTGATACGCGCCGCCCGGTTTATGCTGTTTTCAGCTTACTTTGTCGTTTTGCCGGATATTGTTGTATATCCGCTGTAAAGTGCTGTCTTACCGCTCATCTTGTAAGCCTTGATTCTGAACTTGTAGGTTGTGTTCTTTGCAAGTCCGCTCTTCTTGTAGGTTACGGTTGAATTCTTCGTAATCTTCGCCGCGCGTACCCATTTGCCGCCCTTGTACATCTCGATGATGTAACCGTCTGCGGAGGTATTCTTTGTCCAGTTTAATTTCAAAGCGTTAGAAGCCTTGCTGCTAATCTTAAAACCGCTTACATTGGACGGGCTGGTGCGTGCCGCAAATGTTGACGTGTAGCTGCTGTAAAGTGCGGTTTTGCCGCTCATCTTGTATGCTTTTACGCGGAACTTGTAGGCTGTTCCGGCTGAAAGTCCTGTAACTCTGTAGGTAGTTGTTGCGTTATTTGTTATTTTTGCAACTCTTACCCACTTGCCGCCCTTGTACATTTCGATTATGTAACCGCTTGCAGTTGAATTTTTATTCCAGTTAAGACGGAGTGCGTTAGAGGCACGACCGCCGAGCTTTAAGCCGGTTACCTTTGAGGGGTTTGTAGTTGCAGTAAGCGTGCTTGTGTACGCGCTGTAAACGGTCGAAGTACCCTCTGTCCTGTACGCTCTCATGCGGAACTTGTACGCTGTGCTTGCTTTCAGTCCTGCTACTCTGTAGGTTGTGGTTGAATTATTTGTTATCTTTGCAACCTGTACCCACTTTGAGCCGTCGTACTTTTCGATTATGTAACCGGTAGCGTTTGCGTTCTTTGTCCAGTTAAGTCTGAGTGCGTCAGCCGCTCTGCCGCCGAGCTTTAAGCCTGTTACTGCGGAAAGCGTGAGCTTTGCTGTGTAGGTGTCCTTGTAGCTTTCGCCGCATACCGGGCAGGTGTGAAGCGTGTAGCCCTGTTCTGTGTAGGTGGGCTTTACTACTGTCGAAGTGTACTTGTGGCCTGTTGCAGGAATAGCTTCAACCTCTGCAAGGTTGCAGTTGCCGCAGGTTCTTACCTTCTGACCCGCTTCGGTGCAGGTAGCCGCCTTAGCGGTTCTCCATGCGCTGAAATTGTGATTTGTGGTCTTAGGGATTACCGAACCCTTTGTGATGAGCGTACCGCAGTCTGTACAGTATGTATCTCCGGTATAGCCATCTGCCTTGCAGGTTGCGTCAACCTTGTTGCGAAGCTCTGTGTGGCGGTGACCGGCCGCCTTATAAGTAGTAACTACTATTCTGCCGCACTTTTTGCAGGGTGCTGTCTCGGTACCATTGATTGTGCAGGTTGCGCCTTCATATTTATAGATTTCGCTATTCTTGTCAAGATCGTGTTCTCCGCTGGCACAAGGATCAGCAGGTATTATCGAAAAGTTATTTGTAATCTCTCCGGTGAAATTGCCCTTTCCGGTAAGCTTGATTTCGGCAAGACCGTTTACCGTATTATAAGTACCGTAGATATTGTTTCTGCCGGAAACCGTATAATCCGACTCTGTGAGCGTATAACTGCCGAATGTTGCCGTAAAGCCGGGGATAATAGCGCTTCCGCTAAAGTCATAGCTTGTTTTTTCAAGAGTAAATGTAATCTTGCTTATATCAACAGGTTTGATTTTAAAGGTTGTAGATGCCGTGCCGAAGTAATCACCTCTGCCGGTTATTGTGAGGGTAGCCTCGCCGACATTTACATTCTTTTCATAAGAAATAGTATAATCAACGCCGTTTCTCAGAGTATCCGTGCCTAATGTAACGGTAGGAACAGGCATTACAGCCGAGCCCGTAAATGTCACATCGGATACGGCTATCTTTGCTTCGCCAAGAGAAACAGGCTCGACAGCGGTGGCGGAGTTTGTATAAGCCTTTATCGGGCAGTTGTAGATATTGACGCCTTCGTTTTCTTGAGAAACATCAGTCCAGCCTTTGGTGCCATAGTAAATAAAGCTCTCTCCCGCACCTATTGATGCAGCGCCTACCAATGAATTGTCGCCCAGAATAGACGTACTGCTTTCAAAATACAATGAAACCGAGCAGTCCGATTTGCTTTCACGGAGCACTATAGCAAAGGTGTCGCCCGTTTCTAAAGCAATATCCTCCGTAAAGTTTACGGTGTGATAGCCACCGTGTGTATTATTTTCATCAATAATTGAATAAACCTTTGTTCCCGAGGTATGGTCGGCAGAATCTGTCGGATTTAAGTAAACCGTGATTTCGTGCTCTGCGCCTTCAGTCATCGTGAAATACGCCGCAGCCTTTAATACTTCATCGGACTGTGCAGTAAAGACATTTGCCGAATAAGCGTCTTCAACTCCGAGCGCAGAGCCGACCGGAATAGACATATCCGTTCTGCATCCGTC
>CAMEKZ010000069.1 GCA_945921635.1 uncultured Clostridia bacterium
CCCGCAAAGCCTGCACAGCCCGGCAAGACCGTACTGACCGGAAAGCGTACCGGACACACAGAGAAGCCCGCCGAAAGGTCACAGGGCAGAAAGACCCCCGTGCGTATCACCGCGCTCGGAGGTATAAACGAGATAGGCAAGAACCTGTACGTTTACGAATGTGCAAACGATATGTTCATCATCGACTGCGGACTTGCCTTCCCCGATGATGATATGCTCGGAGTTGACCTTGTTATACCCGATTTTACCTATCTTGAAAAGAACAAGGAAAAGCTGAGGGGAATAGTGCTTACACACGGTCATGAGGACCATATCGGCGCACTCCCCTATCTGCTTAAAAAGATAAATGTGCCGGTGTACGGCACAAGGCTTACTCTCGGACTTGTCGAGGGCAAGCTCAAAGAGCACGGCATACTTTCACAATGCAGTCTTAACGTAGTGACCCCGCGCCAGAACGTAAAAATGGGCTGTATGAGCGTAGAGTTTATCCGTGTAAACCACTCTATCCCCGATGCGTGCGCGATGGCAATACACACCCCTGCGGGAATAATCGTGCATACCGGTGACTTTAAGGTTGACTACACCCCTATCGAGGGCGGAATAATAGATCTGGCGCGCTTCGGCGAGCTTGGAAACAAGGGCGTTCTTGCGCTTCTCTCCGAGAGCACCAATGCCGAGCGACCCGGCTACACCGCTACCGAGCGCAAGGTCGGCGAGAGCTTTCGAAGCTTGTTCGCAAGCGGCGAGGGCAAGCGCATAATCGTTGCTACCTTCTCCAGCAACATCCACAGAATACAGCAGATAATAAACAGCGCGGCGGTATGGAACAGAAAGGTTGCCGTATCGGGCAGGAGTATGCTTAACGTACTGAGCACCGCGATTGAGCTTAACTATATAAAGGTACCCGAGGGTATGCTTGTAGATATCGAGGACGTAAACAACTACCCTCCCGAAAAAATGGTTATCATCACTACAGGCAGTCAGGGCGAGCCGCTGTCGGCTCTGTCGCGTATGTCATCGGGTGACCACAAGCAGGTATCAATCACGCCGAACGACCTTATTATAATCTCTGCTACCCCGATACCCGGCAACGAAAAATTTGTCGGCAAGCTTGTAAACGAGCTTATGAAGCAGGGCGCTGAGGTTGTATACGAGGCGATGTATGAGGTACACGTTTCGGGTCACGCCTGTCAGGACGAGCTAAAGATGATGCTCGCGCTTACAAAGCCGAAATTCTTTATCCCTATCCACGGTGAGTACAAGCACCTCAAAAAGCATGAGAGCCTCGCTATAAAAATGGGTATCCCCGAGGAAAACATCTTCCTGCTGAACTTAGGTCAGGTAGTAGAGACCGACAGCGTCGAGATGAAGATAACCGGTCAGGTGCAGGCAGGCAGAGTGCTGGTTGACGGATTGGGCGTCGGAGACGTCGGCTCGGTAGTCCTGCGTGACAGAAAGCATCTTGCCGAGGACGGTCTGATTGTAGTTGTAACTACCATAAACAGAGAAAGCGGCGCTGTAGTTGCGGGTCCCGACATTGTTTCACGCGGCTTTGTGTATGTAAGAGAGTCCGAGGAGCTTATGGACGATGCAAAACAGCTTATCAAAAAGACGCTCCAGAACTGCGCGGACAGAAATATCCGCGAGTGGGGCAATATAAAATCCAGCGTGCGTGACGAGCTTGGCAACTATATATATCAGAAGACCAAGCGCAGTCCTATGATACTCCCGATTATAATGGAAGTATAAAACAGATAGCGAAAGGAGGCGGACGCCTTGAAGAACTTTTACCGTGACGGCGGACTTGTAATATCAGTCGCGGCGCTTATACTCGCGCTGATAATGCTACAGGGATATATCTATACCCGCGACACCAACGTATTCTGGCTGTCCGCACCCTTTATCACGCTTATCGGCGGCTTTGTAATCGGAAAGCTGATACAGGTTACACGCAAGACCTTTCAGTACTATGCAAGAATAGACGAAGAGCTTGAATACAAAAAGCATATGTGCGTCTACAGCTTCCCTATGGCGGCTGTAATAGTTGACAGCACCGGACGCATCGTCTGGACAAACGAGCAGTTTGTCGGGGAATTTCCCGATTGCTGTGAGTACGGTACATCGCTTACGGCAATAACCGACATCGAGCCGCAGAAGTTTTTTGAGCATGAGCAGGACGGCACGGTAATAACCTACGGAGACAGAGTGTTCCGCGTATTTGCACGAGTGCCCGATGAGGACGACGCAAAGGAGCTTACTCTGCTGTTCTTCAAGAACATCACCGAGTTCAAGGCTCTGGAAACCGAGAAAAGGCTGTCGCAGCCGGTTGTCGTACTTATCATGGTGGACGGCTATGAGGAGCTTATAAGCGGCTGTCTCGAAAGTGAAAAGGCGCACGTCTCGGTACAGATAGATAAGCTTCTGGAAGAATTTGTCGGTCAGACCTCCGGCGTACTTCGGAAAAACGCATCGGACAGATTTTTCGCGGTGCTTGAAGAGCGGCATATAGCAAAGATTATCGAGGGCAAGGTCGAGATACTTGACAAGGCGCGCGAGATATTCATAAACGACCGCCTTAATGTTACGCTCTCTATCGGTATAGGCAGAACCGGAAAGACCTTACGCGAGAGCGAGCAGATTGCACAGCAGGCGCTTGAGATGGCGCTCGGACGCGGCGGCGACCAAGCAGCTATCAAGACCGATTCGGGCTTTGAGTTTTACGGCGGCGTATCAAAGGGCATCGAGCGCCACACCAAGGTCAAGACAAGAATTATCGCAAATGCTCTGCTGGAGCTAGTTTCAAATGCGGACAGGGTGTACATAATGGGTCACCGCTTCAGCGACCTCGACAGCGTAGGCTCGTCTGTCGGTCTTGCCTGCGCGATACACAATCTCGGCAAGCAGGTATGGGCGGTAGTTGACTATGAGCAGTCGCTCGCAAAAGTGCTTATTGACCTGTTCCCGCAGACGGACGGAGAAGAGCCGCTGTTCTTATCCCCCGCGGACGCGGTGCAGAATATCACGCCAAATTCGCTTCTTATTATCTGCGACACCCACAACCCGCAGATAATCGAAAGCACCGAGCTTTATGAAAAAGCGGAAAAGGTAGTTATCATCGACCACCATAGAAAGATGGTAAACCATATAGACAACGCAGCTATATTCCACCACGAGCCGTATGCTTCATCCGCTTCTGAAATGGTGACCGAGCTTATCCAGTATTTCGGCGACGCAGGAAAATTAAGACCGGTACAGGCAGAATGTCTGCTCGCAGGAATTATGCTTGATACCAAGAATTTTGTTATGAAAACGGGCGTGCGTACCTTTGAGGCGGCGGCGGTGCTGAGAAAAATGGGTACCGTAAAGAAGCTGTTTGCAAGCTCGATTGACAGCTATAAGAGAAAGACTCAGATTGTCGCAGAAGCGGAGATTTACCGCAAGTGTGCGATTGCTCCCTGTGATTTTTATGCGGACGATTTGCGCATAGTTGCACCGCAGGCGGCGGACGAGCTGTTGACTATCAAGAATGTTGACGCGTCATTTGTACTGTACAAGACAATGACAAACGAGGTCTCGATAAGCGCAAGAAGCATGGGCGCTCTCAACGTCCAGCTTATCATGGAGGCGCTCGGCGGCGGCGGTCACCAGACAATGGCGGGCGTACAGCTGAAGGACTGCGATGTAAAATCCGCGCAGGAACAGCTCAGAAAAGCTATCGATGATTATTATATAAGCCTTATCAAGGTAAACTCAAACCAGGAAAATTCAAAGTGAAAGGACAGATATAAATGAAAATTATCTTATTACAGGACATTGCCGGTACAGGCAAAAAGGGCGAGGTAAAGGAAGTAAAAGACAGCTACGCAAGAAACTGTCTTATCAAGAAAAAGCTTGCTGTTGAAGCAACAAACGAGAACCTGAACCACCTTGAGGGACAGAAGGCCTCCGCACAGCACAAGCTTGACGTCGAGGCGGCAAACGCACAGAAAATCAAGGACGCAATTGATGGCAAGACCCTCACGGTTACCGCAAAGGCGGGACAGGGCGGAAAGCTGTTCGGCTCGATAACCGGCAAGGATATAAGCGCACTTATAAAGAGAGATTTCGGCTTTGACGTTGACAAGAGAAAAATCGTCACCAAGACCGATATAAAGTCCTTCGGTACATTCTCCGCAGAGGCAAGACTGTTTACGGGTATCACGGCGCAGTTCAGCGTTTGCGTTACCGAGGAGTAAGCCTTGGTCAACTCTGAAAACCTATGAAAGGACGACGGCAAAATGGCTGATTTGGAGCTTTCGGGCGTAAATATGCCCTACAGCCTTGACGCGGAGCAGTCTGTACTCGGCGCCGTTCTGCTTGACGGGCAGAACAATATGCCAAAGGTGTCGGCAAAGCTTCACCCCGAGCATTTTTATGTAAAGCTGCACAGCGATATATTTGCAGTTATGTCGCAGATGTTTGCTGTCAGCGAAACCATAGATGTAGTTACGGTGCTTGAAAACTGCTTAAAACAGAGTGTTTTCGATTCTCCGGAGGAGGGGCGCACCTATCTTGTAAAGCTGATGGAGTCAGTCCCCAGCATTTCGAGCATCGACAGATATATTGAGATTGTCGATGAAAAATATACCCGCAGACAGCTTATACAGATTGCGGGAGATATACTTGAAAACGCAAACGAGGGACAGGCAAACACCTCTACCCTTTTAGAGCTTGCCGAGCGTAGGATTTACGAGGTACGAAACGAAAATCAGGTACGCGGTCTTGTAAAGCTAAAAGGCATAGTAGTAGATATTTTAAACGATTTGTCGGAAATGGTGGCAAACCCTGAAAATCAGGGTCCTAAAGGACTTAAATCGGGATTTCCCTCGCTTGACAAATACATATACGGTCTTAACAAATCGGATTTGATGATTATTGCGGCACGTCCTGGTATGGGTAAAACCTCATTCGCGATGAACATTGCGACCAACGCCGCAAAGTATCACCCCGACAAGGCGATATGCGTCTTCAACCTTGAAATGTCAAAGGAACAGCTTGTAACGAGAATGCTGTCCTCCGAGGGACGCATACCGAGCGAGCTTATGAAAACCGGCAGATTTGACCGCGCGCAGTGGCAGAGCCTTGCGGATGCGTCACTGGTGCTTTCCGGCATGAATATATATATAGATGACAGCTCGGTGATAACCATAAATGAGATGAAAGCAAAGCTGAGGAGAATAGACAACCTCGGACTGATTGTTATAGACTATTTGCAGCTTATGAGCTCGGGCAGGCGCGACCTTAACCGTGTTAACGAAATTTCGGAAATCACGCGTAATCTGAAAATCATGGCGAAAGAGTTTAATGTTCCCGTTATAACCCTGTCACAGCTTGCGCGTTCCGCCGAGAAAAAGGACGACAAGCGCCCCATGCTGTCAGACCTGCGTGACTCGGGTTCTATCGAGCAGGACGCTGATATAGTTCTGTTCCTGTACCGTGCGGGCTATTATGATAAGGAGCTTGACGACCAAAGAGCCTGCCAGTGTATAATTGCGAAAAACCGTCACGGTGAGACAAGAGATATACCCATGATGTGGGACGGCAAATACACAAGATTTACCGATGTGGAGTTTGTTCATGCTGAAGAGTAAGATAAAGGACACAATTGAAAAGACGGGCATGATAAAGCCGAAAAGTACGGTCATTGCCGCACTCAGCGGCGGCGCGGACAGCGTTGCGCTTGTGTACGCGCTGTATCAGCTGCGCGGTGAGCTGGATTTTTCGCTTTGTGCCTGTCATGTAAATCACAATCTTCGCGGCGAAGAAAGCGACAGAGACGAAATGTTTGTTCGCAGGCTTTGCCGCTTTCTTGATATACCTCTTTATGTGCGGAATATAAGAGTTAAGGACTTTATACAAAAGCATGACAGCCTTGAAGAATGTGCCCGCAGACTGAGATACGCCTTTTTTGAAGAAATAAGCGCGGGAGAAAACGGCAATAATAAGCTGATAGCGACCGCGCACACCGCCTCTGACAACTGTGAAACCGTGCTGATAAACATGACCCGCGGCACGGCATTGTCTGGTATATGCGGCATACCGCCGGTGCGCGGCAATATTATCCGACCGCTGCTGTACTGCACCAGAGCGGAGATTGAACAGTTCTGCCGTGAAAACGCACTCGACTATGTGACCGACAGTACAAACCTCTGCGATGACTATACGAGAAATAAGATTAGGCACGGCGTTATACCGCGGCTTCTTGAGATAAACCCGTCCTTTACTGACGCGGTAGGCAGGCTCACACAGTCACTCCTGCTAGATGACAGCTACCTTGACAGAATAGCGCGAGATGCAAAGAAAAATGCAGAAAAAGACGGAAAATACAATGTAAAGCTGCTGGCAGAGCTTGACGAATGTATATTGCGGCGCGTTGTGACAATGATTTTTAAGGAAAGCGAAATACCGGTAAGCACATTGGCGATAAGCTCCGCCGTCAAAATAATACGCGACGGAAAGGGCAAAATAAATCCGTGCCAGTTCAAATTCGTACAGATACGAAAAAAAATGCTGTCCGTAGTCACTGATTACGATAAATTCAGAAAAAGCAATTAAAATGTCATCTCAAAAACGGTGACAGCTGTGTTAAAATCTGATAAAATTTTATTTATCGGCTGATTTTTGTTGCAATTTCAGCGGGTTTATGCTATACTGTACCTTGAAAAACTGTTAAGTGTACGAACTATTTCCCCGTGCAAGCCGGCTCAAAGAGCCCTACTTGCTTCACAATGCACGATATTACACGTTAATATTTATTTAATAAACGTGAAGTATTATAGTACAAATCGGAGTGTATAATGAAAAATAACGACATCGAACGGATTTTATTCACCGAAAGCGAGCTTAAAGCGCGTGCAGAGCAGATAGGAAAACAGATTACCGCGGACTTTTGCGGCGAGGAGGTTGTTCTTGTCGGCGTGCTTAAAGGTGCGATGGTGTTTTTATCCGATGTTATGAGGAATATTGACCTTTACTGTAAGCTCGACTTTATCACGGTGCAGTCCTACGGTGACGGCATGACCTCGGGAGAGCTTAGTCTCACCCGCGACATCACCACCGATATAAAGGGCAAGAACGTGATTATCGTTGAGGATATACTCGATACGGGAAATACTCTTGATTATGTAAAGCGGCTGTTTTTACAGCGGCAGCCGAAAACGGTGAAAATCTGCACGCTGCTTGACAAAAAGGTAAAAAAGGCGTGTGATATAAAGGCCGATTATGTCGGCTTTGAGGTCGATAATGTCTTCGTTGTCGGCTACGGACTTGACTATGCACAAAGGTACAGGAACCTGCCGTACATAGGAGTTCTTAAAGAAGAAATCTGGAAATAATGTTCGGTTAATAAAAATACAACTGTTTATATAAAATTTTATATTAAATGTGTAGTTTCATTAGCAAACAGAAAGGGTGTCAAAATGAATTCTAACAACAAATTCAAAGGCGTATTCATTTATCTGGCGGTTATTCTGCTGCTTGTTATCGGCATGGTTACCATGCTCCAGATGAGCAGTACCCCGGGAGAGCGCGTAACCTACTCTCAGGTGATAAACGAGTTTGATAATTACAACGTTTCAGCATATACTCTCGACCTCGGCTCGGGCGAGCTGAAATATACGCTGAAGGGTGATACGACTACGCTTCACAGATACACCGTGCCCAACGTAAACCTGTTTTTACAGGATACGCTTGAGTACCGTAAGAACTATAACGAAAAAAATCCCGACAATCTGCTTGTCGAGGACTTCTACCCCATTTCGGACAACTCATTTTTGCTTAGCTTCCTGCCTTATCTGCTCATGGTAGCGCTTATGATAGGCTTTACCTTCGTAATCATGCGTCAGGCGGGCGGCGGCGGAAAGATGTCGCAGTTCTCAAAGGCAAACGCAAGAACCCAGAGCCAGAACGGTCCTAAGGTAACCTTTGCCGATGTTGCGGGCGCAGATGAAGAAAAAGAGGAAATGAGTGAAATCGTAGATTTCATGAAAAACCCCAAGAAATATCAGGAGCTCGGCGCAAAAATCCCGCGCGGCGTACTGCTGCTCGGCCCTCCCGGAACAGGTAAAACCTTACTCGCAAAGGCTGTTGCGGGCGAAGCAAATGTTCCTTTCTTCTCAATAAGCGGCTCTGACTTTGTAGAGATGTTTGTCGGTGTCGGCGCTTCGAGAGTAAGAGATTTGTTCGACCAGGCGAAAAAACACACACCCTCGATTATATTCATCGATGAAATAGACGCGGTCGGCCGTCAGAGAGGTACAGGCCTCGGCGGCGGACACGACGAGCGCGAGCAGACCTTAAACCAGCTGCTTGTAGAGATGGACGGCTTCAGCGACAATCAGGGAATAATCGTTATCGCGGCTACCAACCGCCGTGACATACTCGACCCTGCCCTGCTCCGTCCCGGCCGTTTTGACAGACAGATAGTTGTAAACTACCCCGATATCAAGGGCAGAGAGGAAATCCTCAAGGTTCACACCAAGAACAAAAAGCTTGCTCCCGATATAAGCCTCGCTACTATAGCAAAGAGCACCGCGGGCTTTACCGGCGCAGACCTTGCAAACCTTGTAAACGAGGCCGCTTTGCTTGCCGCAAGAGGAAACAAGAAGGCTATCACTCAGGAGGATATCGAAGAAGCAACCATCAAGGTTATCGCAGGACCCGAAAAGAAGTCCAAGGTTGTAACAGAAAACGAAAAGCGCCTTACCGCATTCCACGAAGCAGGTCACGCAGTCTGCACCTACCACTGCAAGACGCAGGATCCCGTTCATCAGGTATCTATCATACCGAGAGGTATGGCGGGCGGCTACACGCTGTCGCTCCCCGAGCATGACAGAAGCTACCGCAGCAAGACCCAGATGGAAGAAGAAATCATTGTTCTGCTCGGCGGACGCGTTGCAGAAAAGCTGGTGCTTGACGATATTTCAACCGGCGCAAGCAACGATATTGAGCGTGCAACCGATATTGCAAGAAGCATGGTAACCCGCTACGGCTTCTCCGAAAAGCTCGGACCTATCGTTTACGGTCACGACAATTCAGAAGTTTTTCTCGGCAGAGATTATTCTCAGGGACGCAACTACTCCGAGAATGTTGCCGCTGAAATCGACGGCGAAATCCGCGAGCTGATTGAAACAGGCTACGAAAACGCAAGACAGATACTCGAAGAGAATATGTCACAGCTTAATGTTGTTGCCGAGTACCTTATCAAGAACGAGAAGATTGATGGCGCAGACTTTGAAAAGCTGATGAAGGGCGAGCTTAACGCTATCGAGGACGCCGAGCTGAAGGCTGACGCAAAGGAAGTATTCGGTGATATTGACGAGGCGGCGGAAGAAGATAATTCCGCACCCAAATCACCCGAGACACCGGAAGAATAATATAATGATAAAGCAAATCCCCGCGCAGTAAGCGTGGGGGTTTTAGCTTATCCCACTTGCATTTCCCGCGGCTTGCGTAAATACACGACCGCAAGCTATTTACAAACACCGAAAAAAGTGCTATAATAATTAGTAATGCTCATACAAATACTTTTACTGTGAGTATGTTAAGCGGAGATTTTACCGAATTATAAACATAAGGCGTAAATCTCACCGACCGAAAGAAATGATAGATAATGAATTATTCAAAGATAACCGTAATAACCGGCCACTACGGCTCGGGAAAGACAAATATAGCGGTAAACATGGCACTGGAGCTTGCCGCGCGCGGAGAAAAGGTCACGGTGGTAGACCTTGATATAGTAAACCCCTACTTCCGCACAGCGGATTTTGAAAAGCTGTTTTGCGACAACAACGTACAGCTCACCGTGCCGATGTACGCAAACTCAAATCTCGATATCCCCGCACTTAATTTTGATATACGCAGTATCGCCGACCGAGAGGGTTATATAATTATCGATGTGGGCGGTGATGACGAGGGTGCAAAGGCGCTCGGGCGCTATCTGCCGGTGCTGAAAAGCCACGACACCACGCTCTTGTATGTCGTAAACCGCTACCGCTATCTGACTAAGGAGCCGGAAGAAGCATTACAGCTCATGTACGATATCGAGTACGCATCGGGGCTGAAATGCGATGGCATAATAAACAACTCAAACCTCGGAAGTGAAACCACCGCCGAGGATATAAAAAACTCTCTCCCATACGCCGAGAAAATCGCGGAAGCGGCAGGACTCCCGCTTGTCGCAACCTGCGGAAAGCAGGAGCTTGTGCAGGATATAGACAAGGCATATCCCGTAAAGGTGTATGTGAAAAAGCTGTGGGAGGACGATATTGACATTAACGATATTTAAGTAAATACCGCAGAGCTTTGCGGCATTTACCCGAATAGAAAAAGCTGAAAGGAAAGGTCAGAAATAATGGCAAAAATGAAGGTTGATTTTGACCGCTGCAAGGGCTGCGGACTTTGTACCACAGCCTGTCCTAAAAAGATTGTGGAATTGCAGACGGAAAAGCTGAACAAAAAGGGCTATTATACCGCAGTGTGCATAGACAACGACGCTTGTATCGGCTGTGCGCTGTGCGCTATGATGTGTCCCGACTGTGCAATTACTATCGGAGGTGAAGACAATGGCTGAGAAAAGCTTAATGAAAGGTAACGAGGCTCTTGCCGAGGCGGCTATAAGAGCAGGCTGCAAGTGCTTTTTCGGTTATCCCATCACCCCGCAGACAGAAATATCGGCATATCTCTCCAAGAGAATGCCCAAGGTAGGCGGCGTATTTTTACAGGCAGAGTCCGAGGTCGCGGCTATAAACATGGTTTACGGCTGTGCAGGCTCGGGTATCAGATGTATGACATCTTCCTCCTCTCCCGGAATTTCACTTAAAACAGAGGGTATCTCCTACATTGCGGGTTCAGACCTTCCCTGCGTTATCATAAACGTACAGCGAGGCGGCCCGGGTCTGGGCGGTATTCAGCCGTCACAGGCGGACTACTGGCAGGTAACGCACGCGCTCGGTCACGGCGACTTCCATGCGCTTGTATTTGCTCCCGCGTCGGTTCAGGAAATGGTTGATACGGTTACAAAGGCGTTTGATTTAGCCGATGAGTTCAGAATGCCCGCTGTTATTCTTGCGGACGGTCTGCTCGGTCAGATGATGGAGCCTGTCGCATTTGAAGATGTTGAAATAAAAATGTCCGACGCTTCAAACAAGCCTTGGGCGGCTTGCGGCCACGGCGGCAAGAGAAAGCCCACTATTA
>CAMEKZ010000070.1 GCA_945921635.1 uncultured Clostridia bacterium
GGTGGCGCGGCGGGTGTCCACCCAGTAGCCGCTTGCGGTGTGACCGCCTACTATATACGGCTCTGTGCCCTCTATCTCGACATTCTGCTCTGACGGCTTTTTGCCGCTTTCTATCCACTTTATCGTCTGCGAGGGTGCCATATTGAGGTACGCTTTTAAAAGTGAGGTTTCCTTTTCCTCAGATATGCCCTCGGTCTGTAAATAGCACGGGCCTCTGCCCTCTACGTTTTCGGTGACTGTGCCGTAGACACGCTCTGAGGTGGTTATGCCGTACTTAGTTTCATAAACCTCACCGAGCGAGTTTATCTGCTTTGCACCCGCACCCTGTGCTAGCGTACCGGTAGGCGCTATGGTGTCCTTGCACCTAAGCGCTATAAAACGCATCTCAAACGTGGTCATCTCCGCGCCGTGCTTTATGCCCATAGCATAGCCTGCTCCGGTGTTAAACGGCGGGTACCACATCTTGTGCCGGGAAAAGCCGGGGTTGTTCGGCTTATACAGTCCCGCCGCTCCGCCGGTGGCTATTATCACGGCGTTTGCCTCTATTGTATAGAAGGTATCGTTTTCAATTCCTATCGCAAAAGCGCCGTTTATCCTGTTTTCGCTTACCGAATAATCTATAACATTCACCCTGTTCAGCACCGTGACGTTCGGCAGAGCCTCCACCGCAGATGCCAAAATAGGCTTGATATTTTCTCCGTTTATTTTGATGTTGCGGTTTCCCCTCGCAACATACTTTCCGTTTTCGTCCTTTAAGATAACAAGACCGAGCTGCTCCAGCCGCGCGGTCACTTCGTTGAGCCGCTCGGACATGGTATAAAGCAGGTCGTCGCGCACAATTCCGCACGCGTCCTTTTTCGCATAATCAACATAATCCTGCGGTACTCTGCCCTCGGTGATGTATGCGTTGAGCGCGTTTACACCCGCCGCAAGGCAGCCGCTTCTCTTTATGTTCGCTTTCTCGCAGATAAGCACGCTCGCGTCCGATTTTTCGGCAATGGTAAGCGCCGCATAGCAGCCCGCCGTTCCGCCGCCGATGATGAGTATATCTGTTTTCAGCCTTTCGGTTTTCAAAATTTCACCTGTTTTCCGTCAAGTATTTTTCAGCGGATAAAACGCTGTTCGCTCCGTCCGCAACAGCGGTAGCTATCTGCCGCAGAGCCTTTGTCCGCACATCTCCCGCCGCGAAAATGCCTGCCGCCGAGGTTTTGCAGTCCTCGCCCGCTATGACATATCCGTCGGGCGAAAGCTCGGCTACACCCTTCAGCACCATGCTGTTCGGTATCGTGCCTATTGCGACAAACACGCCGTCAACATCTAATGTTTCGACCTTGCCGTCACGTTGTATGCCGACAGCCTTTACCCGCTTTTCACCGAATATCTCGGTGAGGGTTGCATTAAGCACCGTTTCAATGTTGGTTTTCTCTGCTACCGCCTCGCACAGCCTTTTGTTTGCTCTGAAGGTATCGCGGCGGTGTATCAGATATACTTTTTTTGCTATACCCGACAGATAAACCGCATCACCGAGCGCCGTATCTCCACCGCCTATAACAGCAACCGTCTTATCCTTATAAAACGCGCCGTCGCACACCGCGCAATAGGATATGCCCTTGCCCGACAGCCTGTCTGAACCGCTGACATCAAGCCTGCGGTGGGATGCTCCTGCCGCGTATATTACAGTCCTTGTCTGCACCGTGCCGCCGTCTGCAAGCTCCAGATTATACCCGCCGTTTTCGGGCGTGATTTTTACAACCTCACCCTCGGTGAACTGTGTACCCAATACTTTAGCGTGCTGCCGGAATTTTTCTCCGAGATCAAAGCCGTTTTCACCGTACAGCCCGAGATAATTGTCTACCCGCTCGCTCTCGGCTATCTGACCCGTACCTAGATATTCCTTCTCGATTACGGTAAATTTTAGTGACGAGCGCGCCGCATATACCGCCGCAGACAGCCCCGCAGGACCGCTCCCGATTATCACAGTATCGTACACCGTATCAGTCCTCCGCTGTCTCTTTTATCACAAGTCCCTCGTTTTCGGCAATATCACCGGTTATCTTAAACGAATTAAGCACGGGGTTTTCACTGTCCATAAGCGAGAGAATGAGATAGCTTGCCTTGCTGTCGTATGCAAGCCGCTTGTCCTCCTCAGACGGTCTTGACGGCGACTCGGGGTGCGAGTGCCAGTTGCCGAGCGGCGTAAGGCCATTCGCCCTCATATCCTTTACCGCCGCAAGCTGTTCTTTCGGGTCGAGCGAAAAATGCTCGTTTGAGTGGTCGATATTAGTCAGCAGATAGACCTTTTCTATGATTTTTCCGCTGTCTGTAAGCTTACCCGCGATAAGTCCGCACGCCTCCTCGGGCAGTACGCTTTTCGCGTGGGCGAGTATCTTTTCATAGTCGCTTTTTGATATAGTTATCATAAATGCACACCGTCACATTCTGCCTGCTCGTAGTCAATCAGCTTTGTGATTGTCGGGTGGATGCCGCATACCTCGCAGTCGTCTGTCTTTGTCGGCAGCTTCACCTTGCGAAACTCCATTTTAAGTGCGTCATAAGTCAGCAGATAACCTGTCAGCAGATTGCCTACACCGAGTATGTACTTTACCGCCTCCATAGCCTGCAGGCTGCCTATTACACCGCCCATCGCGCCGATTACGCCAGCCTGCTTACAGGTAGGCACAGCGTCCTTTGGCGGAGGATTTTTGAATACGCATCTGTAGCAGGGTCCTTGTCCCGGAACATAAGTCATAAGCTGTCCCTGAAAGCGGATAATACCCGCATGAGAAAACGGCTTTTTCGCCATTACACACGCATCGTTAATAAGAAATTTAGCGGGGAAATTGTCAGTACCGTCTATGATAAAATCATATCCCTCGATAAGCTCCATGATGTTCTCACTTGTGACAAACGTGCGGTAGGTGTTTACCGTGACATCGGGGTTCATCGCCTCCATGGTTTCCTTTGCGGACTGCACCTTTGCCTTTCCTACGTCCTTTGTCGCGTGGATTATCTGGCGCTGGAGATTTGACAAATCAACCTCGTCCGCGTCGGCTATGCCTATTGTACCTATACCCGCCGCGGCAAGATACATCGCGGCAGGAGCGCCCAGTCCGCCCGCGCCTATTATCAGCACCTTGGCGTTAAGCAGCTTTTTCTGACCCTTTGCGCCGACCTCTTTAAGAATGATATGGCGCGAATAGCGTTCAAGCTGTTCGTTTGTAAATGCCATTACTGTCCGCCTCCCATGAAGTAAAGAAATTCTACGCTGTCGCCGTCCTTTAATACCGTGCTGTCAAATGTGCCGCTCTCGACAAACTCGTCGTTTATCGTGACGGTGACGTACTCGGGTGTCTCCACCTTCTCCTGCTCGATAAGCTGTGCTACGGTAAGGCCGTCAGCCGCCTCTTTTTTTACTCCTGCAACCGTGATAGTCATATAACTTTCTCCTTATATCAGATTATGAATAGCGTCCGCTATTTTGTCCCTGCTTACTGCGCCGATTATGCGCTCCTTTTCCTCGCCGTCCTTGAAAAATATAAGCGTAGGTACCGACTGTACCTCGTATTTTTCGGCAAGCTCGGCGTCAAAATTTATATTTATCTTGACAAGCTTTATATTGCCCTCAAATTCTTCCTCGATTTCGGCAAGCACCGGTGACATACGCTTGCATGGCACACAGCTGTCGGAATAGAAGTCCGCTAGCACCGTGCCGCCGCCGAGCACCTCGGTATCAAAGCTTTCGCTGTTTACTCGTACCGCCATTTAATCACCGACCTTTTTTACATAGAGGGTGTATGTTCCGTCAGCATTTTTGATGAGCTTTAAAATCTGATGACCCTCCTCTTTTATGCTGCGCGGCACGTTCTGCACCGGCTCGCCGTCATTCATGCGCACGCTCAGTATCTGACCGTCGTCAAGCTCCTCAAGTGCTACCTTTGCCTTTACAAAGGTGGTAGGACAAACCACGTCGGTAATGTCCACGCTGTCGTCTATTTTAAAATCAAGCTCAGCCATTGTATGCCTCCAGTATTTTTTCGGTAAATTTATCTCTGCCCACGCGGTCAAGCGTGAATTTAAAGCGCTCGCTCGGTTTTGCGTTTTCGGCGAAGAACTCTATCGCCGCGTCGCACACCGCCATCAGCTTTTCCTTATTCTCAATAAACGGAATGATAGCTTCTCCCTTGTTTATGCTGTTGCCGAAAAGTCCGCCGAAGGATACGATATATCCATGTACCGTGTCCCATGCCTCTGTCGGACATGACTTTACGCATCTGCCGCAGAAGTTGCACTTGCCGTCATCTACGGTTATCTTGCCGTCGATTATCGTGATTGCGCCGGAGCGGCACGCCTTTTCGCATACGCCGCAGCCGATACATTCAGCCTCGCGCCATTTTACCTGTATGCCACCCTTTATGCCGAGGTCGTTTTCCTCTGCTTTAAGGCAGTTGTTCTGGCAGCCCGTGATGCCGAACTTAAACTTATGCGGGAGCTCTCTTGCAAAGTATCTGTCGTCAAGCTCTTTTGCAAGCGCGTAGGTATCTATACAGCCGCTCGGGCAGATAGCCGCGCCCTGACAGGCGGTCACGGTGCGGACTCTGGGACCGCATACTCCCGGCTCAACATTTCCCTTTGAAAGAGCCGCCTTTACCTCGTCAATCTGCTCCAGCTTTATAAACGGTATCTCCACGCTCTGGCGAGATGTCAGATGGACGTGGCCGTCACCGTATTTTTCGGCGACCCCAGCGATTGTTGCGAGCTGTGTTGCGGTGAGGTTTCCTCCCACGACACGCAGTCTTAATGAAAAATTGTTTTTCTGCTTCTGGCGCATAAAGCCGCCTTTTTTAAGGAGCGCATAATCTACTGCCATATCAAAAATCCTTTCTGAAATCAGTTTTTATATATCCGAAAGCGCCTGACGGAAGTCCTCAATGATGTCCTCGGCGTCCTCGATGCCTATGCTTATGCGTATCGTATCGTCATACACACCCGCGGACAGCTTCTGCTGCTCGGTGCTGTGGGTATATATCGTGCTCGCGGGGTGAATGACAAGCGTCCTTACATCGCCTATGTTTGTGGCTATACAGGCGTATTTAAGCTTGTTTATCAGCTTAAATGCCTTTTCCTTGCTGCCGACTCTTAGGGTAAGTATCGCGCCGCCCCTTCCGCCGAGCTGTGATTTTACAAGCGGATAATACGGATTGTCGGGGAGCGCGGGATAGTTTACTTCGACATTTGGTACGGTTTTAAGGTAGCTTGCAAGCTGTAATGCGTTGTCACACAGCCGCTCCATGCGAAGACCAAGCGTCTCCAGTCCGATAGAGTTTAAAAACGCGTTCATCGGTGCAACACAGCAGCCCACGTTGCGCCAGATACCGCTGCGAAGCTTTATCAGATACGCGAGCTTTCCGTACTTCTGATACGGCTTTATGCCGGGATAGCGTGCGCTGTCCCACTTAAAATTTCCGCTGTCAATGATGATTCCGCTTATTGCGTTTCCGCCGCCGTTTATGTACTTTGAGGACGAGTGTACAACAATGTCCGCACCGTAGTCAAACGGATTTATAAGGTACGGGGTTGCGGTCGTGCCGTCGATAATCAGCGGGATATTCCGCCCGTGCAGATACTCTGATACCGACTTTAAATCAACGATGTTAAGCTTCGGGTTGCCGATAAGCTCGGTAAACACCGCCTTTGTATTGTCATTTATAAGCCCTGCGATATTTTCTACAGTCACTTCATCGGTAAACCGCGTGGTTATGCCAAAGGACTCTAAATCTCCGAACAAGTCAATCGTCCCGCCGAACAGTCCAGAGCTTGCGATTATTTCGTCACCCGCCTGCAAAATATTCAGCAGCGACATAGTTACCGCCGCCATGCCGGAAGAACAAGCAACCGCGCCTATTCCCTTTTCGAGTGCGGCGATACGCTTTTCAAACGCGTCTATTGTCGGGTTGCTTATTCTGGTATACGCATATCCCGCCGCCTTGTTGTTGAACACCGCCTCGAGCTTTTCTGCCGAGCCTTGTGCAAAGGCGCTTGACTGACATATCGGGGTCAGCGTTGCGCCGGTCGCCGCATCGCCGTCAAAGGCTTTGTGGAGCAGCGCCGTATTGAATTTCATAGTATCATCACCGATTTCCTGATAATATTGACAGCTTTAAATGAATACGGATTCTTCCGTAAGCGTCCTGTTTTCAAGCAGGTACGCCTTATCTCCCGCAGTCACAAACATACGGTAGATAAACACATCGACCTTTTCGCCGACCTCTACGGCGGGCTCGTCAAAGCCGCGGCGGGCGGTAATCAGAGTGTCGTTTACCTTTACGCTGATTTCTATGTTGCTTCCGCGGAAAGAAACCTTTTCGACTACGCCCTCAGACGCAGAGCTTTTAAACCGCTGTACCTCGGTTTTCTTGGACACCTTTACAAACTCGGGGCGAACGATAGCGTTCTCCGCACCCGCGATTTTATCAAAGGTGTGGAATTTATTGTATTCTTTAAAGATGGACGGCTGACCGAAAAATGAGGCGGTAAATGCCGTCTCCGGCTTGCCGTATACCTTATCGGGCGTGCCTATCTGCTCGATGCGTCCTTTATTTGTGACGATTATTTCGTCAGCAACTTCAATAGCCTCGTCCTGGTCGTGAGTTACGAATATGCTCGTCACACCGAGCTTTTCTATCATGTCTTTAAGCCAGCTGCGAAGCTCCTGACGCACCTTTGCGTCTATCGCGGCAAACGGCTCGTCAAGCAGGAGAAGCTGTGGATTGGGCGCTAATGCCCTCGCAAATGCAACTCTCTGACGCTGACCGCCGGACAGCTGACTCGGATAGCGTTTTTCAAGTCCCTCAAGACCGATAAGCTTTATAAGCTCGCCTACCCGCTGCTTTATCACCGACTTTTCCGCCTTGTGTACTTTCAGTCCGAAAGCGATGTTGTCATAGACCGTCATGTATCTGAAAAGCGCGTAGTTCTGGAAAACAAAGCCTATTCCGCGCTCGGCGGCGGGGATATTGTTTACTACCTTGCCGTCGATAATTATTTCGCCGCTGTCGGGCGTTTCGAGTCCCGCAATCATGCGTAGTATCGTTGTCTTTCCGCTTCCGCTGGGGCCGAGCAGTCCGATAAGCCTGCCTTTTTCTATGCCGAAGCTGACATTGTCCGACGCCTTGAAGCTGCCAAAGCTTTTATTTATATTTTTCAGCTCAACGTACATTTTCCGATTCTCTCTTTCCTATGTACTCCGCGACGCTCTTTACTATAAGTATGATGACCGCCATTATTACAAGTATTGAGGCTACCGCAAATGCGGGGACGTATTTAAACTCGTTGAAGAGTATCTCAACATGAAGCGGGAGAGTATTAGTCTTGCCGCGCAGATGTCCGGATAATACCGATACCGCGCCGAACTCGCCCATCGCTCTTGCGGCACACAATACCACGCCGTAGAGAAACGCCCACTTGATATGCGGAAAGGTGATTTTTCTGAATATCGTAAAGCCCTTTGCTCCCATGAGAGCCGCCGCCTCTTCTTCGTCAGAGCCCTGTGCCTCGAGTACGGGGATAAGCTCTCTCGATATAAACGGGAAAGTGACGAATACCGTCGCTATGATAATTCCGGGGACTGCGAACACGATTTTTATATCAAGCTGTTCGAGCAGAGGATATATCGGACTTTGCCGTCCGAAGGTCAGCACAAATATAAGTCCTGCGATTATCGGTGATACCGTGACCGGTAAATCAATAAGCGTACCGAGCAGCTTTTTGCCCTTAAATCTGAATTTAGTAAGTGCCCACGCCGCAAACAGTCCGAAAATCGTGTTTATCGCGACCGCGAACACCGTAGCTTCGATAGTCAGCAGTATAGCCTTTACCGTGTATTCGTCGGCTACCGCTTCGATGTACACCTGCCAGCCCTGCTTTAACGCCTCAGTAATTACCGTGATAAGAGGGAGTACCAGCATAAGAAAGATGAATACAAAGCTTATGCCGATTAGAATCCATTTTACCGCCTTTGAGCCGCCGGATTTTTTCTTTGCCGTCTGCATCAGCGTCCCCCCTTTAGTATCTTTGCGTTCCTCATCTGAATGAGATTAACACCGAACAGTATTATAAACGAAATTGCGAGCATTACGAGAGCTATCGCCGTTGCGCTTGAATAGTCGTATTCTTGAAGCTCCGACATGATGATTAGCGGAACTATCTCAGTTTCGTACGGCTGATTGCCTGCTATAAATACAACGCTGCCGTATTCGCCGAGACACCTGCCGAACGCAAGGCCGAAGCCTGTGAACACCGCGGGTCTTATCTCGGGGAAAATCACCTTCCAGAATATTCTGGTACGGCTTGCCCCCATTACGAGCGCCGCCTCTTCATACGAGCCGTCAAGCTTTTCAAGCACGGGCTGTACCGCCCTCACTACAAACGGGATACCGATAAACACAAGCGCGATTATTATTCCTATCCTTGTGTAGGCGATTTTTATGCCAAGCTTGTCGAAAAAGCCGCCGATAAGTCCCGTATCCGCCGTAAGCGAGGTGAGTGCGATGCCCGCGACCGCCGTCGGGAGCGCGAACGGCAGCTCTATCATGCCGTCTATTATGCGCTTTAGCGGAAAGTCGTACCGTACCAGCACCCACGCGAGGACTACGCCCATCACCGCGTTTATCAGAGATGCGATAAGCGCAGTGAGTATGCTTACCTCAAAGCCCGCAAGCACTCTTTTTCTTGTTATCGTGGCGATTACATCGCCGAAGTCCATATTTGCGGTAAACACCACAAGCGAAGCCAGCGGGATAAGCACCACAAGGCTCAGTATCGACAATGTTACACCCATTGACAGGCCGAACCCGGGGATAACTCTCTTAGTTGCTCTTTTCATAGTTCATCATTCCGATTTTTCGTAAATTTCGTCAAATACTCCGCCGTCGGAGAAGTGGGTTTTCTGCGCCTTGTCCCAGCCGCCGAAATCCTGAATTGTTACAAGATTTATGTTAAGGTCGAATACGTTTGAGTATTCCTTTAAAATCGTTTCGTTAGAGGGTCTGTAATAGTTGTCGCCCGCGATTCTCTGTGCCTCGTCGGAATAGAGATACTGCAGGTACTCGGTTGCGACTTCTCTTGTACCTCTCTTGTCTACCACCTTATCTACAATAGCTACAGAAGGCTGTGCCAGTATGCTTACGCTCGGCGTTACTATTTCATAGTCATCGGGATAGTCCTTGATAGAAAGGAAAGCCTCGTTCTCCCATGCGATAAGCACATCGCCCTGACCGTTTTCAACAAAGGTCGTTGTTGCGCCTCTTGCGCCGGAGTCAAGCACCAGTACGTTCTGATACAGCTTCTTGATAAAGTCCTTTATCTGTGCTTCATCACCGTTGTAAAGCTTATCGGCATACGCCCATGCCGCGAGGTAGTTCCATCTTGCGCCGCCGGAGGTCTTGGGGTTAGGGGTGATAACTCCTACGCCGTCCTTTACTAAATCGTCCCAGTCCTTAATATTCTTGGGGTTGCCCTTGCGTACAAGAAAAACGATAGTTGATGTATAGGGCGCGCTGTCATTTGCAAACTCGCTTACCCAACCGTCCTCGATAAGTCCTGCGTCGCGTACTGCGTTTACGTCATATTCAAGCGCGAGCGTTACGACATCGGCTTCAAGTCCGTTTGCTACTTCAAGCGCCTGCTTGCCCGAGCCGCCGTGCGACTGTGTAACCACTACGTCCTGACCCGTCTTGTCCTTCCAGTAGCTTGCAAATACCTTGTTGTACGCCTCGTACAGCTCTCTTGTCGGATCGTAGGAAACGTTGGTCAGTGTTATTTCCTGCGCGGTATTCTGTGTGCCGCTCTGCTGTGCGTCGGTTGATGACGCACCCTGTGACGAGCAGCCCGAAAAGCCTGCCAGTGCCGATATTAAAATTGCTCCTGCAAGTGCAGTTCTTAAAATACTCTTTTTCATAATAATTACCATACCTTTCTCATTGGTCAATTTAATGTTGATTACGTCCGGCTGTTTGTTACCGGACAGTTGTTTTTAACGTACTATCAATTTTCACGTTTTCCGAAAGCCACAGGCTCACGTCATATCTTCAACATCGACCATAGCGGAAGTTGGTTCTGAGTAACTTCACAAAGATGCTTTGCATTAACATCATTCCTCAATTCTTATTTACCTACTTGGTAGGTTGGTCTTATTGTAGCATTATTAACCTACTTTGTCAATAGGTTTTTGGCATTTTTAGAAAAATTATCGGTTATGCACAAAAAAGTTCAATAATATTGATAGTTTTTGCTATATTTAAAACAGGGTCTAACGAAAAAAGGGCTATGCGGTTGCACAGCCCTCAGCTTGTCGAAAAAGCTATCTTCTTTTTTATTTTAATACTTCAAATTCAATCTTTCCTATCCGCCAACCCCCTTTCCCCAAGGAAAGAGGGCGAAAGAACGGGGCCGCCGCCCCTCGCCCCTGCGACGCCGTTTTTCAAAAAATAATATGTTTATCGACAGTCTGATCGCGCCTTGAAAAAAGTGCGGCTTTACAATCATCCCATCATTTTACTGCCGTAAAAAAATACTGCCCCGCCTGCTCGCAGTACATACCCTTTACGCCGAGCGCCGAGGTGAGCGCGTCACTTTCGGCTATTCTCTGCGGTATGTCAAACGCGGTGATTTTTCCGCTCTCCATCACGGCTATCTTGTCGGAAAAGCCAAGCGCAAGATTTAAATCGTGCATCACCGTGATTATTGTCTTGCCGAGCTCTTTCAGCTTTTGTATAAGCTCCATAAGCTCCAGCTGGCGGCTTATATCAAGAAAGGTCAGCGGCTCGTCAAGCAGTACCGTATCGGTGTCCTGAGCCAATGTCATGGCGATATACGCGCGCTGTTGCTGACCGCCCGACAGCTCGCTTATATTCTTGTCAGCTATCTCACTAACACCGGCAAGCGACATTGCTCTGTCAATCTTCTCATAATCTTCTTTTGTGTATCTCCGCGGGTAGCCGAGATGCGGAAAGCGTCCGTGAGATACAAGCGAGCGCACCGATATGCTGCCCGCCGATTTTATCTGTCCTAGATAGGATATGCGCTTTGCCGCCGCATTTCGCGACAGGCTGTCAAGCGGCGTACCGTCAAGCAGTACCTGTCCGCGCTGAGGGTTCAGAAGTCCCGCGCAAAGCATAAGGATGGTGGTTTTGCGGCATCCGTTTGCCCCGATTATAG
>CAMEKZ010000071.1 GCA_945921635.1 uncultured Clostridia bacterium
CAATTATTTGAAAAAACTGCGTTTTTGCGGTGCGTGGGTTTATCGACAGTCTGACGCGCCCCCGAAGGGGGGCGCGCGTTTTTTATGTTTACAACTCCTCTCCCTTTGTATAAAATGTCAATTTAGGGCGGAAAGGAGAACGATATTTGATAATTTCATGAAAAATTGCAATTTGGGTCTTAACATTTGCTTTGTTTTGTGGTATACTTATACTGATATCGTGTATGTTTTCCGGTATCGTATAAAATACACTTCTGTATGACACAGTGACATTTAGTCCCGACGATTTAAAGGATGAATTATATGAGCAATAACAATAAAAAAATACAGTATCTTAATCTCGACAACGAGCTTGAAGAACCGACATCGCCGGTACCGGCAAAAAATAAAAAGAAAAAGCAGAACAAGGCGCTAAAGACCGTAAAGCACGTTTTCGGAGTAATCGGAACGACGCTTCTCAGCCTGATAATGATTGTTATTATCACAGGCTGTATTGTCGCGACCGCACTTACCGTCTATATCATGCAGTTTGCCGACAGCGCGTTTGACGTTGATCTAAAAAACGTGGATTTAAGCTACACCAGCTTTATCTATGCAAACGATGCAGAGGGAAATCAGGTTGAGATAAAGCGGCTCTCCGGTGATGAAAACAGAATATGGGTAGATATGGAGATTATACCTAAGCACACGCAGGACGCTTTTGTCGCGGTAGAGGACAAGCGCTTTTTCGAGCATGAGGGCGTAGACTGGAAGCGTACCGTAAGAGTAACCATTTCCACGCTGTTTAACGGCTACGGCGAGGGCGGCTCGACTATCACCCAACAGCTTGTAAAGAACATAACGGGCGATGACAGGGTAAGCCCCGAGAGAAAAATCCGCGAGATTTTCCGCGCGATGAGCCTTGAAACCGAATATACAAAGATTGACATTCTCGAAGCGTACTTAAACCGCGTGCCGATGGGCAGCACCGTATACGGAATAGGCTCGGCGGCATATTATTATTTCGGCAAGACCGTAGACCAGCTTACTATAGCCGAGAGCGCGATACTCGCGGGCATAACCCGCTCGCCGAGCGTGCTCAACCCTTACGCCGACCTTGAAGCGTCTAAGGAAAGACAGCTTTATGCTCTCCAGTGTATGTACGAGCAGGGACTTATCACAACCGATGAGTACGAGGCCGCTAAGGTCGAGCAGGTAAAATTCCGCCTTATCGTTGAGGGTGACGCCTACGGCTATGTTGACCCGAGATATGAGGAATACTACGGCAACAACGAAAGTGACAACGAAGATGAAGACGAGCTTTACTCCGATACGGACACCTACGAGGCGTACAAGTGGGACGAGTACGAAATATCGCAGAACTGGTACGTTGACGCGGCAATCGAGCAGGTGATAGACGACCTCGCAAGGGCAAAGGGTCTGACCTATGCAGAGGCGCGTGCCGACTTGTACAAGGGCGGCTATAAGATATATCTCAACATGGATATGGAGATACAGGATAAGCTTGAGGAGTTTTTCCGCGACCCGAACAACTTCTTCTACAGCTATGACAAGACCGCGATTGAGGAAAACCTCGTACAGGGCGCTTTCGTGCTGACCGATTATCACGGAAATGTGGTTGCGCTTGCGGGTGGTATAGGTGACAAGCCGGGCGACAGCTGCTTTAACCGTGCGACACAGGCGCTGCTGCCGATAGGCTCTACGATGAAGCCTATTTCGGTATACGGTCAGGCGGTAGATAAGGATATAATCACCTATTCGTCGATGATACTCGATAAGGCTATCACACTGCCTGAGGGCTCGGTATGGCCGATGAACTTTGAGGGCGACTACGGCTCGGGAGGATATATACCAGCGTGGTATGCGGTACAGCAGTCTAAGAACACGACTGCGGTGCGTATGGCTGAGGTGCTGGGTATCGACACCTGCTTCAACTTCCTCACCGACAAGCTGAATATCACTACACTTGATTATACTAACGACAAGGCGTATTCGCCTATCGCTCTGGGTCAGCTCACGCAGGGCATGACGCTCATGGAGCTTGCTGGAGCGTATCAGATATTCGGCACCGGCGGACTGTACTACAATTTGAAGCTGTACAACAAGATAACCGATTACAATGATAATGTCATTATCGAGCAGGAGCCGCTCGGAGAAAGAGTAATGGACTCTGACAGTGCATATATCACAAACAGACTGCTGAAGGCGGTTACTGATACGACTAACGGCTCGGGTCGTCTTGCAAAGATAGACGGTATAGAGGTAGTCGGAAAGACCGGTACCTCTAACGATGAACGTATACTTGCATTTGCGGGACTGACGCCCGATTATCTCGGTGTAATCCGTATCGGCTATGACGATAACAAGAAGATAACCAATACTAACTATATATATCTTGCACAGGTATGGCACGACTTTATGGTGAATATTGTAGACAGCGACTCGACCAAGACCTTTGCAAAGGACACCAATGTAGTCGAGAAGAGCTACTGCACCGAAACCGGCCTGCTTGCTACCTCGAAGTGCAAGTCTACCGCAATCGGATATTATAAAAAGGACGCTCTGCCTAAGTCCTGCGACTCGTCGCATAAGGAGGACGAGTATGTCAGCGAGCACGGCGGCGAGACCCTGCTCACCCCAGACGGTATAGCGGTATCGTCAGAACAATAAAACAGCCTTATGTCGTCCGCGCGGCTCGAAAGAGCGGCGCGGACGTTTTCGCCGCGGAGTTATCCGCGTATATAACCTTGCCGCCAATGTCCCCAGCCTCTATGGCGGCGGGTTCCATTCAGGCTTTCAGCGGGTAGTCTTATCCCCCGCTGAAACCCTGAGGAGCAAAGCTCCGGCGGCGGTTGCAATCGCCGCCGCGTGATTAAGCGAGCTTATCACGCTTTGCTCCAATTTAAAAAAAGAAAGGGAAGATATAATGAAATTCAGGCTTAGCGCACCCTGCCACTTCGGACTGGAAAAAACTCTGTCCTTTGAGGTGAGAAAAATCGGCGGAGAGGATATAAAATGCAGCGACGGACGGGTAGATTTTACAGGTGATGAGCGGGTGCTTGTCCGTGCGAATATGTGTCTGTCCACGGCGGAGAGAGTTGTGATTGTGCTCAATGAGTTTAAGGCGCGCACTTTTGAGGAGCTGTTTCAGGGGATAAAGAATGTTCCGATTGAGCAGTATGTCGGTAAGTTCGACAAATTTCCGATAAAGGGCTTTAGCTTAAATTCAAAATTGTCGAGCGTGCCCGCCTGCCAGAAGATAATCAAAAAGGCTATGGTAGAACGGCTGAAAAGCGTGTACCATATCGGATATTTTCAGGAGACCGAGGCGCTGTATCAGTTCCGCTTTTCTATCATGAAGGATAATGTGACCTTTACCCTCGATACCTCGGGCGAGGGACTGCACAAGCGCGGCTACCGCAGATTTTCAAACGCCGCACCGATAAAGGAGACGCTTGCGGCGGGGATAGTTGACCTAGCGCGGGTGCGCGGCTATGACACCGTGTGTGACCCGTTCTGCGGAAGCGGCACATTGCTTATCGAAAGCGCTCTTAAAGCGCTGAACATACCGCCCTGCCTTAACCGCGAGTTTACCGCGATGTCGTGGGATATTATCCCGCATGAGCTGTGGGAGAGCGAGCGCGAGACACTGAGGGCACAGATAAAGGCCGACACGGATTTTAAGGCTGTCGGCTTTGACATAGACCCCGAGGCGGTAAGGCTTACAAGGGAGAATGCCGAAAAGGCGGGAGTGGGCGAATATGTCAGCGCTGAGGTGCGTGATATTAAGGATTTTTCCTATCCCGAGGGCACAACCTGCGTGATATGCAACCCGCCCTACGGCGAAAGACTGCTTGAGGAGGAGCAGGCGCGGGAGCTGTATAAAATCATGGGTAAACGAATGCTGCCGCAGGGAGACAGGCGGCTTTATGTAATCACTCCGGAGGAGCATTTTGAAGAATTGTTCGGCAGAAAGGCAGATAAAAACCGCAAGCTGTACAACGGAATGCTGATGTGTAGATTATTCACATTTTTAAACCAAAAATAAAACGAATTTAACTTTAATTAAAGCAACAATAATAATTCTGACTTCGTGAAAACGTGTAACATTTGTGCAAGATTACAATTTTTTTAGCATTTCATACGAAAAATAGGAGCAAATATTGACAAAATGCTAAAAATAATGTAATCTAATAATAGTGCATAATGCTTTGTGCCGATGCACAGTCTGGTTTTCGGAGGTGGTTTTTGTGGAGAATATCTTTTTTGCGCGTCAGCCGATTCTTGATATTAACAACAATACCTACGGCTATGAGCTGCTCTACAGAAATCAGCCCGGAGTAAACGAATATACCGGTGACAACGGTGACGTAAGCACGGCAGATGTAATAAACAACGCGTTTTTCGCGGATAATGTCTCGTCGGTGCTTTGCGGCAAAAAGGCGTTTGTAAACTTCACGGGAAATCTGATAAAGCGCGGAGTGCCGAAGATGATTTCAAGCGAAATGCTGGTAGTGGAGCTTTTAGAGAGCGTAGTTGCCGATGATGAGATTTTAAGGCGCTGCCGCGAGCTGAAAGAGCTCGGCTATCTTATCGCGCTTGATGACTATGAGTATACCTCTGCTACCGACAAGCTGTTCGAGCTTGCGGATATTATCAAGCTTGATTTCAGGACGCCGAGAGATGTAATGGAAAAGACCGCCGAGATGTGTATACGATGCGGTAAGACCATGCTCGCCGAAAAGGTGGAAACACAGCTCGATGTTGAGTATGCCAAAAGGCTCGGCTGTACATATATGCAGGGTTATTATTTTGCTCGCCCGCTGCTTATGACGCAGAAAACCAACACGCCTATGGCGAGGACGTTTTTACATATACTCGGTCTTGTATATTCACCCGACCCCGATTATGAAGAAATCGCCTCGGTTATTTCTACCGACGCGGTGCTTACAATAAGGCTGCTCAGACTCATAAATCTGATGTACAGCAGTACCGGAAACAAGATTGCGACCGTACATCAGGCGCTTGTACTGCTCGGCTTTGACAAGCTGAAGGAGTGGATTTATTTAGTGGGTCTGCAAAGGCTCAACAAGGACACACCCGACGAGCTTATCAAGCTTGCGCTTTTCAGAGCAAAGTTCTGCGAGAGCATATCAAAGATAGTTCCGGGCGCATATACTCACAGAAAAGAGCTTTATCTCATGGGACTGATGTCTATAGTTGCAGGTACGACCGATGAAAAAGAGGTCAGCGGCATAATGAACGAGCTACCGGTAACCGATGAGATTAAAAACGGACTTCTCGGCGCAGAGGGTCTGTACGGCGATATTTTCAGGCTTGTTCTTGATTATGAGCAGGCGGACTGGGACGCCGTGGACGCATTTGTCCGCAAGTATGGTGCAGATGCACAGCTGCTTGCAAACGAATATGTAAAATGTATCAAGTTTATGCAGCAGTTTTATATTAACTGAAAAAAGTGACAAGCTGTGCGTTTGTATTTTTATACAGCGGACGGCTTTATCAGTTTTATTGCCTTTAGACGGCAGGACTTGCTTTTATTGTATTTTTGTTGTATAATATATTTTGAAATATGCACTTTTACGAAACATATACACAAGGAGAGAACTTTATGTCGGAAAGACAGGAAAATCTTGATTTTTACAGTCTGAATAAAAAGCTTAAGCCGGGACTTGACCCGATGAAAATATGCTCAACGCTTCTTGACAATTTTATAGGCGGTATCGGTGTATTTGAGCTGCGCGGCGACAAGGTGGCGGCGCTGTATCTGAATAATCAGTATTATGATACCATAGGCTATACAAAGGAGCAGTATGCACAGTATACAGAGGATATAACTTCGACGCTTCACGAGGAGGGACAGCGTCTTATACCTGAAAAAGCCGCCGAGACCATGAGAGACGGCACGCCGTTTTATGTCGAATGCTTGGGCAGAAAGTATAACGGAGAGGATATGTGGGTGCTTGTAAAGGCACGCGTGATTAACATGATAGAAAGCGAGTATCCTGTATTTCTCGCGCTTATTCAGGATATTACGCCGCGCAAGAGAAAGAGCCTTGAGGACGCTATACTGCTTGAGCGCTACAGGATGATGGAGCAGACTACAAACGCAATTGTATTTGAATACGACCTTTTAAGCGATGTGATGAAGTTTTCGTATCTGTCTACAAGCAGCAGTACTCAAAGCCGCGAGATAAAGGACTACCGCGAGACCTCAAAGCGCACCGCCATAGTCCACCCCGAGGATATGGAAAAGTTCTATTCCGCGCTTTTTAAGGCGTGCAAAACCCCGACAAAGGGCGCGACCCTCGACTACCGCACAACGGTAATCGACCAGAATACCTATCGCTGGGCGCGCACTACATATTCGAGCATACCGGATGAAACCGGAAGGATAGTAAAGGTGCTCGGAAGAATACAGGACATAGACGAGGAAGAGCGCGAAAAGCAGCGCATGATAAAGCTTGTCGAGACCGATTCGACAACCGGACTTTTAAACAAGCTTGCAGCTACAAACCATATACAGAAGCTGATTGAAGAAGGAACCTCAGATGACAGCTTTTTCGCGATATTCGATATCGATGATTTCAAGAGCTTTAACGATACCTACGGTCACGCCTTCGGTGACGAGGTGCTTAAATCCGTCGGTGACAAGCTGACTGAGATTTTCACCGACTGGGTAATCGCGCGCTTCGGCGGTGACGAGTTTATTCTGTTTAAGCGCGGTATTACAGCGACAGAGGTAACCGAGCTGTTCGGCCGCTTTATGCGCAGTATTGAGAACACCGTTATACGCGGTGAAAGCTATACTATACACTGCAGTGTAGGAATAGCGTGGTCGCAGAAGAACGACAAGACCTACGCCGAGTATTTTGACTGCGCGGACAGCCTGCTGTACAAGGCGAAAAAGAACGGTAAAAACTGCATCAATATGGAGCAGATTTCGTGATTTTATCTCCATTGCCGCAAAGACGCATGGGATATATAATATGAAAAAATCATAAAAACTCACCGAGCTCTGCGTGACGGCGGTGAAAATATCGGAAAACTGTAAAAATCGCATCAAGAAAAGCTAAAATCTGCAATTAAGCTCTTGACAAAACGATTTTTGGGTGATATAATAATACAATGTAGAATATGGTAAGCTAAAGACTGAGTTCATCTCAGTCTTTACTTCATATATGGGGTATATATGACGATATGGACTTACCTGTGTAAAAGGAGGGCTGAACGTGCCTAAAGAAAAGGGCGGAAAGAAAAACCAGGCAGAGTATGTAGAGAGCCTTGCGCTTAAAGCCGCCGCGCCGATAATCGAGAGCCGCGGCTATAAGCTGTGGGACGTCGTCTACGAAAAAGAGGGCGCGATGTGGTATCTCAAAATCCTGTTCGACAAGCCGGACGGCGGTATTGACGACACCGAGTGCGAGGAGATAACCGAGCCGATAAACGAGGCGGTGGATAAGCTTCCGTGCCTTGACCTTATCGATGTGCTGGAGGTCGGCTCACCCGGACTTGACAGGGTGCTGAGAAAGCCGGAACATTTCGCACAGTCGCTCGGCAAGCCGGTAAAGATAACGGCAAAGGACGCAAACAACAAGGAAGTGTATTTTTCGGGTACGCTGGAAAGCTACGATGAAAATTCGGGCGAGGTTTCGCTCATTTGCGAGGACGGCGCAAAGACATTCGCTGTCAGCAAGTGCAGACGGATAGCCCTTGATTTGTAAATACAAAAATTATCCGCATAAGCGGAAACGGCATAAAACATATATACGGAGGAATAACGGTAAATGAGTAACAGCAGCACAACAGAGCTTTTTGAGGCGCTCACATTGCTTGCAAAGGAAAAAGGTATAGAGCCTGAGGTATTGCTTGAAAAAATCCAGACTGCGCTTGTAATAGCGATTAAAAAGGACTACCCCAGAAGCGAGAACATGAAGTTCGATTTTGACATTGAAAAGGGCAAGTTTGATGTGGCAATCCAGAAGGAAGTAGTCGAGGTAGTGGAGGACAGCGCAAATCAGATTTCGATTGAAGAGGCGGCAAACCACACCCGCAGAAAGCTCGGCTACGGCGACATCGTTTCGATAAAGCTTGACACAAAGCACTTCGGACGTATCGCGGCGCAGACTGCAAAGCAGGTAATCAAGCAGGGAATAAAGGAAGTCGAGCGCGAACAGCTTATAGCGCAGTGGGGAGGACTTCAGGACGAGGCGGTCACGGTTACGGTGCTTAAAGTAGAGCCCAAGACAGGAAACGCAACGGTTGATTTGAACGGAAACGAAGTCCCGCTTTTCAGAAGCGAGCAGATACCGGGTGAAGTAATCAGAACCGGAGATATGGTAAAGGTTTATGTTTCGGGTGTTTCGGCGTCAGACCACAGACCAACGCTCAAAATATCGCGTGTAAACAAGGAGCTTGTAAAGCGCCTGTTTGAAAGCGAGGTACCCGAGATATTCGACGGTACGGTAGAGATAAAGGCAATCAGCCGCGAGGCGGGCTCGCGCTCAAAGGTTGCGGTTATCAGCAACAACCCCGATGTAGACGCGCTCGGCGCGTGCATAGGCCCCGGCAGACAGCGTATCAGCAAGATATGCAGCGAGCTTAACGGCGAGAAGATGGACGTTGTATTCTACAGTGACGACCCCAAGGAGTTTATCGCGCAGGCGCTAAAGCCGAGCGATGTAGTAAAGGTAGAGATACCCGACCCCGAGGTAAAGGCCTGCACGGCGTTAGTACCCGACAATCAGCTCTCGCTTGCTATCGGCAACAAGGGTCAGAACGCAAAGCTCGCGGCAAAGCTGACGGGCTATAAGATTGACATACGTCCCGAGAGCGGATTTTTCGAGGGACTTGAAAGCAAGCAGGACGCCGTAAAGGAAGAAGAAACGGCAGAAGAAGCAGAATAATCATTCTGACAGATATATGACAGGCTGATATTTCGCAGGAAAGGAAGTGCCGCTTTGGCAGTCAGAAAAATCCCGATGAGAAAATGCGCGGGCTGCGAGGAGATGAAGGAGAAAAAACAGCTCCTCAGAGTAGTGCATACGCCCGAGGGCGAGTTTTTACTCGACTTTACCGGCAAAAAATCCGGCAGGGGCGTGTATGTGTGCCGCAGTAAGGAGTGCCTTGAAGCAGCGCAGAAAAAGCGCGGACTTGAGCGCTCGCTCAAATGCGCGGTACCTCAGGAAATCTACCTTGATTTATTAAAGCAGCTTGAAAACGGAGAAAACGGGTGAACAGATTTTTAAGCACTCTCGGGCTTTGCCGCAGGGCAGGAAAGCTGATACACGGCTTTGACGCGGTATGCGACGAGATAAAGAAGAAAAAAAGCACGGTGTGCGGAGTTGTCACAGCTAGCGACATTTCCGAAAAGACATTTAAGGAAGTAAATTTCATCTGTGAGAAGCACGGAATTAAGGTTTTTAAATCCAATGCGGACATGGACGAAATCAAGACCGTTCTCGGTAAAAGAACGGGCGTCATAGCTATTTTAGATGAAGGCTTGTTCGGCAGCCTGTCTAGTTTAAATAAATGAACTCAATTTTATTTTGACCTAAAAGGGGATTAGTTAATGGAACAAAAATATCGTATAAACGAGCTGGCTAAGGACTTGAACGTACCTGTCAGCGATATTACTGCGCTTGTGCAGGAGTATTTCGGCGTACAGAAAAAGGCGCAGGCGTCGCTCGGCGAAGATGAGCTGTCGGTTATTCTGGAAAAATACTCGCAGGCAAATCAGGTAAAGAATTTTAACGCTTATTTTGCGTCAGCGGCTAAAAAGGAAGAGCCGAAGGCTGAAAAGAAGGAAGAAGCAAAGCCTGCTAAAAAGGTTGAGAAATCCGATAATGCGGAAAAAGCGGAAAAGGCAAAGACCAACGCCGTAAAGGAAGAGCCTGCCGAAAAGCCCGCTAAAAAGGCGGAACAGCCTGAGACTGAGGTAAAGCCTGCGGAAAAATCCGCGGATAAGCCTGCCGAAAAGCCGGCTGAAAAAACCGCAGCAGCGAAAGAAGCAAAGCCTGCTAAAACGGAAATTTCGGGCGACAGACCCGCAAAGTCCGACAGACCGCAGAGGGACGGAAAGTCCGCGCCGCGTGCAAACGGTACCGGTGCAAATGTGCGCCCCGACAGACCTCAGGGCGAGCGCAAGCCGCGTCCCGAGGGCGGAAAATTTGACCGTAATGACCGCTCAGACCGCGGACAGGACAGAAACGGCAGATTTGACGGCAGAAACGACCGCAATGACAGAAACGCAAAGCCGAGACGCGAGGAAAAGCCCGCACAGCCGGTTATTGATTTGTCAAATATCAAGACAAACGCGCCCCCGACAAAGCACGTCAAGGGCGAGGCTGTACAGCGCGGCGAGCAGGTTACAAAGCACGTCGATACAAGGGGCAGCTATGTAAACTTAGATAAGTACAACGAAAAGTACGAGTCTATGTCCAGCGAGAGCGGCAGAGGACAAAACGACAGCTATACAAGAAAGCAGAAGATAAATCAGAAGTCACAGAAGGGCAAGCAGCAGTTCGGCAAGAAGAAGGAGACCGAGGCTCAGAAGCTGAAAAGACTGGAGCTTGAAAGAGCGAGAAAGAAGCAGCTCGAAATACAGGTACCCGACGAAATCGTGGTATCCGAGCTTGCGTCGCGCCTTAAAGTCACCGCCGCAGATGTAATAAAGAAGCTGTTCGGACTGGGCGTAATGGTAACTATAAACCAGTCGGTTGACTTTGACACCGCCTGCATAGTAGCAGATGAGTTCGGCGCAAAGGTGACAAAAGAGGTTGTTGTTACAATAGAGGAGCGTCTGTTTGAGGACGTAGAGGACACCGACGAGAATTTACAGCCGCGCTCACCCGTAGTTGTTGTTATGGGTCACGTTGACCACGGCAAGACCTCGCTGCTCGACCGCATAAGAAATGCGAACGTAACCGCAGGAGAAGCGGGCGGCATCACACAGCATATCGGTGCGTACCGCGTAAAGGCGGGCGGCCGCGACATCACCTTCCTTGATACACCCGGACACGAGGCGTTTACTGCGATGCGCGCAAGAGGTGCGCTGGCTACCGATATAGCTATACTGGTTGTTGCCGCGGATGACGGTATCATG
>CAMEKZ010000072.1 GCA_945921635.1 uncultured Clostridia bacterium
TCTCGCACTAAATTCAGCTTTTTTCCAACTGTGGAATTTACTTTGAGAATTTACGGACTTTAAAAAGGCGGTTTGTACAATTTTTCGGCGGGTGGAAAGGTGGGTAAAATAGGGCAGCATTAGCGGCTTGCACATGACCTATGCACTATTGCCGCCAAAGCGCACTACTCCCTCTGCACCACCGCCGCCGAGGGGAATACATTAAAAAACCCGCCCGACCCTATACTTTCCGTAATAAAGCCAAGCGGATTTAATTTTCGTATACTATTACTATTCCGGCACAATGTCCACCGTCACCAGCTCCGGCCGGTTGAAAATCCTCGGTACAAATACAATAGTCAGCGGCTTCCACAGCCCCCTGCTCACCACAAGCGAGGTATCTCCGTATTCGTACACGCCGCCCGTGTACTTAGGAAACAGACCCTGACCCGGCGCATACACACCCTCAATAAGTCCGGGTATGCGCCACTGACCGCCGTGCGCGTGTCCGGACAGCACCAAATCAAAGCCGCCCTTTGCGTACTGCTCTATCTGCTCGGGAAAATGCGCGATAAGCACGCGGTACCGCTCGCTGTCGGCACTCGCCGTCACCGCTTCAAGCTGATTTACAAGCTCCCCGTCAATCTCGTTGTAGGTGTACGCGTCAAATATGCCGCAGATTTCTATTTTGTTCCCGCGGATGTCAAGCACCTCGCCGTTTCCCTCCAGCACCCTGACGCCGTACTCGCTCAGCCTTTGCTTTATCTTCGCGCTGTCGCCGCGCTGGTACTCGTGGTTTCCCATCGAATAATAGCACGGGTATTTTTTGCCGAGCCTGCTTGCCAGTATATAGGCGTTTTCCGGTACATCAGCATAGGTTTTATCCGCTATGTCGCCGCCCAGCACCACTATGTCCGGCTTCTGCCTGTCCACCGCCTCGATAAGCTCCGACTGGTTCTTTCCGTAAAGGCTGTTGTGTAAATCCGAAATAAATACTATCCTCACCGGAGAAGTGAGCTTGCCTGTCTTAAGCTCATACCTCACCTCGGTAAGGCTCATATCACACGCAACAGCGATAAGCACCGCCCCCGCTACCGCGGCGGCGCAGAGTATCGCGCGCTTTCTTACACTTTTAGACAGCATCAAAGCATCTCCTTACGAAAAAGTCGCTGTTTATCAGCAGCAGTCACTTAATACCCCTCGCTGCCCTTTAAGCTCTCATCGTTCGCAATCCAGCTGTCAACCAAAATCGACCTGAACTCGTCGCGCGAGGTGCGTATAATGACCGTAGCAATACCCGCGTTTATGATAAGTCTCTTGCACATCGAGCACGGCTCGACATCTCCGCACAGCTCACCTGACGCGGCGTCATGGCAGGCAAGATACAGCGTCGCGCCCAGCATATCGCGCCTAGCCGCCGAGATTATGCAGTTTGCCTCGGCGTGTACCGAGCGGCACAGCTCATAGCGCTGACCCTTGGGCACATTCAGCTTTTCTCTCGTGCAGACGCCTAAATCACTGCAATTGAGCAGTCCGCGCGGTGCGCCGTTGTAGCCGGTGGAAACAATCTCGTCATTATGTACGATAATCGCGCCGAAATTTCTGCGCAGGCAGGTTCCGCGCTCGCAGACCGTCTCCGCAATATCGAGGTAGTAGTTTATCTTATCGCGCCTGTTCATGGTAATCCTCCGTTAATAAATCTTTACACTAACTATATCACATTATCCGCGCTTTGTCAATTGAATAAAGGGATTAAAGCGACTAAGCGGGTCAGGTCTTGAAAAATTATGTCGTATGTGCTACAATATACTTAATATCTGCTCATCAACTTCCGATAGGCTTTATAATAACTTTAGTTCGTCCCTTTGGACGAAATGAGCTTGACATCAAGCAGCAGCATTTTTCAGCGGGCATACCCGCAGGAGCATGACATGAAAATGACTATTATTGACAATTCACTTTGTGACAGCGATTTTCGTGAAAACATAAATCCCGCCGAGCTTGTCGCCTACATCGAGGCGCTCCACGAGTTCGGCGCGGGCTATATTGAGCTTGTCACCGACACCTTTGTACTGCTGCCTCCCGGCCAAGATCTGTCGAAAATTATCCTCAGGGTCACAAGCGAGAGCGACCTGCTGTATCTCAACTCCTTCGACTTCGGCTACGCGCTCCTGCCCGCAAATATGACCGAGCTTGCCCCGAAAATAAGCCGCCCCGTCATTTCGGAAATCAGCCTGCACGGGAGCGACCCGTTCTCGGTCATAAATATGTTCATCAGCAACTTCGACCTGTCAAATGTCGCTATGATACGCCTTTTGGACGATTTCAACAGCTCGCCGTGGGCTATGACCGAATTTGTGAAAAACTACCGTGCAAAATACGCTTTCCCGCTTGATATATGCCCCACAAACGGACGGCTTAACGCCGCGTCCGCGGCAGTCGCCGCCGTGATTGCTCGCGCAGACTGCGTAACAATGCGCTTCGGCAGCTATGACCGCTTTGCCGAGCTCCAGGACTACACAATGGCCATCTCGTCTATGTTTTCGGCGATACCCTCGCCCGATATGATTGTTGCCCTGTGCAAATGCGCGGTTTTATACAAGCTTATTTACGGCAGGGACAGCGTATCCGCTACCAAGGATATGCGTGCCTTTCAGATTGTCCCGCACAGAATCCCTCACGTTGACGGCCCCATTGTCCCGGGCAGAAACGAGCCGTCCTATTTAAGACCCATTCTCTCCGCAGATGACCTGAGATCCGGCTACATCGACCCGATATATAAAAAGCTTGTCAGTATGCAGGTTGACAGCAAGAACGCAAAGGAGCTTGAAAGCGTGATAAATCAGTACTGCACCAAGCTTTTCAAAAGCTGAAAATACGGATAAAACAAATTATCCCGCCCGCGAACCCGCGGACGGGATATTATCATTTCTATAGGTTATCAGTCAGCCGCACCGGCTCAGCCCTCTGTGTCGCCTATGCTGTCCTCCTCCTCAACAGTTGAGGGAACTGCGGCTCTCGCGGCTTCCTTGTTAAGTATACCGTAATTCGATTTACCGTTTTTCTTAATCTTGTACATCGCGTCGTCCGCCATACCGATAATTTCATCAACACGCATAGACGCATCGCTTATTATTGAGATACCGATACTTACGTTTACCGAGAGCTTTTCGCCGTTGTCCGAAACAAAGCCCTCTTTAAGCGTATTCAGTATATTCTTTGCGACATTTGTCGGCTCGTTTACATCGGTATTTCTCACGCACGCGATAAACTCGTCACCGCCGTAGCGTCCCGCCGTACCAAAGCCGCTTGTCACATCGGAAATGGTCTTGGCTACAAATTTCAGTACCTGGTCACCGGTTGCATGGCTGTATTTATCGTTGAAAATCTTGAAGTCATCAACATCGATGAACAGGATAGCAAACTCGCTCTTGCGTACATTTATAAGATCAATCTCGTTATCAATTGTGCGCTCGATACTCTCACGGTTGTAAAGTCCGGTCAGGCTGTCGTAGCTTGCACGCTCGGTCAGCAGCTTTTCACTCTTCTTAGCGCGGTCGATATCAACAACAACACCCACAATCTTCGCGATATTTCCCTCTCTGTCGCGGATAGTCGCGGTACGGAGCAGAATCCAGATATAGTCACCGTAGATGTTCTTCCAGCGGTACTCGTTTCCGGTGAACTCCTCGCCCTTTGACAGCTTTTCAAGATCCTTGTGATAACGCTCTGAATCCTCGGGGTGTACCTTAACTTTGAGCAGGAAGCTGTCGCCGAAGTGGTCGGACGGAGCGCGGTAGCTGAACTTCTTGTTGAAGTTGTTGGAGAAGAATACCTCGTTGGTCTTGAAGTTCCACTCGAAGATTATGTTATCCGACATCTCGATAATCGTGCGGTATCTGCCCTCACTTACTATAATATCATCGATAAGGTCGTTGAACGCTCTCGAGATTTCGCCGTACTCGTTGTTTGAAATAACGTTTATTCTGGCCTCGTGGTCGCCGCGGCGAACCTTTATGAGGGTTTCCTCAATAACCTTGATAGGCTTTGTAATGATGAACACAAGCACAATTCCGCCTGCAATAAGCACGATTGAAATAAGCACGATTATGCCTATGATTCCGCCCATAGCCGCACCAGACGCGGTATACGCCTTATCGGTCTCGGCAACTACCGAGAGCGTCCAGCCCATGTTCTTGTCATTTACGCCGGGCATCTTCATCGTAAAGCCTATTGTAGGTATCGTGTTAGCGTCGGTGCCCTTGAAGTTGTCCACCTGAGCAGCGGAGCCGTCCGAGGCGTTGTCAACAAGCTTGTTGTACGCGCTGTTCTTGCTGTTGCCCATGTATGTACCGTCGATAATCGAGCCGTTGGAATCAATCAGCACAAGACGGCTGTTGTTTACGAACTGCGAAGCTGTTGCAAAGGATTTGAGCCTTACATCATCGAAAAATACTATTACATAACAGTCATTGCTCTTGTACTTTACTACAAGCTTTACGCTTGAGTTTGACGGGAAAAGCGGATCCTTGCGCTCTCTGTCCTCCGCGCTGAACTCGGAGTATACATCGGGCGTGTAGCAGTAAACTATGCCGTCCTCATTCTTCTCGCCTATATTTTTAAGCGTGGTTTTTATCGCATCGGTAACGGTAACCTTTTCGCCTGTGCCGACCTTGATGTCACCGCTCTTGTCCGCGATAATTATACGGCTTACGCCGATCGGGGAGGTGATTTCCTCGGACGAAATCATGTTGTTGTATATATCAATCATCTTGCCGGCGAGCTTTTCGTCACCGTCCTTGGTATATGCAGTGGTGTACGGATTTTTCGCAATCTGGCTTGCGGTGCGCGACAGCGTATCGAAGTACTGTGCCATATTGTACGACTGCTTTTCCGTCATTGAGCGCGTTGAGCTGATGTAATTTGTCAAAGCAATCTCTTGCATCTGAATATCCGCCACAACCGCAAAAGCTACGGACGGAATGATAACAAAGCACGCAAGAACCGTAATCAATAAAGTCTTTATTCTCATCTAAAACAACCAATCCTTTCCCATATTTCCTATGGTTTTAGTCTCTGACTTATGGCAATACCGCATAATTATTGTCGTACGATTGCACCATCAGATTTTTCGTCAGATTGTTCAAATTTAGCGAAGGCAGACTGTCGCCTGTCAAGCGAAATTTGCGCAAGGTGGCAGAAAAGATGCAAGCAAGCGTGCGGCAAAGGCGTCAGAATTTAATTGTGCGGTGTTGCCCTATGTAACCCCGCCTTTTTCGGGCGGACGCAATACTCAAATTTAATACGAAAATAAGTATAACACATTTTTTTTGAATAGTAAATGCGTTTATGATGAATTTATTTAATTTTACTAATACAGACGGTGATATTTTGGGCAAAAAGCTGAAAACTAATGATGCGTACATTATTTTTGAGGCCTGCGGCCTGCTCCCGCGACCCGAGCTTTGACCTGCGACCCTCATTGGGGCTTTCGCCCCAAACCCCTCTCCCCCTTTTCCCCGAGTGGAAAAGGGGGGAAAAGTTCGGGGGCTGGCGCCCCTGCGACCCTCATTGGGGCTTTCGCCCCAAACCCCTCTCCCCCTTTTCCCCCTCTCCCCCTTTTCCCCGAGTGGGAAAGGGGGGAAAAGTTCGGGGGCCGGCGCCCCTGCGACCCTCATTGGGGCTTTCGCCCCAAACCCCGTATAATATGGCGCTTGCTCCCGCGACCCGAGCTTTGACCTGCGACCCTCATTGGGGCTTTCGCCCCAAACCCCGTATAATATGGCGCTTGCTCCCGCGACCCGAGCTTTGACCCCCTCTCATTTAAAACTCATGTTTCTCCCGCCTAATTAAAAGACTGTTTAAAAAAATCCGTATCATATATTTTATAGTGAGCACAAGGCAGCAAGCCCAAGCACCGCAAAAAAAGCTCATATCCCCGTTTTCCGCCGGATTTGCGTTTATTTTGCCTCTTGCGCTTATTCTGCTTTACAAAACGATGAATTTATGGTAAAATATTATTTTAGAATGTTTTCATAATGTTTATGCTGACACGAGGATTTGCCGATGAAAATTGACCAGATAAAAGCCGGATCGCTTTTGTCCTACCTGTCGCTGATTTTAGGTACGGTCGTTTCGCTCGTCTACACGCCTATCATGATAGAAAGGCTCGGACAGAGCGAATACGGCGTTTACTCCGTCGTACTCCCGATGGTGTCCTACTTAAACCTTTTCAGCTTCGGACTGGGCAGCGCGTACACGCGGTTTTATACAAGATATAAGGAGTCCGATGACAAGTACGGCATGGCAAAGCTGAACGGTATGTTCATGATAATCTACTCGATTATCGGAGTTATCGTGCTTTTTGTCGGCTTTACCATTGCGGCAAATCCGCGCCTTGCCTTCGGCGAAAAGCTGACGCAGGACGAGATTGACCTTGCCGTCCGCCTTATGTATATAATGACCGTGACCGCCGCGGTGAGCTTCCCGCTGAGCGTGTTCGAGTCAAACACGATGGTAAACGAGCGCTACATCTTTTTAAAGGCGCTCTCGTTTGTAAAATCGGTTATAAACCCCTTGCTGATTATCCCCCTGCTTATGATAGGTATGCGCTCCGAGGCTATCGCGTATATGAGCCTTGCGTTTACCGTATTTTCCGGCGTGCTGAATATCATCTACTGCCGGGAAAAGCTGGATATCCGCTTTTATTTCCGTGCCTTCGACTTTAAGCTGCTGCGCAAGATGTTCAAGTTCACAAGCTGGGTTTTTATCGGTATTGTAGTAGACCAGCTGAACTGGAGCGTTGACAAGATTCTGCTCGCGTGGATGCACGGCTCGGAGGTAGTCGCAACCTACAACGTCGCCTCACAGCTGAACATCTACTATATGTCGATGGCTACCACCTTTTCGGGCATACTCACCCCGCGCGTGCACCAGATGGTCGCAAACAAGGTATCTAATAAGGAAATCAGCGACCTGTTCATCCGTGTCGGCCGCTTTCAGTTCATCATTCTCACTATGATTTTATTCGGCTTTGTCGCGGTCGGCTATCCGTTCGTGCTGTGCTGGGCGGGAGAGGCAAACGCGGACGCGTACCTCATAGCCCTCCTGCTGTTTATCCCGACCATTCTGCCCAGTATACAGAATATCGGTATCGAAATCCAGCGTGCGAAAAATATGCACCGCTTCCGCTCGCTCGTCTATGTGCTGGTCGCGGTACTGAATATCATAATCAGCATACCGCTGTGCTACTGGTTCGGCGCGGTCGGCGTGGCGATAGGTACGGCAATCCCCGTATTCCTCGGCAACGGACTGATAATGAACTGGTATTATAATAAGTATATCGGCATAGACATCCCGCGCTTCTGGCGGAGAATATGCGCGCTCCTGCCGTCGCTGTTCCTGCCCGCGGTCGCGGCTGTGCTTATCGGCATACTCGTACCCGTGAGCGGCTATTTGCAGATACTGATCTGGGGCTGCGTCTACCTTGCGGTATTCCACGTGTCGGTATGGCTTATCGGCCTCACCGCCCGCGAAAAGGAGCTTGTCTCCACCCCCGTAAAGCGCATTATATATAAGATTGTATCAAAAATTCTGAGGTTTTAAGGACTTGCCATGACAAAGATAAAAACATTTTTCCGCCGTCTGTTCGGCGGCAGCTTCAAGCGTATGTTCATGCACATAAACACGATTCACGCCGAGACCGGAAAAAGCCGCTTCGTGATGTTCTTCGACATGATATGGTGCATTTTCCGCTATTCTATAGGCTATCTCGACTACCGCGTGTTCGGCTTTGCGAATATCAAGGGCAAAAACCGCCGCACCTTCATGAACATGAACGACAACCTGGTTATCTCTAAAAAGCTGAACGACCGCGATTACTTCCCGATTTTCGACAACAAGGCGGAGTTTGACGAGCGTTTCAGAGAATACATAGGCAGAGATTTTCTCGACCTTACAAAGCACGATGCAGATGACCTGCGCGTGTTCTGCGCGGACAAGCAGACGGTGTTCGCAAAGGCGGTAAATCAGTTCGGCGGACAGGGCATTACAAAGGAAAAAATCACCCCCGACACAGATTATGACGAGCTGTACAAGCGCCTTTGCGATAATAAGCAGCTTTTGGTAGAAGAAACGCTGATACAGCACGAAAAGATGAATCTGCTCAGCCCCTCGTCGATAAACACAATCCGCATGGTTACGCTCCTGCACGACGGCGAGGTGCATTTCATGTACGCGCTTGTCCGCATGAGCAACGGCACAAACTGCGTGGATAATATATGCAGCGGCGGTATGTATGTTTCTATCTGTGATGACGGCGTGATACGCAAGCCCGCGTTCTGCGACGCGACCGGAAAGTATTATGACCGCCACCCCTACACAAACACCGAATTTTGCGGCTTTGAAATCCCGATGTTCGCCGAAGCGGTCGAGATGTGCAAAAAGGCGGCTCTGGTCGAGCCGCACGTTGGATATATCGGCTGGGACGTAGCAATCACCCCCACCCGCCCGGTGCTGGTCGAGGGAAACACCCTGCCTAGCTACGATATGTGCCAGAACTACGGTCATATCGATAATAAAACCGGAGTAAAGCCGAAGTTCGAGGCTATTCTCGGCAAGGGGTACTTTAAGTGAATAAAAAGAAATGAATATTGAATAGTGAATAAATGCGGAGTGCCCTTAGGGCAAAGATTTTAAATAATGCGTTTTATTCATATTTTTCAGAACAATCGGCAAAGCCGATACCATAATTATTCATTCTTCTTTATTATTTATTCTTTTGGATAAACTTATAGACAGCCCGAGCGGCGCGTATCCGAATAAGGTACGCGCCGCTCCTGTTATGTATTACTTTAAAAGAAATCAAACAAACACCTCGAACTTATACCCCACTCCCCACAGCAGTTTAAGGCTCCATTTTGCCGAAAGTCCGTCCAGCTTTTCTTTGAGCTTTCCCACCGCGTTTTCGGTGATGCTCTCACTGTCCGCCGCGTCCTCGCCGAACACCTCAAGCGCAAGCTGCTCGCGGCTGAATACCCTGTTGGGGTTAGCGAGAAAGCACTTCAGCACCTCAAGCTCGTCAAGGCTAAGTGAAAACACGTTCTCCCCTACCGTCACCTGCGAGTGCTCCTCGTCTATTTTCAGGTCTGCGCAGTCCAGTCTTTTCCTCCCGCTGTGCTTTTCAAGAAGCTCGGTAAGCTGTGCGATATTTATAGGATAGGCAAGCCTGTTCTTTCCCTCTTCCAACGACAGCACATATACATCAGCCATAAGCAGGGCGCGCCTGCACTCGTCCTCGCACGCGGCATATCCGCCGCCCAGAATAACTATGTCCGGCTGAAAATAACAGCACTCGCGCACCACGCTCTGACAGTCATAGTCTATGCTGCATATAGTCTTTACCGAAAATCCGTCCTTTACCGCAAAGTTCCCGATAAAATCACAGACGCTTTCGCTGTCGCACGCGGCAAGTAATTTCTTTTGCATATTATCAAACATTCCTTTCACCACAGCCACTCTGCAAAATATCTACGGCTGCTTTTAATGAATGAAACGTCCGCACAGGACGCCCTTGTCCCCTGACTTTATTATATATTGCTTTTATAGCATTGCAGCTTGCAACGCTCTGGGTGCATACCCAAATGGGGTCGCAGGGGCGCAGCCCCCTGACCTCTATTACTATTATACATTCCCCCGCGACTTTTTTCAACACTTTTTTCACCACTTTTCGGGTAAAACTGCACAATTATTTTAACTAAAATTAGTGCAGTTTTATTAAACAATAACAAACTTGCAAAAATAATTCAAATACCTCTTGATTTTTAACTGCAAAGTGATTACAATAATGAATAGCGGTTAGCACTCAAAGTGCAAGAGTGCTAATTTGACAAAATAACATAGTTTTTGGTAAATCCCGCACATATCCCGCAAGAGATAAAAAAGCGGCGCCAAATATAAAGGAGGACTTTAATATGTCAATCAAGCCATTAGCAGACAGAGTAGTTATTAAAATGCTCGAAGCCGAAGAAACCACAAAGGGCGGCATCATTCTCACCAGCGCGGCACAGGAAAAGCCGCAGGTAGCCGAGGTAGTAGCGGTAGGTCCGGGCAAGACAGAAGACGGCAAGCTCGTTCCCGTTACGCTTAAAGTAGGCGATAAGGTTCTTATGAGCAAGTATTCCGGCACAGAGGTCAAGGTAGACGGCGAAGAATACACCATTCTCCGCGAAGAAGACATCTTGGCAATAGTTGAATAAGAGAAAGCGAGGAGATTTAATTATGGCAAAGCAGATTATTTACGGCGAAGAAGCAAGAAAGGCTCTCCAGTCCGGTATCGACCAGCTGGCTGATACAGTAAAGATTACTCTCGGTCCTAAGGGCAGAAACGTCGTTCTCGACAAGAAGTTCGGCGCTCCCCTGATTACAAACGACGGTGTTACAATCGCAAAGGAAATCGAGCTTGACGATGCTTTTGAGAACATGGGCGCACAGCTTGTAAAAGAGGTTTCCACCAAGACAAACGATGCGGCAGGCGACGGTACAACAACAGCTACACTGCTCGCTCAGGCTCTTATCCGCGAGGGTATGAAGAACATCGCCGCAGGTGCAAACCCCATGGTTGTAAAGCGCGGTATTGCAAAGGCTGTTGACGCAGCGGTTGAGGAGATAAAGAAGAACTCAAAGGCTATCGAAAACAGCGAGGGCATCGCAAGAGTTGCTACCGTTTCTTCGGGTGACGAGACAGTCGGCAAGCTGATTGCAGAAGCTATGGAAAAGGTTACCACAGACGGCGTAGTTACTCTTGAAGAGGGCAAGACAGCCGAGACCTACAGCGAGGTTGTAGAGGGTATGCAGTTTGACAGAGGCTACATTTCGCCCTACTTCGCAACAGATACAGACAAGATGGTTGCAAACCTCGATGACGCATATATTCTTATCACAGACAAGAAGATTTCCAATATACAGGAGCTGCTCCCCGTGCTTGAACAGATAGTACAGGCAGGCAAAAAGCTGCTCATCATCGCAGAGGACATCGAGGGCGAGGCTCTCACCACCCTTATTCTCAACAGACTGCGCGGCACCTTCGTATGCGCGGCTGTAAAGGCTCCCGGCTTCGGCGACAGACGCAAA
>CAMEKZ010000073.1 GCA_945921635.1 uncultured Clostridia bacterium
GTCAGGCAAAGGGGCGGTGAAATTCTGCTTGAGAAGATTTTCAAAAACCTTGTGGACAGCTCCTTTGCGGTAGCCCGGAATGCCTTTGCGCTCATGATAGGTTTTGGTTATGCTGGTCAGGAGCTCCGACTTTTTTCGGCGTTATCCTGTTTTCTGTCATTCAGATAATTGTAGTAGGCGTTAGGAAATATCCCTAACCGTCTGAGAAACGTGTTGCACGGCACCATGTTGTAGTTAGATCATCCAGATGGGAACGATATAATTATCAGAATTGATAGCCGACAGCTTTGGGCGCATACAGAGAATAGCACCGTTGCCACGAGGAACGGAAGCTTTATCCAGGTGATTGAATGCGCTTATCAGCTCGCTTCCGAGATTGACGGAACGCTTAATTTCTAACGGATGGAGCATACCGTCGCTCTCAATCACCATATCAATTTCATTGGAGTTGCTGTCGCGATAGTACCACAGCAGGCATTCCTTAGCGTTGTTGTGGTAGGATTTCAAAAGCTCGGATACCACAAAGTTTTCTAAAATAGCACCATTGATTGCACCGTTTGCCAGAATTTCGGGCGTGGAATAGCGAGTAAGATAAGCGACCAAGCCGGTATCAAAGAAATACATCTTTGGCGTTTTCACGGTGCGTTTTAACAGATTGTTGGAATAAGGACGCAGTAAGAAAATTACATCGGATTTTTCAAGCACCTGTAACCAGCGTTTAGCGGTATCATCAGACACACCGACATCCTGCGCAATATCGTGAACATTCAGCATTTGTCCTGCGCGGCAAGCGGCTGCACGAACAAAATCACGGAACAGAAGCGGATCGGCAAGCTGCACCTGCTCTTTCACATCGCGATCAATATAGGTCTGCAAATAGCTGGAATAAAACACATCTCGGTCGGAAAATTTGCCGCTGGCAAGACCGGGCATGGAGCCTCTCCAGATGCGGTCGTAGATTTCAGCAATATCAGCAGGCGCATTGGTTTTCTCGCGCTCTTTCAGCGCACCAAGCTCCAATGTAAATGGTGTGCATTCTCCGAAGCCATAAATCTCGTGCTGAGACAGGCTGGACATATGCAGTATAGCTACGCGTCCGGCAAGAGACTCCTGTGCAAGCTCCATTAGCTTGAATGCCTGTGAGCCGGTAAGCCAATAGGTGCCGGGCTCGGCGCCTTTGTCGATCTCCATTTTTATATAGGAGAAAAGCTCAGGGGCATACTGTACCTCGTCAATCATGATTGGCGTAGAGTGTATCTGTAAAAACATGGCAGGATCACGCTTGGCAAGGCTGCGCTCGTCCATATCATCCAATGTTACATACTCACGATCATCACTCATAAGCTGACGCAGAACGGTGGTCTTGCCAACCTGACGCGGACCGGTGACTAATATACAGGAATACTCTTTAGACAGAGCAAGAATCTTCTCTTCAATATCTCTTTTGATATAAGCCATGATAGTCCCTCCTTAGGCTAATATTCGATATAATCGTATTTTAGCATAAAACAAGAGCTTTGTCAAGGCGATTATACGATACGATCGTATTTTTCCCTAAACGGCAAAAATATGATATAATTCCCTTTGATGAGGTAGTGTTAATCGATAAATGGTATGTAAATTCCTGAAAAACGAAGGGAGATATTTATTTATTTATATATTAAAGAGAGATACAAAGAAACGGAGGCGGCAACTGCTTGCAGGAGCCGCCTATGTTTACCGGCAATGTCTAAATTAACAGCCGAATAATCTGTCTGTAACAACAGCTCTATCTTTTTTCTTTCAATTTTCTTCTCTGACCGACACAGTATTACTAAACGATATGATAATGGTCTTTGATTTCCATAAGATTATCAGTTTCACGAGTAGACTCTGTTGGAAGCTCAACGCAGACTTGCACATAGATTCGCCCTTCTCTGCGTACTCCCGCAAAGTCGATTTCCTTTGTGCTGTTCTTGCCGATATAGACATCATAAACTTGCGACAGGCGGCGTTGCCAAAAGCGCAGGCCTGCTTTGCCATGCCTGTTTTGCGTTGCGTAATTTCAGCTGGGTTACTTTATTGAACGCTTTTCTATTTTTGCGTGTGTTTTACTCTTATCTCATATTATATCTTCGCAAATCAAACACTTATATCTCCCAGACGACCACTTGTCCGAAAACTGTTGAAATGATATGCCGCAATATGTATAATGTAGTCAGAACAGGAGGTGAGACTGTGGATATCGAGATAAGGATTGACCCGGAATATAAGCTGCCGAAGGTGATAGTCCTGACCTATAAGGTCACCGACGAGGTGAATGCAATAGTGGCAAGCCTTTCGGAAAAAGCTCCGCAGATGGTTGCCGGCTTTCGCGATAATATACTCCGCGTCATCGAGCCGGACGAAATCAAAAGAATATATGCAAGTGGCAAAAAGGTTTTTTGCGAAACGGATGACGGAGAATTTACGCTCAGGCAGAGGCTGTATGAAATGGAAGAACGGCTTGACAACTCAAGATTTGTGCGTATTTCAAATTCGGAGATAATCAATCTGAAAAAGGTCAGGAGCTTTGATCTGAACCTTGTCGGCACGATATGTGTTTCGTTTATCGATTCCGGCACAACTTATGTTTCAAGGCGTTATGTTACAAAAATCAAGAAAATACTGGGTGTTTGAGGTGTTATTATGAAAAAGAAAATTATTGAAAGAACGGTAGCAGGATTTTTTATAGGTATAGCAATCGGTCAGATAATCAGCGTCCTGATTTCTCTTATTGCAGGCAAGGGAGAGTTTTTGGCGTGTGCTCCCGAATTTACGGAGCTTATAGGAAACGAAGCTGCGGCGGCTGCGATACAGACGCTCCTCTGCGGCGTTATTGGTATAGGTTTTGCGGCGGCTTCTCTTATATGGGAGAGTGAAAAACTGAATATTGCCGCACAGACCGGAATATGCTTTGGCCTCTATGCGGTGACTCTGCTGCCGATTGCGTATTTTACAAACTGGATGGAGCATTCGGTGCTCGGTGTGCTTGGGTATATCGGTATATTTGCGGCTTCATTTGTTGTGGTATGGATAAATCAGTATATTTTTCTCAAACGCAGAATAAGGGCTATAAACGCTAAAATTCAGAACTGAAAATACATCAGCGTGAGTTAAGAGGAAATATAACTAAGCGTATCGGTTTTAAAAGAATTGAAAATGGAGACTGTCGAGCCGGCAGTCTCCGTTTTTTGTTTGGGAAACTCTCGGTAGAAGATACAGACGGAAAATCGGTATTTGTTATACAATCCGCTTGACAAAAATTTTACAAAGCTGTGCTATATCGCTTTACATAAATTTGCTATAATAAAATAAATATATTATCCGTGAAACGGAGCAACGAATATGAGTAAAAACGCAGTTCTTGAAAAACAGGTCTATATGAACAGGGAGCTTTCATGGCTGAAGTTCAACGAAAGAGTATTAGAGGAAGCGGAAAGCGAGAAAAACCCGCTATGCGAAAGGCTTTCATTTGTGTCGATATATCAGAGCAACCTTGACGAATTTTTTATGGTGCGTGTGGGTTCGCTTATCGACCAGATGCTTCTTGACAAGAATATCCGTGAAAACAAAACGGAGCTTACCGCCGAAGAACAGCTTGATGCGGTACTTGAAAGAGTACGCGTCCTTAATGAGCGCAAGGATATTCTGTACAGCAGGCTTATGGGCAGACTTGAGGAGCACAATGTCCGCATAGTCGATTTCAGAAACATCGACAGAAAAGAAAATCAGCGGCTTGAGGAATATTTCAATTCCGAGATAATCCCTTTTTTGTCTCCGGTAATCGTCGGAGACAGACAGCCGTTTCCGTTTCTGAGGAATAAGGAGATATACGCCGCGGCAGTCCTTGAAAAGAAAAACGGCAAGAAAAAGATAGGTATTATCCCCTGCGGAACAGGCGTCATTCCGCGGCTTATCGAGGTGGGAAAAAACAGCGGTACATATATTCTTTCGGAGGAGCTTATTCTGCATTTTGCTCCGTCCGTGTTCAAGGGATATGTAATTAAGTCCAAGTCGCTGCTCAGGGTCACGAGAAACGCAGATATTGACGCGGACGCCCTGTATGACGAGGATCTCGACTACCGCGAGTTTATGGCCGACATTATCAGACAGAGAAAGCGCCTTTCACCGGTGCGTATCGAGCTTTCACGCGCACTTGACGATGAGATAGTGGACAGGCTGTGCAGGAATATGGACATCGAGCGTAAATATGTGTTCAGAAATATGTCACCGCTGGATTTGTCGTTTGTGTTCGGGCTTCAGGACTATCTCCGCCAGAAATCTGAGCTGTTTTATCCAAGAAGGGTGCCGCAGAAGTCCTCACAGTTTGCCGAGGGCAGACCTATTCTTGAACAGATAAGGGAGAGCGATAAGTTCTTGTGCTATCCGTTTGATAGCATAAAGTCGTTTTTGCAGATGCTTCACGAAGCGGCGGCAGACAAGGACGTCGTGTCAATAAAAATGACTCTTTACAGAGTGGCTAAAAACAGCGAGGTAGTAAATGCGCTTATCGAAGCCGCCGAAAACGGAAAGGACGTACTTGTCCTTGTAGAGCTTAAGGCACGGTTTGACGAGGAAAACAATATTGAATGGTCGCGCCGTCTTGAAGCGGCTGGCTGCTCGGTAATATACGGTCTGAACGGCTATAAGGTGCATTCCAAGCTATGCCTTATCACCAAGAAAACCAACGGTGATGCGGAATATTTCACTCAGATAGGCACGGGAAATTACAATGAGAAAACGGCACGGCTGTATACGGATATGTCCCTCATGACCGCCGACAGGATTATCGGCAGGGACGCAAACGCCGTGTTCACCGCGCTTGCCTCTGATACAACGGTAAATGATTCCGAAGCCCTTCTTGTTGCGCCTAACTGCCTGCAAAACCGGGTAATTGAGATGATAGACGAGCAAATTGCTATTGCGCAAAGCGGCGGGGACGCATATATCGGAATAAAGATAAATTCGCTGACGGATAAGCGGATAATCGATGAGTTTATCCTGGCTTCAAAAGCGGGCGTAAAAATCGATCTTGCTGTGAGAGGAATATGCTGCCTTATCCCGGGAGTGTACGAAGAAACAGAAAATATACGGGTAGTAAGCATTGTGGGACGCTTCCTTGAGCACTCGAGAATATATATCTTCGGCAAAGGCGATGCGGCGAAGGTTTATATTGCTTCGGCTGATTTTATGACGAGGAATACTCTGCGCAGGGTGGAGGTAGCCGCTCCGGTATACGACGCGCGTATCAGAGAGCAGATATTCTTTATGTTCGGAAAAATTATGGAGGATAATGTTCAGGCGCGGGAGATGAACAGTGATGGCAGTTATACCCGCGTTGAAAACGATAATCAAAGCGTAAACTGTCAGAAGCTGTTTTTTGATAAAGCGTACGAGCAGGCAGCGAGTACGGCAGAATAGGACATAAAAGCTGTTGATAAATCAGCGTTACAGGAGGAAAAAATGAAGAACAAAGGTATAGCTGTAATCATTGCGGCGGCAATTCTCGCGTCAGTATTGACGGGCTGCAGTAATAATTCAGTCGGCACAGAAAGCAGTACATCAAGTACACAAGGGATTGCGGAGATAACGTCAAAAGCCGAAAATCAGTCCGGAGAGTTATCCTCGGAAGTAAATAATTCGGAAAGCGGTACAAGCTCGCAGCAGGCTGCTGAGGAAACATCAAAAGTCGAAAGTCAGGTCAGCGAATCGCTTGCGGAAACGAGTCAAACGCAGGTCAGCAATAACAGCGTGACTTCCGATGTATCGGACACGGAAGACAGCTTGGTGGAAGAAAGCAGTGCCGAAGGCAACTCACAGGAGGTAAGCACGGACGTTTTCAGCCTTGAGTTTACAATTGACAACGAAACATACAAGCTGCCGTTCAAATATGCAGATATGGAAAAGAACGGCTGGAGCTACAAAAACGATGCGGGTGAAAAAACAATAAAATCCCATCAGTATCTTATCGGAACGAGAGTGGCAAAAGACGATATGTCCATGAGTGTTCAGCCTATAAATCTCACGGACAGCGAAGTTACAGCAAAGGACGCCCATATAGGAGAGGTAGTTATTGACGACTATTACATCAAGACTGAATCTCATGAGGTAAAATACGGTACTGTAGTTCTCGGTAAGTCTACTCTTGATGATGTCATTGCGGCATTCGGAGAGCCGTCTTCTACACGCGAAAGTGAAAACCACCCTTCAATTACATATAAAAAGGATACTTATTTGAATGTGAAATTCACATTTGATAATACAAACGGTGGAATTCTGAATAAAATCGAAATTCATAATTTCAATCTGAACTGAATATAAGAAGACAGACGGAGCGGTTTTGTTCCGTCTGTATTTATTCTTTGTATTGACCGTTCCCGTCATAAATGCTCCTGCAAGTCGCATTGCATTTTATTTTTTTATGACAGAAACGCGCTATCGGAATTTACAAAACGGTGATACAATAACAGTTGAAAAATAATGAAAGAAGCAGGATAATATGAAAGTATATAATCATCTGTACCGCGACAAGCGAAAATTCAATATTTTTCTCAATGCAACCGGTCTTGACCGGAAAAAGCAGACGCTGGTACGCATACATAGTTCGGTACATTCGTCTGAGGGGTTGTCGGCGATTGCAAAGGAGATAGCGGAGCTTTTGCCGAATGCGAATATTATCGGCTGTTCGACACCGGGTGTTATCTGCGACGGAAGAATAATGGAAGATACCTGTCTTGTATCTATTGCGACATTTGACGGGTGTAGTGTGGAAACCTTTTGTTCCGACCTGACAGATAACGAAAAAGAACTCTGCACCGAATTATCCGAAAAGCTTGTTAGGGGAAGAAACGGCTTTATGCTGCTGTTTCTTCCCGCTTCTTATACAAAGGGGATAAAGCTTGTGGAGCTGATGAACAAAAGGCTTCCGGGGGTGCAGATACTCGGAGGAGCGGCAGGCTTTAAGAAAAAAAGGCGAAATGCGTATGTGCTGGAGGGAACCGTGACATCAGGCACAGCGGCTGCGGCGGCGTTTGTTTCGGCGGAGCAGCTGCTGATATATGGGAATTTTGTGTGCGGAGCGGATATTTCCGGTCAAAGCCATAATGTAACAAAGACTCATAAAAGCCGTATCCTTATGGTTGACAATCAAAGCGGCACGGAGTGGTATTCCGGACTTCTGGATAAATCCGAGCTTGAAAAAGACCCCGACCTTTCGTTACTGTTCCCTATTATTAGGGAAACGGACATCAGAATACCGTTTTTTGTTGATTACGAGCGCAAAAAGGAGGAGCACCTGACTCTGTCCTGCGAGCTGCCGAAGGGTTCTGTGATATACTCGGGATATTTCAACCCGCAAAAGACCTTAGACGAAATGCGTACGGTTTATAGCGATATAAAGAACTCTGCCTCAGAGATACTTTTTGCGTATGACTGCCAGTCAAGAATGATAGTTATGCACAGCTGTGCGAAGTGGGAAATTGAGCAGTTTGCGTCTACCAATATCAGCGGCGCTTTGCTGTCGGGAGAAATAGTGCGGCGGGGGAATAAGAATTACTATGCAAATTTCACCTTTGCAATTGCCGGTCTTTCCGAAAATCCGGATGCACATATCCCGCTTCGAAGCAGAGACCTTATCGACACATCTGCAATAGCGCAGAATAATATCAAGGCGGTAAATTACCTGTTGACTTCGTCAAACAAGCAGCTGAGCGAACAGCTTGAGTATCAGCACGATAAGCTGAAAAACTCTCTGCTTCGCAATGAGGCGCTGGGGCTTGACAATCAGTATTGCTATCTTTACGACGCGAGCATACGGGACTTGACAAGATAGCCATGTACAACCTTACAAATGATAAAATGGTAAAGCTTTTCGTTGGAAGAAAGGAAATATTCGACGAGCTGAAAAAGGTTTATGCATATGTTTGCAAAAGGCTGAAAAGACGCGCCGGAAGTGCAAACTCCATACACATTTACAGCTATGAGGCTTTATCTCTGCTGATTGCGGCGGACAGCGGGATTGATACGGATGAATTTGAAAATATCGCAAAGCAAACGCTGGATTATCTGAATAATGTTACTCTAAGCGACGTGCGGCTTATCTTTCAATGTGCGGTTGTGGGCAACGAGAAAGAACCGCTTCACAAAGCGGAAACCGCTCTGCAGTTCGGAGCGGAGCGGAATATATCGCTTGTGAGATACGACCGTATATCAGACAGCATTCTCGATACTACGGAAGAGATACATATTCTGCAGGTAATCCGTGACGCACTTGCCGAGGAAAGGATAATACCGTATTTTCAGGGGATATACAATAACAGCGAAAAACGCTTCGGCCTGTACGAATCCCTGATGCGGATAGCGGATAAGGACGGCAGGATATATTATCCTGACAAATTCCTGCCGGTCGCGAAAAAGTATAATTTGTATGAAATGCTGTCGGTAGTCATGGTAAAAAAGGTTATGGAGATGTTTGCGGACAGTGATGTACGGGTGTCTATAAATCTTAATGTACGTGATCTTTACGACCGAGAAATAATAAAGGTGATATTCGATTATCTTGATAAAGCGGCGCACCCGGAAAATTTCGTTTTCGAGCTGGTAGAAACCGAAGCCGTCACCGATTATTGCTATCTGAAGCAGTTCGCTGACAAAATCCATGAGAAGAATGCCAAAATCGCTATTGACGATTTCGGCAGCGGTTTTTCAAATCTGATGCACATTCTGCGTATAGACGCGGATTTTCTGAAGATAGACGGGGAAATAATCCGCATGATATGCGATGATGAGAAGAGTATGCAGTTTGTCGGCATTTTAAGCAGCTGGTGCAGTAATCAGGATACACAGGTAATAGCAGAGTATGTTGAAAATTCGGAGATACAGAAAAACATAGAGAATATGGGGATTACTTATTCACAGGGCTATCTGTTCTCAAAGCCCCAGCCGTGGCATAACGAAAGAGGTTCTGCGCAGAAGGTCTGAAAAGTATCACGGTGCGCGTAAAATGTCAGCCAGCAACAGAACCGGATGGAGGGTCGGTATGATTGTTACAGATGAAGTCAGAGATAAGATGATTGAAATAATAAAAGGGAAAGAAATAAGACCTGTCTTTCAGCCTGTGGTATCTCTGAAAAACGGGTCGGTGTTTGCTTATGAGGCATTCAGCAGGATTACATTAAAAAAGTGCAGCTTCGGTATTTCCGAAGCATTTGACATAGCAGGAGAAATGAAGTGCCTGTGGGCTTTTGAGCTTCTTTGTCGCAAAAGCTCGGTAAAAGCGGCGGCAGATAAGCCTCAAAATGCAAAGCTGTTTCTTAATCTTGACCCCGAGATTATCCTTGATCCGGATTTCAAGAGCGGGCTTACAGCCGAAAAGCTGGAAAAGAATGATATAGATTACGGCGACATCGTGTTTGAAGCCGCTGAAAGTCTGGCTATAAGCAACATGGATCTGTTTAAGTCCGCACTGGAGAATTATCGCGGTCAGGGCTACGGTGTTGCAATCTCCAATGTTTGCTCGGGATATTCGGGAATAAATCTTATACCGCAGGTAAATCCGCAGTACATAAAAATAGATGCAAAAATAATCCGGGATATTGACAAAGATGAGATGAAGCGGTCGTATGTTTCGGCGTTGTCACAGTTTGCGGGAGATCTCGGCATTCCTCTTATTGCACAGGGAGTAGAAAGCTATGGACAGCTGAAAACGCTTATCGGGCTGAAGATTGACTATGCACAGGGGTTTTATATTGCAAAGCCAAGCGAAAAATTCGTGAAAATAAGCCATGAGGTGAGAAAGCAGATAATAGATCTCAGCAACGAGCTTAACAAAGCAAAATTTTCGCCTTCGTATCTCAGCACGGTAAATGAGCTTTGCTCAAAAAAGCCTGCGCTTTCGCCTAATGCAATGTTTTCCGAGGTGTATGAAATAATGAACGACCCCAATGTCACCGAAACAGCAATAGTAGACGATGACGGAAAATTTCTGGGCGTTCTAACAAAACGGCAGATGCTCAGCGCTCTCAGCGGAATGTACGGGTACACGCTGAATATGCGCAAAAACGTCGGTGAGGTAATGGATACGTCGTGCCTTACCGTAACCAATGACACACCGGTTGAAACAGCATCAAAAATGGCAATGGCTAGATGTCAGCCGTATATTTACGATTCAATTCCGGTGATTGACGGTTCGACTAAAGAATACTGCGGATTTGTCAGCATCAAGGACCTTCTTCTGGCTTCAGTCAATATTCAGGTCAGACGTGCCGCCGACTGCAATCCTCTTACCGGCTTGCCCGGAAATATAGTTATCGATGAAAAGGTAGAAAAGCTTATAGGCAGCAAGGAACCATTTGCAATAATTGATTTTGACCTCGACAACTTTAAAGCATATAATGACGCATACGGATTTACCAATGGAGATATGATGATAAAAGCAGTAGCCGATACATTGACTGAATTATGTTGTGAGGGCGATTTTTGCGGTCATATAGGCGGTGACGATTTTGTCGTCATCACGTGCGGAGACAGGACGGAAAGCTTTTGCCGCGACGCATTCAGAGAGTTTACCGTAAAGTCGCGTGACCTGTACAGCGAGGACGACAGAAGCAGGGGATATATCGTGTCCAAAAACAGAAGCGGCTCGGTTGAGAAATTCCGATTGGCTACTCTGTCCGCAGCGGCGATAACGAATCGTGAACATAGCTTTGATTCGATTAAGGAGTTGTCATTTGTAATTGCTAAAACAAAAAAGCAGGCTAAGCAGAGCGTGGGGAACAGTCTTGTGATAGTTTGACGGAGATTGCTTTCTGAGAGCAAGTTTTTATTTCTGCAGAGACACCTGCTGATTAACGGTTGCCGGGTCTGCAAATTCAGTCGTAATTTGTTTGAGATGTAAAAACTGAGTAAACCTTGTTTTACACATACCGGTAAATAACTTTTCTATATTTGTCTTGCAAGTGCACTCATCTTATGATAAAATTAC
>CAMEKZ010000074.1 GCA_945921635.1 uncultured Clostridia bacterium
CGGAAAGCACGTCGGACAGCACCGGAGAAGCTCTGTCGGGAAGCGTCACAGCGCCCGAGGATATGTTTACCGAGCGCGATTTATCGGGAGAATATTCCGACTACAGCGAGATAACCCTGTCGGACAGCGGTTGTAATACATCTGCAGACGGAGTGACGGTAAGCGGAAGTACCGTAACCATCACCCAGGAGGGAACTTATCTGATTTCCGGAACTCTCAGCAACGGACAGATAATAGTTTCCGCACCCGATACCGACAAGGTACAGCTTGTGCTGAGCGGCGCGTCAATCACCAAAAATGGCGGCGCGGCGATTTATATAACCGAGGCGGATAAGGTATTTATCACGACCGCCGAGGGTACGAATAACACACTAGCATCAACCGGCGAGTTTGTGCAGACAGATGAAAACACGGTTGACGGCGCGGTATTTTCAAAGGCGGATGTTATCTTCAACGGCAAGGGCACGCTTGATATAACCTGCGAGAGCGGTCACGGCGCGGTAACTAAGGACGATCTGAAGATAACCGGCGGCACATACAACATCACCTCCGCGTCAAAGGGACTGTCAGGCAAGGACAGCGTGCGTATAGCGGGCGGCAGCATCACGGTAAATTCCGGCACCGACGCTATCCACAGCGAAAACACCGAGGACACCGCAAAGGGATATGTCTATATCTGCGGCGGTACTCTTGACCTCACTGCGGGCGGGGACGGAATATCCGCATCGGGCACGCTGACGGTAGACGGCGGTAGCTTTGATATAGTTTCGGGCGGCGGCGCGTCACAGCAGACACAGGGCTACGGCTCAGCAGACGACAGCTCGTATAAGGGACTTAAATCCTCGACAGACCTTATGATAAACGGCGGCGAGTTCAACATCGACTCGCGCGATGACGCAATCCATTCAAATAACAATGTGACGGTGAGCGGCGGCACGCTTGAAATAAGCACGGGTGATGACGGAATACACGCGGATAACATCACCGCGATAGCCGATGGTACTATAAATATAGCAAAAAGCTATGAGGGCATCGAGGGACTTGAAATTGACATCAGCGGCGGAAAAATTTCCCTTGTATCCTCCGATGACGGACTTAATGCCGCAGGAGGAAACGACGGCTCAGGCTGGGGCGGCGGCATGAAGCAGGATATGTTCGCCGCAGAGAGCGGCGCCCTGATAAACATCACGGGCGGCGAGATAAGTATATCCGCAGAGGGTGACGGAGTTGACTCAAACGGGCACATCACGGTATCGGGCGGCAGGACCTATGTAAGCGGCCCGACAAACAGCGGCAACGGCTCGCTCGACTACAACGGTACCGCCACGATAACAGGCGGCGTGTTTATCGCCGCAGGCTCATCGGGCATGGCACAGAACTTCGGCACGGAGTCAACGCAGGGCTCTATCCTCTGCAATTTTACCTCCGGCACGGCGGGAAGTGAAATAACGCTCTCGGACGAAACCGGAAAGATACTTGCAAGCTTTACCCCCGCCAAGAGCTACCAGATGGTAGTTATCAGCACTCCGGATATCGAGGTAGGAAAGACCTACACCCTGACTGCGGGCGGGCAGTCGCAGGAAATCTCCATGACAAGCATTATCTACGGCGCGTCGGGAATGGGAGGCTTCGGCGGCGGTCACGGCGGCGGATTTGAAAAGCCCGGAAGATTTGGCGATATGGGTGATATGGGCGGAATGCAGCAGCCGGCTATGTGATATGACGGAATAACAATATAAACAGGGAGACCGCAAGAACGCGCACCGCGTTTTTGCGGTTATTCCTTTTATCGGCGGCATTTTTGCATTTTGTATATACAGGATAATAATTGTCGTTTTATGCAATATTCACAAATTTACCCGCTATTTTTCTACACGTCTATTTCAATTTTCACGAAAAAAACATTGTATTTTTTACAAATTCAGTATATAATGAATATACCCCAAAAAATCGCCAACGAAAGGAAAATTTTGTATGAAAACCTATAAGTGCAAAAATATCAGAAATATCGCTCTTGCCGGACACGGCGGAAGCGGAAAGACGTCGGTTGTCGAGGGTTTGCTGTATAAGTGCGGTGAAATCGAAAGAATGGGTAAGGTTTCGGACGGCAGCTCTGTATGCGACTATGACCCTGAGGAGATAAAGAGAAAGATTTCGCTCGGTACGTCGCTTGCATATTGTCAGTGGAAGGACGTCAAGATAAATATACTGGATACACCCGGTCAGTTTGACTTTGCGGCGGGTATGTACGAGGGCATCAGCGCGGCTGAAAGCGTAGTTATCACTCTCCCTGCAAAGGACGGCGTGCAGGTCGGAACGATAAAGGCATACCGCGAGGCGGTAAAGCACGGCAAGGCTACGATGTTTGTCGTAACGCGCATGGAGGAGGAAAACTCCAACTTCTATAAATGCTTAGAGGAATTAAAGACGCAGTTCGGTCCGTCAATCTGCCCTATCGTAGTACCGTTTGACAAGTACGGCACGGTAGAAAGCTACATAAATCTGCTTGAGATGAAGGCGTACACCTACGATAACGGCGTACCTACAGAAGTAGAGATGCCCGCGTCCGAAAACCGCTTAAAGGGTCTGCGTGCCGCTATGGCAGAGGCTGTCGCAGAGACTGATGAAGAACTGATGATGCGCTTCTTTGAAAACGAGGGCGAGGACTTTACCGAGGCGGAGCTTATAAAGGGTCTGCATGACGGTATCCACGCGGGATATATCACGCCTGTCGTTTGCTGCTCGGGTGACACTCTTGCAGGTATCGACATGATGCTCAACACTATAATATATATGCTCCCCAGCCCCGACGAGCGCGGCGGCGAGCTTACCGAAAGCGGTGAAAAGCTTGCTTATGATGAAGCAAAGCCGCTTGCAGCTAAGGTATTCAAGACGGTAGCCGACCCGTTTGTAGGAAAGATGAGCTTTGTAAAGATAGTTACCGGCACACTTTCCTCCGGCGGAGATGTGTACAATCAGGCAAGCGGCGAGACCGAGAGAATAGGCAAGCTGTTATCACTTCAGGGCAAGAAGTCCGACGAGATGATAGAGGCGTATGCGGGTGATATTGTCGCTGTGACAAAGCTCAGTGCAAACACCGGCGACACGCTGACCGCGGCAGGAAACAATGTCGTATTCGCACGCGAAAGCTTCCCGAAGGCGTGCTTCTTCAAGGCGGTAGCCGCAAAGAACAAGAACGATGAGGGCAAAATCAGCAACGCAATAAAGCGTATGGTAGAAGAGGACCTGACGCTGAGCTATTTCCACAATCACGAGACGCATCAGCGTATACTCGGAGGACTCGGCGAACAGCACCTCGACGCAGCTATATCAAAGATGAAAACAAAGTTCGGCGTTGACGTAGAAGTCAGCGACCCGATTATAGCATACCGCGAGTCGATACGCAAAAAGGTGAGTGCAGAGGGCAAGCACAAGAAGCAGTCCGGCGGTCACGGCCAGTACGGCCATGTAAAAATCGAGTTTGAGCCGTGCGACAGCGAAACGCTTGTATTTGAGGAGCGTGTGTTTGGCGGAAGCGTACCGAAGAACTTCTTCCCCGCGGTAGAAAAGGGCTTGCAGGAGAGCACCGCGCATGGCGTGCTTGCGGGATATCCGGTTGTAAACTTAAAGGCTACGCTGTTTGACGGCTCATATCACCCCGTAGACAGCTCGGAGCAGGCGTTTAAGATGGCGGCGCATATTGCGTATAAGCAGGGGCTTGCCGAGGCTTCACCCTGCCTGCTTGAACCTATCTGCAATGTAACGGTTATACTTGACGATGCAAGCACCGGTGATATTATGACGGTAATAAACAAGCGCAGAGGTACTGTGCTCGGCATGAACCCGTCCGAGGAAAAGGGACTGACAGTGCTTGACGCGCAGATGCCGCAGGCGGAAATCGGCGACCTTGCAACGGTAATCAGACAGATTACACGCGGCATGGGCAGCTTTACCGCGGAGTTTGACCACTATGAGCAGCTGCCGCAGGCGCTTGAGGCGGACGTTATTGCAAACGCACCCAAGTTCAGCGAGTATGAGGGCTGATTGAATTTCTGACAAGTAAATAATAACGGCACGGCTGAATGGTACGCATTTCAGCCGTGCCGCTTTGTTTATGCCGAAAATTCAAAAAAATTCAAAAAAGGGGTTTTCTTATTGCAGATTTTGTGGTATTATAAATAGTGTGCACTCAGGTAACTGTCAATAGGACAGTTACCTGACTCAAAGCCTGCCTTTCAGGCTTTGAGTTGGCACAAAATCGCACTATGTGCGCTTTTGCGCCGTACACACTACTTGATGTCAAGCTCATTTCGTCCAAATGGACGAACTAAAGTGGAAGTATTTCTTTGAATATTTATGAAAATCCTTGCACTTTAGCAACTACCGATAGGCTTTTTTCATTATTATAAAGCCTATCGGAGGTTGATGAGCAGACATTAAATAGTGTGCACTCAGGTAACTGTCCACAGGACAGTTACCTCAGCTTGTCGATAAACCTATATTTTTCTCGAAATGGGGTTGAGGGGCGGCAGCCCCCAATAGGGGCGAGGGGCGATAGCCCCCGATAAACAGCCCCTTCCCGAGGGGAAGGGGTTTGGGGATGGGGTTAGAGAGTTTGCACTATTTTCAAAAAATAGACTTTTTCGACAGTCTGAGGTAACTGTCCATAGGACAGTTACCTGACTCAAAGCCTGCCTTTCAGGCTTTGAGTTGGCACAAAATCGCACTATGTGCGCTTTTGCGCCGTACACACTACTTGATGTCAAGCTCATTTCGTCCAAATGGACGAACTAAAGTGGAAGTATTTCTTTGAATATTTATGAAAATCCTTGCACTTTAGCAACTACCGATAGGCTTTTTTCATTATTATAAAGCATATTGGAAGTTGATGAGCAGACATTATATATATGTACTTTTTGCGGATTAAGGTATAACACCTTGAATATACCTTTGCTTATTGTGAAATGAGGACTTGATATGAACGTATCCGAATTATCGGCTCTTATAAACGAGGCGTCAGACGGTGATATTGACGCATATTTAAAGCTGTACGGTGCGGTGTACCGCCCGCTGTACAAGATAGCGCGCACCGCGCTTAAAACGCAGGAGGAGGCGGTGTGTGCAATCCATCAGACCGCGCTTGACAGCTTTGCCGCCCTGCCCGCCGCAAGAATCACGGGAAACGCGGCTTTTATCGAATGGATTGTAAAAATCCTCTGCACCAAAATCAGACATCTGTATAAAATCTCTCAGGGCGCTCATCAGGACGCAAAGCCGCAGACACCGAAAGAGTTTGATATGCGCGCGGCGCTTGACACGCTCCCCGACATTGAGCGGCTTGTGCTGGCAGTAAGCACGGTATGCGGCTGTTCCGCGGAAAAGACCGCAAAGCTCTGCGGCTATACCGAGGAAACGGTCAGTGTATGCCTTACAAATGCGGAGGTTACATTAAAGACGCTTTTGCTGTCAAAATCAGAATGAAATGCGAAAATTTTCGGACGGGAGGTCTTGAAAAAGCTTGGAATTACTCGAACAGAAATTAAAGGAATACATAGCCTCGGTTGCAATCCCGAAAGAAACTGAGCCGGCTGAAATAAAGAAAGTGATAGAAGAAAACGCCGATATAACCGCCGGTATGTTTTTAAAGCGCCTTAAAGAGCTTCAAATATCCGGCTCGGAGTTTTTGGAGCTGCTCGGCAACTCAAAAATCGGCAATATGGAATTTCGCCGCATAGAAGAAAATCCGCATCTCAAATTTGATGAGCTGCTTCATATACTCGACAACTCCGTGCTTGACAGCGATGACTACCGCATGATTATTTCTGTTGCGGCACAGCGTCAGGCGCTCAGAGAGGAGCGCAGAAAGCGCGAGCAGGAGACCCTGCTCAGAGTAGAGCTTGAGGAAAAGGCACGCTTGGAAAAGGAACGGTTGGAAAAAGAGCAAGCTGACGAACAGCAGGCTGAACAAAAAACAGCCGTGCAGGAGCAGAGCGCGCCGCAGGAGGTTGAGGCTGCCCGGACAGCGGCAGACGAGCCGAGAAGGCTCTCGGCGGCAGAGGAGATATTTGCAAAGGCGCTTGCCGATGTAGAAAAGCAGCTCGAATCGGAAAGCAGTACAGAAAGCGCTGCAGTACCCACTCCAGAAATTACCGCAGTGATTACCGAGGAAAAACCCTCCGAGCTTGTATATAACACTGATGATTATACAGAGAGTAATATAAATCGCGACCAGCCGGATTTAAGCTACGGTGATGATGAATCCGCACAGCAAGCCGATAACGGCGGTGAAATCGCTTATGAAAAGCCTGAAGAGATAACCTACTCACAGCCGCAGGAGGAAAGTGAAAAGGAAGATGAGGACGATGTTGCAAGCTTTTTATCCGGCGAAAAAATCGGCTCTACCGCAAAGGATATAGGCGATGCGCTGGGCGAGCTTGTAGATTACGATGAGGACGAGGACGAAAACAGCGGCACCTGCCGTCGCTCTCGCGCCTGCCTTATCACGTCGCTTGTATGCGTGATTATTCTGTTCGGCTGTGCCGGTGCGCTCAAAGCGCTCAGATATTACGGCATAATACCCGATTATGTCTACGAAATCCCCGAAAGAATACATCAGGAGATAACCGATTTTACATCTCTGCTTGACGCGGCGAACGCGGCGGAGGGTCATGTGTCGTATGACCTGCCGCAGGAGCTTATATTACAGCAGACCGCGGGATTTAGCGTATCGGAAAACGCGGTAGGAGAAAAGACCGTCACCGCCTTGTGTGAGGACGGCGGGAAAAAGTATATCTGTACGGCTGCCGTGACTGACGGAAAGCTCAGCGACAGCAAAAGCACCGAGACCGACCTTGAAAATCCGTCCGTAGCATATATCGGCGGAAAATTTGTCTTAATCGGCACAAAGGATAACATGACGGTAGTCAGATTTTATGACGAAAGCACAATTTCCGAGGGCAAGCCTGTCAAGGAATATAAACAATCAGGAAAAATTGTCGATTATTATACAATTGGTAATGAGGTTTATCTGATAACCTATCAGAGCTTTGATTTGTCTGAGGCGTCTTCGGACAACCTCACCTCGTTTGTACCGTCCTTTGAGACGGGGGATAAAACGTCGGTGGTACCGTTTGCGAATATATCAAGACCCGCAACGGTGAACAGGCTCAACTACTACACCGTGGCGCGCATTTCAGCGGAAAATGACGACACCGTGATAAAGGCGGTACTTTGCGGTGATATAAACGGCTTTGCGATAAGCGGGGACGGATTTTATTCATGTGACAGCATAAAGCTGAACGATAAGTACACCTCGCGCATAGCCCGCATAGCCTTTGACAAGGATTTGTCGCAGAGCAGCACGGATTTTGACGGCGCGGTAAACCCCTCCATGTTGTTTGCGGTAAACGGAAAGGTTGCGGCGGCAGGCATGGAGCAGACCGAAAACGGTAATGTAAATGTCGTACTGTGTAACAACTCTGAGCTGTCCTCGCAGTCGGTTATGTCGGGTGTAGCGGCAGGAGAAAAAATCGCGTCCGCATACTGCGGCGAATCGGTACTGACGCTTGTGTCGGACGGTGAAAGCCCGATGCAGTACAATATAGATTTAAACAGCATGAGCATGGCGGAAAAAGCTGAAGAACCAGCGGGTACGGTAAAAGTAAACGATAAATATTACGCACAGGTGAAAATTGCCTCCGACGGAAGCGGAAAGCGCACGGGAGTGACCCTCAGCGTGCTTGACGGTGATAAGAACTCGGCTGCGGAAATGACCGCATCTGCAAGCAGTACCGTACAGGGCGACTGGAACTCGTATCTTACCTCTGCGGCGGCTGATGATATAAATAAGCTTGCGGTATACAGCACAGACGATAAGGTAATTTTCGGAGTGCCGCTGGTATATTTTGACGGCATTTCACAGGTGAGCGAGTACAGATTCTACACCTTTGAAAATGACAAGCTTACAGAAACCGGAAGCATCACGCTTTATGACGAGAAGTATCAGACCATGTTCTGCGGCATAGCGGGCGGTGAAAAGCCTTATATCATAACGATGTGGGACAACCGCATAATTACCGCGAGCGCGGACAAGATAAAGGTTATTTCCGATACTGTGATAAAGCCGGCGTGACCGGACTGACATTCTGCCGTAGGATAACGCTTGCGGCATAGCGGGAAAGGAATGATACAGGTATGGACGACAGACTGCTTCTTGCCGCCACGGAGTACGACCGCGGCGACCTGAAACGAATACAGCATCTTATAAAGGTGTATCAGCTTGCGGGACTTATCGCGCGCAGCGAGAAGGTCACCGACACCGAGCTTCGCACGGTGGAGGCCGCCGCGATACTGCACGATATAGGCATACACGAGGGTGAAAGGCTGTACGGCAGAAATGACGGAAAGATACAGGAGCAGCTCGGTCCCGACATTGCCGACAGGCTTTTGGAGCAGGTCGGCGGGTACGAGGATATACGCGGCAGGGTACTCTATCTTATCGCACATCACCATACCTATACAGATATAGACGGAATTGATCTGCAGATACTTATTGAAGCGGATTTCCTTGTAAATCTGTACGAGGATGATTCGGGAGAAAGCGCGGTAAAGGCCGCGGGGGAGAAAATCTTTAAAACGCAGACGGGAAAAATGCTGTTAAAGACGATGTACGGCATCTGATTTCCCGCACGGGGATTTGTTTACTGCTCAGCAGAAAGAGAGAATGAATAGTAAATGGCAGAGTTTTTGAATTTTCATGGGGATTATACCGGCATAAGCAGCGAAGCGGCGGAAAAAAATCTCGATATGTACGGGGAAAACGTGCTTCGCGAGAGTGCCGACAAAAGCTTTAAGAGCTACAGGATAATTTTAAATCCGATTGTGATTATACTTGCGCTGTCGGCTGTCACCGAGGCGGTGCTGCTGCAAAGCTGGCTCAGTGCGCTTGTATGCGCCTTGCTTGCCGCGGGGGCAGCGGTACTGATAGGAGTGTACACAAGGCGGTGCAACGAGAGGATAGCCGAGCGGACGGCGGCTACGCGCATGAAGTACCGCGTTATCCGCAACTCTCAGCTAGAGCTTATACCCGCCGAGCTTTTAGTGCCGGACGACATAATTATTGTGCAAAGCGGTGAAACTGTGCCCGCAGACGCGCATATACTTGAAGCATCAGGACTTTTTGCGGACGAGAGCAGATTTACCGGCGACAGCACGCCGAAAGAAAAGCACGCGGGTGCGGACACCAAAAACACCGAGCTGAAAACAAGCTGTATCTATGCGGGAAGCCGCATAACCTCGGGCGGCGCTGTCGCAAGGGTGACCGCGACCGGTGAGGACACCTACCGCGCAAGGAAGGACGAGAACAAGGAAAAGCTGCCCGACCCCAACTTTTCGCGCTATGAAAAAATCTGTGAAAAGGTAAAGCTGCCGATTTCGCTGATTGGCATAGGTATCTGTGCAGTAGGCTTACTGCTCTCGGTTTTGCTTGACAAGAGTGCCGACCCTGCGGTGCAGTCTATGCGCTTTGCGGGCTGGCTTTTGTGCATTCTCCCGCCGTTTGCCGAGCTGTTTATACGGCTTTATAATGTGGACGGAATAACGCGGATAAAGGAAAAGGGCGCGGCGGTAAAGAGCCTCAGCGTACTCGAACAGCTGAACGCGCTTACTACCGTGGTTATTGACAAGTCGGCGGTAGTAGCGCCGAATATGCTGGAGGTAGCGGGCGTATACAGCAAAAACAACTCGCTGATGACCACCGTCACCGTACTTGCGTGCGAGAGGGAAAACACGATGCTTACCGAGCAGGCGTTTTTGCTTAACGCGGCGCTCGGCGGCACGGATATAGAATCGGTACGGGCAAACGAGCTTATCGAGCAGTTCCACTACAATGACACCGACCGCATGGGCGGAAATATCTACAGAATCGGCGGGCAGTATCTGCTTTGCATAAAAGGCTCGGTAGAGAAAATAATCAGCCTTTGCGATATGGACACCGATATGCTTTTTGACATACAGCAGCGCTCCGCCGCACTCGCAAAGCGAGGACTTGAGGTGTGGGCGAGCGCCTACAGGATAATTGATGACGGTGAGGAACTGCCGAAAAGCCTGTACTCGGTAAAATATACATATATGGGTCTTGTTTCATTTATGAGCGCGACCCGCGACATGATACCGCTTGCGGTGCAGGGCTGCCGCAGGGCGGGCGTAAAGCTCGTGCTTACCTCGTCCGACAGTCCGGAGACCGCCGCGTCTATGGGCAGGAAAATCGGACTTAAATGCGAGGGTATGATAACAGGTGATGATATGCGCGAGGCGGTACTGCTCGGGGAGACGCTCGACTACTCGTCTGCCGAGATATTCAGCCATATTACGGCGGCGCAGAAGCTTGAAGTAATAGACAGACTGCGCGAGGCGGGTGAGACCGTCGCGGCGATAGGCCATACCGATGCGGATTTTGAAACGCTGTGCCACTGCGACCTCGGCATAACCTCGCTTGAAAATACGACCGGCTGTATCTATGACGCGAGCGGGCTTGTTGTCGGGGAGGATAATTTCGCGGGAATTGTGGAAATTATTAAGGAGTCGCGCCAGCTCCACCGCAACATAAAAAAATGCCTGTCAATGTGCATATCTGCGCTTGCGGCGTTTTTGCCGGTAGTGCTTGCCGATATGATTTTCTCACTCGGAATAATCACTCCGATGTTCG
>CAMEKZ010000075.1 GCA_945921635.1 uncultured Clostridia bacterium
TGTTTCTCGAAGTCTGACAGCTTGTCGAAAAATCACTTTTTCGACAAGCTGAGGGGCTGAACGTGGGTTCAGCCCCTTAATTTCATTTTTTGTTTTGATTTTTAATCCGTAACTTGCTACCACCTACCCCCTCCCCCCTTCCCCCAATGGGGAAAAGGGGGAAAGTTCGGGGACTAACGCCCCTGCGACCCCAAAATGGGACTTCGCCCCAAAGCCTCATTAAAAAAATTAGGTAGTGCATACTAGAATATGATAAATATGTTTCGCTCGACCGGCTTACGGGCAGGAGCGATAAAAGACAAATATAAAGGCTGTATCAGGGCGGTTAAGACCGCTAACTCGATACAGCCTTTATTCTTATTAGTAAATTCTCAAAGTAAATTCCACAGTGGAATTTGAAGTGGAATTTACTTTGAGAATTTACGCTTTATTCTTATTCTCAAAACAGCGTAAGCTGTTCATCTTCTTCATCAAGCATATTTATGTACTCAAAGACCTTGTCCGTACGGTATTCAATGCCGTACTCGGTGCATTTTTCGGCAAACACCTGCCATAATCTTTCGCTGTCAGGTGACGGCAGCTCGTAGGCATTTTTGTATGTCCTGATGTACTTTTCTTTAAGTCCCGGAAAATTCCTGTCTAACGCGGCATAGTAATACTCCCTGTCCCCGTCGCGCAGCGTCAGACCCATGCCGAAGTTTATTATCCCCTTTACGCCTGCGGTTTTTGCGTATTCCAGTATGCCGAGGATATTCTCCTCGGTGTCGTTTATAAACGGTAACAGAGGACTGAGCCAGATAACCGTAGGTATGCCGCTGTCGCGCATGATATTAAGCACCTCGGCACGGCGGGAGGTCGGGCAGACATTTGGCTCGACTATTTTACACAGGCTGTCGTCCGCGGTGGTGAGCGTCATCTGCACAACCGCCTTTGCCTTTTGGTTTATGCTTTTCAGCAAATCGAGGTCGCGTAAAATCATGTCCGATTTTGTCTGCACCGCCGCACCGAAGCCGTACCTGTCGATTATTTCAAGACAGCGGCGGGTTATCTGCAAATCCTTTTCGCAGTGTGCATACGGGTCGCACATAGCTCCCGTGCCTATCATGCACAGCTTTCGCTTTGAGCGCAGGGCTGCCTCTAACAGCTCGGGCGCGTTTTCTTTTACCTCGATGTCCTCAAACTTATGCTGCATATTGTAGCACAGACTTCGCGCGTCACAGTAGATACAGCCGTGTGTACAGCCGCGGTAGACGTTCATGCCGTTTTTTGCCGATAATATGCCCTTGGCTTTTACAAAATGCACTGCTTATCCTTTCCCCGTCCGGTTAAAAATCACGCACCGCAGAACAATCCGCGGTGCGCCGTAGTTTTACTTAGTTAAATTCTTTATTCACACATTCAAGTGCCGCCGCGATAACCTTATCCATATCGTAATACTTGTACTGACCGAGTCTGCCGCCGAAAATCACATCGCCGCGCTCGTCGCCGAGAGCCTTGTATTTTAGATAAAGCTCGTTATTTTTATCGTTGTTTACGGGATAATACGGCTCAACTCCGGGCTTCCACTCTGCGGAATACTCGCGGCTTATTACCGTCTTTTCCTGCTTGCCGAACTCAAAGTGCTTGTGCTCGATAATTCTTGTGTAAGGAATGTCGCGGTGGGTGTAGTTTACTACCGCGTTGCCCTGATAGTTTTCCTCGTCAAGCACCTCTGTCTCAAAGCGTACCGAGCGGTATTCAAGCGGGCCGTACTGATAGCCGAAGAACTCGTCAATCTGACCCGTATACACCGTCTTTCCTGCGATGTCGGGGTTTTGCTTTATAAATTCAAAATAATCGGTATCGGTCTTTACCTCGCTGCCTGCAAGCATTTTTTCGATTATCTGCGTATAGCCGCCTATCGGTATGCCCTGATAGCGGTCGTTGAAATAGTTGTTATCGTAGATAAATCTCAGCGGCAGGCGCTTTATGATAAACGACGGCAGCTCGGTGCAGGGTCTGCCCCACTGCTTTTCGGTGTAGCCCTTGATAAGCTTTTCATATACGTCGGTACCTACAAGCTTCAATGCCTGCTCCTCAAGGTTTTTCGGCTCGCCGATATTGAGGTCGGCTATCTGCTTTGCGATTATCTCCTTTGCCTCGGAGGGCTTTTTGATGCCCCACATTTTGCTGAAGGTGTTCATGTTGAACGGCAGATTGTAAAGCTCGTCCTTGTAAGAGGCTACCGGTGAATTTATATAGTTGTTGAACTCCGCAAACCTGTTTACATACTCCCATATAGCCTTGTCCGAGGTATGGAAGATATGCGCGCCGTACTTGTGTACGTTTATGCCCTCGATATTTTCGGTGTAGATGTTGCCGCCGATGTGCGGGCGCTTGTCAATCACAAGGCATTTTTTGCCGCGCTGTGTCGCTTCATAAGCGAACACCGCTCCGAAAAGACCCGCGCCTACAATGAGATAATCATACTGTGCCATTTAATAATTCCTTTCTGCGTTTTACTTGTCCTGCTCGGAAAGCTTGTTATCCGAAAGCCTGAATATTCCTTTTGAGTTGAACTTCTTTGTGCTGAAAAGTGCATTTTCAAGCCAACTCATGGACTTATCCCTGATTTCGCCGAGCTTTCTGTTAGGCTCGGTGTAGTCAAGTCCGTCAAGCAGCTTTTCGTTTTCGGTTATAGCCTCGGGGCTGTCAAACAGGCGGTCTCTCAGTCCTATAGGCGTAAGCAGAGAAACAAATCTTCCCGCTCCGCGTCTTACATTTGTAAGCGTGATAAACGGCTTGTTGAATATCAGTGAGAAAATAGTGCCGTGGAATGAGTCGGTTACTACCGCGTCGGCATTTTTATAATGCCACATCCAGTCATACAGGGTTATTTCATTCTTGATAATTATATTTTCGTTTTCGCCGATATTGAGGTTGTTGCGGTTTCTTTCAAAGAACTTGGGTGGCTCGTCCAAAAGCACGACTATCTTGCTGCCTGTATCTTCCGCGAGCTTTTTCAGCTGCTCGCCTATCCGCTCATTCGTATCAAGGATATATGCGAGGATATATTTGCCCTCTTGCTTCTGCTCTGCAAGCTCGGTGAGCCTGTCATATTCCTCTACGGGGCATAAGAAGGTCGGGTCGCACACCTCGGTTACATTCTGAACGCCGAACGTGTTCTCGGCAATATCGTGCGACATCTCATCACGAACAGATACATGGTCAAATCTTTTCAGATTGTAGGCGCTTATCATTTTTTCTTCATTGTTTCCCGAATAGGGTATGCCGAAGGAGGTGCCGTAAGCAATCTTTTTATTCATTTCGCCCGCAAAACCGAGATAGTACATCTGTCCGTAGGGTCTGCTGAGATGTATATTCCAAAGCTGGTCGGAGCCTACTATAAAGGTATCGCAGTTATTGTTGAGCATCTGCAAATCGTCAAGGCGGTACTTTTTGCTTACATCATAAAATCTCTCAGCGATTTTTCTGGGGTGGGTCTTCGTGATTGCTTCGGTATCGGGGCGCAGAGGATTGTCTATCATCAGCACAGAGAGATGGAACAGCTTTGTCAGCACCTGATGCAAAGCGAAATAAGTCGCCATACTGCCGTAGTTTCTGCCGTACCACAGACCGATAACACCCACGTCAAAGCGCCTGTTCAAAGCATACTCCGCGGACTTTGCAAAGGACTGTCCCTCCAGCATAGTGAAAAACCAGCGCCGTCCGCCGGGTATTCTCATCTTCCTGCCGAATCGGTTGTTCTGGCGCATAAAATCGTATGGAACCTTTTCTACAAGCTTTGCGCCTGCGGTTACCGTATCAAAAAGCTTTCTTCCCTTTTCGTTGTTTACAAGCACGGCGCTCGTTCCGCGGTTGTCGTTATAGTCCTTGTTGAACTTTGACACGCCCCAGCAGTCGCCGATTGAGATGTCGCCCTGTCTGGGCGCACCGGCAAACATACAGTCGCCGCATACGTCCTTGAGTGCAAGTCCGGAGTGCATTGTCTTTTCGTAAAAATCAAACTTTATATTTCCACCGATCTGCGTTCCGTCCTTGAGATATGCAATCTGGTTGAAGGAGTTATAGCCGTATTCCTTGGTGCGGAATTTAAAGCCGGCGAGGTTTTCTCTGCCGTAGGTTTCGTCGAGGTATTTAAGGAACACCTTCTGCGAGGGCGCCCCATGACAGACAAGGTCAAGCGTATAGAGATTCTTGTAATCCTTGCCGAGATAGCCGTAAAGACCCGCGACCTGACACGGACAGCCGCTGAACAGCACGGTGCTTCCGTCGTCAAGCAGCTGCTTTATCTTGGTAAAGACCTTTTTCGTGTTGCTCTGGACGTACTTTGAGCCTCTCAGGCGGTGCAGCTCGTCCTTGCTGTTTGTAATGATATGCTCAACGGAAAAATCATCGGCAAATGCCGCACCGCAGACATATCCGCCGTTATCGAGAATATGCTCCGCAACAAGCGTAAACATACCGCCCGAGGAGCTGTCCCTGCGTATCTCGTCATTAGCCATTACTGCATATCCATCGGGAGATGAGGTATTTTTGTGATGTGTATTGATGACAGGACAGGTCTTTGCACATTTTCTGCACTTGATACACTTGTCATAATCAATCACAGGCTCGATGAAGCCGTGCTCGTCAAAGCGCGTGGTTATCGCGCCGACAGGGCATACGTTGTAGCACGCGCCGCAGCCGGTGCAGTAGCTGCGCTTTAAATCGTCAATCGTTATCGGATGCTCAGAAAGGACATAAGGCTCATCAGCCTTTTGCTCATGAGTAACAGGATTATTTGCTTTAGGAGCGGCAGGCTTTGCGGCAGGCGGCATTGTATTATTCATAAATGCGCGCTTTGCGGCGATTGCGGCTCTTATAAATCTGTTATTTCTATTCATATTCCAAGATACCCTTTCCAGAATTCTGTCGAAGTCATTTTTGAAGCGTATTCTCTGTACTGCTTTTCAACCTTTTCATGATTTTTCTTGTAATTTTTAACAACCTTGCGGTAACGCTTTATTAACGCGAAGCAGCGCTTTCTGTTGATAGTACGCAGATAACCTGTGCCGTCGTTGCTGTTTACCGCTATGAGGTGCTTTCTTCTGAAGTTCTTGCCGGGCACGAAAAACCAGTCATAAGCGATGACCGAGGGGAAATTGCGGAGCATGAAGCCCGGGAGCAGATGTCCGTTTATAGTCAGCACATACCACGCCTTTGACCACAGGCTGAGCCGCTTGTACTCATACGGGTCGTCCTTTTTGGCGTTGGGGTACTGTTCAAAGGTTTCGAGCGGGACAAGCTTTTCGTTCTTCGCGGCATGCTCTTTCAGCGACTGCTCGCCGTCAAGCTTTACAAGCCACTCGGGGCCTTTCATAAAGTCCTCAATCGAATCCAGCAGAAGCTCTGCGTTGTTATATGCAAATCTGGTAATCTCTTTCCAGAACATTGTTTTTATACGGGCAAAGAAATCCACATCGGTGCATATTCCGCTTACCGCCCGGATTATAAAGCTGTTTCTGTGCACCTGATACAGCTCCATCGCAGCGTTGAACTTACCCGCAAAGCCGACGTGCCAGATACATATTCCGTTAAGAGTGATAAATCCGGGGTTGTTTCTCAGGCTGAACTCTACGTCATCACCACGCACAAACACAGGCAGAGGGAGTCCTCTTTCCTCAATGTGCACGACAGGTATACAGCAGTACCACCAACCCGCGTACGAGTTTTCCTTCTCGATGTCGAAATAATTCTCGTTATTGACAACGGAGCTTATAAGCTTCATGTCAAGCGACGGCTTCAGCGGGCCGTAGGATGCGTCACCCTTATGGACATATCCTACGTCCTCGTACTGCTTTTCGCGTATATCATAATCGAACATTGCACCGCTGAGGAAACACCGTGAATACTCATCTTTCAGCAGTCTTAAAAGATAGTAGGTTCTCATAAGGCTCTCTGCCGCAATCATGACATCATCGTCCATGAGAAGCACATGAGTAGGCTTTTCGGGCAGCTCCATAGCCTCAATCATACCTCTGGTAAAGCCGCCTGCGCCGCCTACATTGGGGTTGGGATAAATCTTTAAATCCTCGCAGTCAAAGTCCTCGGGGTTCAGAGCGCGCTCGTTGTCGATAACGTGCACAAACAGATGACCCTTTAAATCGCTGCCCTCGCAGAGCACCTGTGATTTAAGCATCGCAATGTTGCGCTTTATATACTCCTGCTTTTTGAATGTGGTGGTTACAAGCGAAATCTTTACATCTCTTATGCTTTCGGAGTCGATTTCCGCGCTATACCAGCCGCTGTACAGCTCTGTATCGGAAAGCGAGGAGAGCTTAAATCCGACAAGCTTTTTGCCGGTATGCGGAATGTCAATCTTTACTGTCTGTTTCTCGGGCGCATCATACACCTTGTTTAAAACAAGATTATAGTTTGTGCTTGACGAATTTTTATATACCTCGTATATCTCTACGGCAAATCTGCCCTTAACTACAAGGTTCAGCGCAAAATTTGCGGCATCTGTATAGGTTGTCCATCTACCTGTCTGTAAGCAGTTATAATAAGTGATAAAATCCGCGGCGGTGTACTGACGCAATATATGACAGCCCTTTTCGGGGTCGTATATAAACGGCGTCTGCTTATCACTTCCTTTGGTCATAAGCTCGGGGTACATCAGGAAATTTGCATCCTGATTCATCTGTAAAACAACATTCTGTAACTTTACGATTTGCTTCATATGGGTTTCCTTTCATTACATATCAATATCTGCTGAGCCGTTCAGCTCTTCATTTTTTCTATATAAGCATCGCATACTTCCTTGGCTGTGCCTGTCATTACGGGCTTTCCGTGATCCAGCCACAGCGCCTTGTCACAAAGCCGCTTTATCGAATCCATATTATGTGAAACGTAAAGCAGGGTCGTACCGCTGCTAAGCATCGATTTCATTCTGTTCATGCACTTTTTCTTGAATTTGATATCGCCTACCGACAGTATTTCGTCGGCGATAAGAATATCCGGCTGAACCGAAGTCGCAACCGAAAAGCCGAGCCGCGCCTTCATGCCAGAGGAAAAATTCTTTACCGGAGAATCAAGAAAATCCTGAAGCTCCGAAAATTCTACTATGTCGTCAAAGCGTTCCGCTATAAAATCCTTTTTATATCCTAAAATAGTGCCGTTGAGATAGATATTCTCGCGTGCGGAGAGATTCGGGTCGATGCCCGCGCCAAGCTCAATCAGCGCCGCTACCGTGCCGTTTACGTTTACGGTTCCTTTATACGGCTTGATTATGCGGCTGACTACCTTAAGAAGTGTGGATTTGCCTGCGCCGTTTGTGCCGACAAGTCCCCACGCCTCGCCTTTTTTTATTTTCAGATTTACACCGTCAAGCGCGATAAATTCCTGAAACAAAAGCTGACGGCGCAAAAGGCGCACTACATATTCTTTAAGGTTATCTACTTTCATATTCGCTTTGTTAAAGCGAACCGTGATGTTTTCAAGGTCAATGATATAATCCTCCAAGTGCTGCCCTCCCTTATATATACAGGATAAATTTATCCTGCTTGTCTCTGAAAATCGTTACGCCGAGTACAAAGAACAGCGCCGCATAAGCCACACCGAGTATAATGCTGTCAAGTGACGGCAGACAGCCGCTGTAGGCTATATCCCTGAACTGCTTGATGTAAATGTATACCGGGTTGCAGTATTCGACGATAACCCGCATCCAGTCCGGCAGAATATCGACGGGATAGAAAATAGCCGAGGCGTACATCCACGCCGTCGTAAACGCATGGTATATATACCGCGTATCACGAAAAAAGACGTGCATCTGCGCCAGGAAAAAGCCCAGTCCGCAGGTGAATATATACGCCTCCAGCGTCACTATCGGGAACAGCAGCATCGTCCAGTAAAACGGCGATTGTGTGAAAACAAGCACGATAAGAAGCGCGCCGAGCGACAGCACATAGTCCACCATACCGCTTGTCACCTTTGCCAGAGGGAACATGAATTTTGAAACGTACGTCTTTTTCAGAAGCGAGGCGTTGGTCGTTATACCGTCCATCGCCTTATTGGTAGCGCCGATTACAAAATCGTACATTGTGCGTCCGATAAGCAGATACACGGGGAAATTCGGTATGTTGCGGTCAAAAAGCTTTGAAAACACAACATACATTACTATCATAATAAGCAGCGGATTTAAAATGCTCCAGACATATCCGAGCACGCTCCTGCGGTATTTCAGCTTTAAATCTCTCGACACAAGCTGAATAAGCAAATCCTTGTACTTAAATACCTCAAGAAAGCCTCCGCTTTTATCTTTACGAACTAAAGTCATCTGTATATTCGTTTCCTTTCCGTTTCACAGCAGTACACAAAACACATTATTATCAGTCAAAGCTCTTGTTGTGCCTTATCTTATTATACAGGCGCGAGCGCAGGATTTTATTGTAGCCTTTAAGCCCGATATGCAGGCGGTTCAGGGTTTTCAGTATCTTATAATGATTGCGGCTCATGTCAAAAACCGCCTTGTCGTTCTGCTCAAAATACCGCATCATTTCATCGGCTCTTGTCCTGCCCCTCTTGCGGTTCTTATCGCAAAGCAGAGAGGTAACGAGAAAGCTCAGCAGAAGCAGGTGCGTCTTCTTGTCGCAATAGCTTATGCCGTCCGGGTCGGTCAGAGCCTTGCCCTCGGTGCAGAGTCTTTTCAGTACGGTCTCGGTGTGAGAAATGCGCCTAAGCTGATTTTCTGCGGATACGCTCTGCGAAACATCGCCGACGCGGTACTCATATATAAACAAATCCAGCGGTAAAACGGTCTTTGCCCTGCTGCACGGAAAGGTCGCGTACTCGTGATCCTCGTAAAAGACCTTTTCGGACAGCCGTATTCCCTGCTCCCTATAAAAATCGGTGCGGTAGGTTATACCGTGGAAGGTAAGACTGCGGTCAAAGTTTTTCCACTGCGTCATTATCTCGCCGAGGGTGTATTCTTTGCCGAACTCGGGCGGAAAGCAGCGCCAGCTTTTGACCTCGCCGCTTGTTATGTCAATCGTATGGTGACAGGTAAGCACGACATCTGCGCTCGCCTTTTCAAGCTCCGCGATAAACTGCGGCAGATTTTCGGTCATAAACCAGTCGTCCGCGTCAAGTGCCTTGAGGTACTTTCCCACGGCTTTTTCGCTGCCTACGTTTATAGCCGAGCCGTGACCGCCGTTTTCCTTATTTATCAGGCGGAAAACGTCGGGATAATTTTCGATATATTCCTCGCAGATTTTCTCGCACCCGTCGGTCGAGCCGTCATTTACAACAATAACATCGAGCCTGTCCGATACCTCGCAGATAAGCGAGTCAAGGCACTTTTTAAGAAACGGCCTGCTGTTATATGACGGAATAATAACGCTAAGTATTTTTTCCATTTTGCTTTTCCTTTAATTTTGTGAGCCTGTTTTCGCGTATTCCTTTTAAGGTAAGGCGAAATGCCCTTGTCCATTTCATATCTGCGCTTATTTTTTTTCGCTTTGTAAAGGTGTAGTAAAACGCATAGGCGACCGACAGCGGCAGACCCATTATATATCTGGTGGTGTTTCCGCGGTTTATAAAGAATTTTTCGTCAAAGCCCGAAAACCACGTTGACTGCTCCTGTGCTACCGAGGCGATAACCGCGGGATAATAATAAATGCAAAGCCCCGCTTTCCGGCAGTCTGTGAGGAATTTAAACTCCTCCTCAGCGCCGTTTGGCGTACCCGCGCCCATGTTTTCGTCAAAGCGTATGCCCGCTTTTATCAAAGACTCCCGTCTGAACGAAATCTGCCACGAGCTGACGCTCATTATATCCCTTGCGCCGAGCTTTTTTATCTCTTTTCCCCATTTTGCGGGGTGATTTTCTATATCAAATATTATTATATCCGCTTGCGGCAGATTTTCGTATGCGGTTATTATATCCCGCTCACAGCTGTCAGAAAACACCTCGTCATCATCACACAAAAGGCAGATATCCGCGTCGGAGTGCTCAATAGCAAAATTGCGGCTTTTTGTAAGTCCTCTGTCGTTTACCGAAAATACGCGTATGCAGCTTGTACCGCGGGTGTATTCGTCATATCCGTCCTCTCTGCACTGATTTACTATCAGGGTATCTGAGGTTATTTTTGAGTGTGAAATTATATCCTCGTCGCCTAAGTTCATACACGACAGCAGTATTTCAAATTTCAGCATTGTGCCAGCCTCTCAAAACACACAATAATCCAGTATAATGGTTTAATTATACCTCTATTATGACAAAAAGTCAATGGAATTATGATAAATAAAGCGATTTATAGTGAGCTGGCACGAATAAAGTGATTTTGGTGCGGAATACTCTTATAATATTTTAGCTAAAAAATGTAGAAAAATAAATTCGCATTTAGCCTAAAAATTACTTAATAAAATCATAATTATGTGTGGATTTTGCAGTATAAGGAAAAATCCCGCACGGGGCGCCGTGCGGGATTTCAGACTGTCGAAAAAGTCTATTTTTTGAAAATAGCGCAAACTCTCTAACCCCATCCCCAAACCCCTTCCCCTCGGGAAGGGGCTGTTTATCGGGGGCTATCGCCCCTCGCCCCTATT
>CAMEKZ010000076.1 GCA_945921635.1 uncultured Clostridia bacterium
ATTATAATGCTCTGTAGAGCGGCAGGGACAATGACACTTTTTACCGAAAGGAAGTTCATCATGGCAAATATTACTATTCTCGGATGCGGATTTGGCACCGCGCTTGCTATAATGTGGAACAAATACGGTCATAACGTCACGGCATGGTCAAAATATCAGGAGGAAATAGACGCTATACGCACCGACGGAGAGCACAAAAAGCTGCTCCCGGGCGTAATTGTTGCTCCTACGATAGGCCTTACCACAGACCTTTCCTGTGTTGAGGGCGCGGATATACTGGTGTTTGCTATCCCCTCAAAATTTGTGAGAGAGGTTGCCGTAAAGGTAAAAAATCATGTTAGCCCGAATACCGTTATTGTAAATGTCGGAAAGGGCTTTGAAGAAGGTACGGACAAGCGCCTTTCGGAGGTAATAAGCGAGGAGCTTCCTAACAATCCGGTTGTAGTACTTACAGGTCCGTCGCACGCCGAAGAAATCGCGCGCAACGTCCCGACTACAGTAGTCTGCGCGTCAAAAGAGCGCAAGTACACCGAATATATACAGGAAACGCTTCAGAACGAGCGGTTCAGAATATACGCAAACAGCGACCTTATCGGCTGCGAGCTCGGCGGAGCGCTGAAAAACCCGATTGCGCTGTGCTGCGGCATAGTCGAGGGTATGGGACTCGGTGACAACACAATCGCCGCGCTCATGACCCGTGGACTTGCGGAAATCACAAGGCTCGGCGTTGCACTCGGAGCAAAGCGCGAGACCTTCAACGGACTTTCGGGTGTCGGCGACCTTATAGTGACCTGCACCTCTACCCACTCAAGAAATCACCGTGCGGGACTGCTGATAGGTGAAGGAATACCCGCCGCCGAAGCTGTAGAGCGGGTTGGCACGGTAGAGGGCTATCAATGTGCGAAAATTGTATATGATATAGCGACAAAGCTCAATGTATCGGTACCTATTATTGAACAGCTCTGTGCTGTTTGCTATTGCGGACAAAACCCGATAGCAAGTATAGCAAAGCTTATGGGCAGACCCAGCAAGGCGGAAGAGGAAATATTCAACTGATATTAGCAGCTTAAATCGGAATATAAAGCCAAACACCGTAAAAGGCGAAATCCTTTTACGGTGTTTTTGGGTATAGGGTATAAAGAAAATCAGGAAAACTCAATATTATGCGCGTGTCTTTTTGGACAGCTGCCTTTTAGCCGTTATTGTGTTGATAGCCTTGTCGATAAATACACCGGTCACACCGGAAACGATAGGCGCTGCAAGAACCATTACTATTAAAACTGTCATTTTACAATCAATCCTTTCCAATTTTGCAGTTTGTGAATAGTCACAAACTTATTTTCCTTTCTTGCGGCATTTCTGCCGTGCTTTATCTTACGGCTATATTCTAACATTATCTATGTACTATAAAACGGACTTTTATCAATTTATATCAAAAAATATTTTTTGAATAAATTTATAAAATTACTTGCAAATTTAGTCTTATTATGTTAGAATTAGTTATCAGACTGCCTTTGGGTTGAGGCAAATATTAAAGGGATGGTATAAAATGACTACAGAACAGATATTTATGATGATTACAATTGCCGTTTATCTTATAGGCGTAATTGTAATCGGCGTAATCAGTGCAAAACGTACAAGCAGCGTCGGAGACTTTTATCTCGGCGGACGCAAGCTCGGCCCGTTTGTTACGGCAATGAGTGCCGAGGCTTCGGACATGAGCAGCTGGCTGCTTATGGGACTTCCCGGTGTTGCATACTTGACAGGCTTTGCAGACGCAGGCTGGACGGCTATCGGACTTGCGATAGGCACATACTTAAACTGGCTTATTGTTGCGAAAAGACTGAGAAACTATTCTCAGGTGTGCAATAACTCCATCACGATACCTGAGTTTTTCTCAAACCGTTTTCGTGACAGCAAGAAATTCCTTACTCTCATATCGGCAATTATTATCCTTGTATTCTTCATTCCGTACACAGGCTCGGGCTTTTCTGCCTGCGGAAAGCTGTTTGCGGGACTTTTCAACGCGGACTATCATATCGCAATGATAATAAGCGCGGTAATAATTATCGCATATACTACTATCGGCGGCTTCCTCGCAGCGAGCACCTCTGACTTTATCCAGAGTATAATCATGACGATTGCTCTCATTGTCGTAGTAATATTCGGCGTATCAATGGCGGGCGGCCTTACAAATATCATAGAATACGGTCAGAGCCTGCCGGGATATTTCTCGGTTACACATACCTTTGACAGTCTTAACAACACGGCAAAGGATTATAACCTGCTTACTATCTGCTCTACGCTTGCGTGGGGTCTCGGCTACTTCGGTATGCCCCATGTACTGCTGAGATTCATGGCTATAAAGGACAGCGCAAAGATAAAGACCTCACGCCGTATCGCTACAGTTTGGGTTGTTATTTCACTTGCTGTTGCTATCTTTATCGGTATTGTAGGTCTCAGCATGGTAAACAACAAGACTCTCGACCCGCTTGCCGACCCCGAAACTATCATAGTAAAGATTTCGGGGCTGCTCAGCACCTTCGGTCCTTTCGCTTCACTTTTAGCCGGACTTATCATCGCGGGTATTCTCGCTTCTACAATGTCAACAGCCGATTCACAGCTTCTTGCCGCATCGTCCAGTATGTCAGAAAACCTTATCCGCGGCGTGTTTAAAATCAAGATGTCGGATAAAATCGGTATGCTCGTTGCCCGTATAACGGTTGTCGTTATCGCGATAATCGGAGTAATTATCGCATGGGACCCCGAAAGCTCGGTATTCCAGATTGTATCGTTCGCGTGGGCAGGCTTCGGTGCTACCTTCGGTCCTGTTATGCTGTGTTCATTGTTTTGGAAGCGCTCAAACAAGTGGGGTGCTCTCGCAGGCCTTATCGCAGGCGGCGTATCGGTGTTTGTATGGAAGTTCCTCGTTCGTCCGCTCGGCGGTCTGCTCGACATCTACGAGCTGCTCCCCGCATTCCTGATTGCACTTGTGGCTATCGTAGTTGTTTCACTGCTTACCAAGGCGCCCGAGCAGGAAATCGTTGACGAATTTGAAACGGTAAAGGCTATGAAATAAGCTTCAGAGCACCTCTATCCGGTATTATTAAAGCACCGTAAGGACATGAGACTTACGGTGCTTTTCTTATTCTCTATACAGCTCTGCGGCTGTTTTTACAAACTCCTCCGCTATCGAATTGTCTTTCAGAGGCTTTGAATATATCCCAAAGCTTGCCTGACCTGCATCCCTTATCGGGAGAATACACAGCCCCTGTGACTGCATATTCGGCAAAACGGGAAAAACAGTATATCCAAGCCCTGCTCTGACAAGAGCCAAAGCGTTTTCATAGCCGTCGGCAAAATAAATATCCTCCTGCCTGTTAAGCGCGCCGATTTTATTGTAGCAGTTTATAAGCGCATCAGAGCATTTATGGCGCTCCATAACAATAAGCCTGCCTGTAAGATTTGTTGCGCTCACCGACTGCATATCTGCCATCGAATTGTTTTCGGGATAAATCGCGGCAAAGCCGCACCTGCATATCTCGGTAAATACCTCGGCTTTATTCTTCTCGTCAAAATCCTTTACCGCAAATAATACCTGAATTTTATTGTCATTCAATAAATTATCAAGCGATTTAAACGGCAATGTCTGCAAAAACGGAAAAAAATCCGTGTGCAGCTCGGAAAATTTTTGTATAATCGGTACCGCCGCGTCAAGCTCTCCCTGATTGTGACAGCCGATACCGAGCTTTATAATTGACTCGCTTTTTTTGCTGTTAAGTCTTTTTTTCGATGAGGCGGCTATTTTCAGTATCGCCCCCGCGTCGGACAAAAAGCTGACGCCCGAGGAGGTAAGCTGGACGCTTTTATTGCTCCGGGAAAAGAGCTTTACTCCAAGCTCGTCTTCAAGCGAGGAAATCTGGTGGCTGACAGCGGGCTGACTTATATTTATAAAGCTTGCCGCCTTTGAAAAATTGAGGTATTCGGCTACGGCGAGAAAACATTCAAGCTGAGTTGTATTCATAATACATCTTTCCTTTCATAGCAGCCGCCCGTCGGTACGGCTGAAAAGTCATTTTTTATAATTGATAATAAAAGTTCTTTATCGATTATAACATATTTGTATTTTACATTCAAGAGGAAAAGTAGTATTATTTATAAGGAGAAAACTTTTAACAGCAATAACCGACTGTATTTTCAGACGGTCTGCAAAAACAGATAAAGAAAGGAAAAAACAATGAAAGAACTGTTGGCACAGGTAAAACAATATAAAAAGGTGTCCTTACTGGCACCGCTGTTTTCTGCGCTTGAGGTTGCTATGGAGGTGCTGCTTCCGTTTGTTATGGCAAAGCTTATCGACGAGGGCGTACAATGCGGCAACATGAACAAAATATACCTCTACGGAGGTATAATGGTGGTTATAGCCTGCATAAGCCTTATGTCGGGTATACTTGCCGGCAAATATGCCGCGCTTGCCTCTACCGGCTTTGCCTGCAATGTAAGAGAGGCCATGTACCGCAGAATACAGAAATTCTCTTTTTCCAATATTGACAAGTACAGCACGGCGGGACTTGTGACCCGTATGACAACTGATGTCACAAATGTGCAGAACTCGTATCAGATGATTATACGCATCGCGGTGCGCGCTCCGCTTATGCTCATCAGCAGTATGGTAATGTGCTTTTTTGTCAATGTTGATATGAGCCTGATTTTTTTGGCCGCCGTTATTTTTCTGGCGATTATTCTCGCAGCTATTATACTTTCGGCGATGAAGGTATTTAACGTGGCGTTTAGAAAGTATGATGACCTCAACGCAAGCGTACAGGAAAACATATCCGGTATAAGAGTTGTAAAGGCGTATGTAAGAGAGGACTACGAAAAGGAAAAGTTTTCAAAGGCATCTGGCAACATTTATAAGATGTTTAAGAAAGCCGAGAGCATACTCGCATTCAACAACCCCGTCATGATGCTGGTTATCTACGGCTGTATCATGGCTATCTGCTGGTTCGGCGCAAGCTTTGTAGTAGCAGGCTCGTTACAGACAGGCGAGCTTTCTTCTCTTTTCACATACGTTATGAATTCGCTTATGTCACTCATGATGCTGTCGATGATTTTTGTTATGCTCACAATGAGCGTAGCAAGCATGAAGCGTATATCCGAGGTGCTCAGAGAAGAGCCCGACCTTGCAAATGGCGAAGCTCCTGTCAAGGAAATAACAGATGGCTCGGTTGACTTCAATCATGTATATTTCTCTTACAAAAAGGACAGCGAAGAACCGGTGCTGGAGGACATCGACCTGCACATACGCTCGGGTGAAACTATCGGTATCATAGGCTCGACAGGCTGCGGAAAGACAAGCCTTGTAAACCTCATCAGCCGTTTGTACGATGTTCAGAGCGGCAGCGTATGCGTAGGCGGCAGAGATGTAAGAGAATACGATATGGAATATCTCCGCAACAACGTAGCTGTTGTATTGCAGAAAAATGTGCTGTTTTCGGGTACAATACTTGAAAACCTGCGCTGGGGCAACGAAAACGCCACCGAGGAGGAATGCATCAACGCCTGCAAAGCGGCGTGCGCTGACGAATTTATAGAAAACCTCCCAGATAAGTACAACACATATATTGAGCGCGGCGGCGCAAACGTATCGGGCGGACAAAAGCAAAGACTGTGCATAGCGCGTGCGCTTCTCAAAAAGCCAAAGGTACTTATCCTTGACGACTCGACAAGCGCAGTTGATACCGCGACCGACGCAAAAATCAGAGCGGCATTCAAATCGGAGATACCGGGCACGACAAAGTTTATCATAGCACAGCGTATTTCCAGCGTACAGGACGCTGACAGGATAATCGTGCTTGATGACGGCAAGGTAAACGGCTTTGACACCCACGAAAATCTTATCAAAAACAACGAAATCTACGGCGAGATTTACGAGTCACAGATTAAGGGCGGCGGAGATTTTGACCGTCAGTAAGTTAGGAGTGTAAGAGATGGAACAAAATATGAAAAAGCCCTCCTCAAAGGGTCAGATAAAATATCTCGGCAGGATAATCGGCTATACGGTAAAGCACTACAAGTTTTCCTGCATAGTGGTTCTGATATGTATTGTGGTGCAGGCGCTGTCTACCCTGTACGGTATGCTGTTTATCCAGTCGCTGATAGATGATTATATCACACCGCTTATAAATTCGCCCTCACCCGATTTCAGCGGACTTGCCTTTGCTTTACTTAGACTCGGAATCATCTATCTGGTAGGTCTTGGAACGTCGTATGCCTATAACAGAATAATGGTAAATGTCGGTCAGGGCACGCTTAGAAACTTCCGTGATGACCTGTTTAAAAACATGGAAAACCTGCCTATAAAGTATTTCGACACACACCAGCACGGCGATATTATGTCGGTATACACAAATGATATCGATACGTTCAGACAGTTTATCTGTCAGAGTATGCCGCAGGTAATAAATCAGGGAATAACGCTTGTTATAGTCCTTGTTTCAATGGTTACAATGAATATACCTATGGCGGTACTTTCTATCGTAATGGCAATAATAATGCTGATTGTCACAAACAAGCTTGCCAAAAAATCGGGCAAGTATTTTGCAAGCCAGCAGCAGGATTTAGGCGCGGTTGACGGCTTTATCGAGGAGATGCTGGACGGTCAGAAGGTAGTCAAGGTGTTCTGCCGCGAGGAGCAGTCGGTAGAGGACTTTGTCAAAATAAACGACAGACTCAGAAACAGTGCCTATAAGGCGAATAAATACTCCAATATTATGATGCCGATAAATGCAAATATCGGTAATATCAGCTATGTTATTTGTGCAATTCTCGGCGCGGTGCTTGCGATAAACGGCTATGCGGGACTTACTCTCGGTACTCTGGTGGCATTTTTAGGACTGAACAAGAACTTCACAATGCCGATAGCACAGCTCAGCCAGCAGATGTCATTCATCGTTATGGCGGGCGCAGGCGCAGAGCGACTGTTCAATCTGATGGACAGCAAGCCTGAGCAGGACGAGGGTTATGTCGAGATAGTAAACGCGAATATCGCTTCCGACGGCACAATCACCGAGTCCGAAAAAAGGACGGGTCATTGGGCGTGGAAGCACCCGCACAAGGCAGACGGCACAGTCACCTATACCAAAATGGATGGCGAGATTGTGTTTGACGGTGTGGACTTTGGCTATGACGACAGCAAGATAGTCCTGCACGATATAAAGCTGTATGCAAAACCCGGTCAGAAGATAGCGTTTGTAGGCTCGACGGGTGCGGGCAAGACTACGATAACAAACCTCATTAACCGTTTTTACGACATACAGGACGGCAAAATCAGATACGACAGCATAAACATCACAAAGATAAAGAAGCCGGAGCTTAGAAAGTCGCTGGGTATAGTTTTGCAGGACACTCACCTTTTTTCAGGTACGGTTATGGATAATATACGCTACGGCAAGCTTGACGCGACCGACGAGGAATGTATCGCGGCGGCAAAGCTTGCAAACGCCGACGGATTTATCCGCAGGCTGCCCGAGGGCTACAACACTGTGCTGATGGGTGATGGAAGCAATTTAAGTCAGGGACAGCGCCAGCTTTTGTCTATCGCAAGGGCGGCGGTAGCCGACCCTCCAGTGCTTATCCTTGACGAGGCAACCTCGTCTATCGATACCCGTACCGAAAAGCTAGTACAGGCGGGTATGGACGCGCTTATGAAGGGCAGGACGACATTTGTAATAGCGCACCGCCTTTCTACTGTCAGAAACTCCGACTGCATAATGGTACTTGAACAAGGCAGGATAATCGAGCGCGGCACACATGACGAGCTTATTGAACAAAAGGGCAAGTATTATCAGCTTTACACGGGTAATTTTTCGGAAGAAACGGCGTAAATAATAATTCACAATATAAAAACACCGCTCGGTATATTCACGCCGAGCGGTGTTTGTTATCCAATCAATAATTACTTAACCATATCACTGTTGTTGATAGCGGAAACAAGTGCGCTTACCGATGAATTGATTATATCGGTGTGCAGACCCGCGCCCCAACTGGAGTTGCCGTTGCTGTCACAGATTTCGACATACGCCGCTGCCTTTGACTTTGAGCCTACCTCCATAGCGTGCTCGTTATAAGTCACGATTGTATACTGTATGCCGAGCCCGTTCTTTATCGCGTCGCTTACTGCGTCAAGACGTCCGTTGCCCTTGCCTGTTATCAGCTTCTGCTCGCCCTTATAGTAAACCGTCACATTAGCCACGATTTTTGTACCGTTTTCCTCCTGTACATAGTGAGCCTCGACTATCTTCAGCGCTGTTTCTATATTTACGAAGTTGGTTGCGAATACCTCGTAAACCTCATCGGGAGACAATTCCTTATGCTTGTGGTCAGAGACAGATTTTACGGTATATCCTACCTTTTCGCGGAACTTAGGCGGCAGATTTACACCGAACTTCTGCTGTAAGAGATAGCCGATACCGCCCTTGCCGCTCTGGCTGTTTATGCGGATTACATCGCCGTCATACTGTCTGCCTATGTCCATCGGGTCGATAGGCAGATAAGGTACTGTCCAATGCTCGGGGTCTTTTTCCTCGCGCCACTTCATGCCCTTTGCTATAGCGTCCTGATGTGAGCCGGAAAACGCCGCAAATACCAGCGCGCCGCTGTAGGGCTGTCTGTCGTACACCTTCATGCAGGTCATTTTCTCATAAACCTCGGTGATAGCGGGCAGGTCGGAGAAATCGAGCTTCGGATCTACGCCGTGGGAGTACATATTGAGTGCCAAGGTTACTATATCAACGTTGCCTGTGCGCTCGCCGTTGCCGAACAGAGTACCCTCTATACGGTCAGCGCCCGCGAGCAAGCCCAGCTCGCTGTCTGCAACTGCACAGCCGCGGTCGTTGTGCGGGTGAAGCGATACGATAACGTTCTCTCTGTACTTCATGTTTTCGCACATATATTCAACCTGACTTGCGTAAACGTGCGGCAGGGACATCTCTACCGTTACCGGCAGGTTTACTATTACCTTATCATCGGGTGTGGGCTTCCATACATCGAGTACGGCGTTTGTGATTTCCAGAGCGAACTCAGGCTCGGTGCCCGTAAAGCTCTCGGGAGAATACTCAAACTTGAAGTCGCCCGGGGTCTTTGCCTTGTATTCGTTTAACAGCTTAGCGCCCGATACGGCGATTTCAATAATTTCTTCCTTTGACTTTCTGAAAACCTGCTCGCGCTGTGCGACAGATGTTGAATTGTACAGATGTACAACCGCGTGCTTTGCGCCACTGAGCGCCTCAAAGGTTTTCTTTATGATATGCTCTCTCGACTGGGTCAACACCTGAATGGTGACATCGTCGGGGATTAAATTCTGCTCAATCAGCGCGCGGCAAAACTCGTACTCGGTTTCGCTTGCGGCAGGAAAGCCGATTTCGATTTCTTTAAAGCCAATCTCAACCAGAACTTTAAAGAACTCCAGCTTTTCCTCGAGACTCATCGGTACTATCAGAGCCTGATTACCGTCGCGCAAATCCACGCTGCACCAGATAGGAGCCTTGTCTATGTACTCCTTTTCTGTCCACTTGCGGCAGTCTGAAGGAGGCATGAAATAGCCTCGTGTATACTTGTTTGTGTTCATTGTTCCTTTCATACAAATACCTTCCTTTCAATCAAGAACATTTTTGTTGTTTGATGTCGGCAGATAAAGCGAAAAGAGGTAGCTGATATAAAATAAACCCCGTCTCATAAAGAGACGGGGTTAAACCTCGTGGTACCACTCTTTTTGACAAGACTTTGCAACCGTGTGCAGTCCTGTCCGCTCATAGCCACATCTATCAATGTGTCCCTCTGTAACGGGAGAACCCGTCATGACCTACTGTAATGTTCAGCCATGCTGCTCTTGGGCGAGTTATTTCCGAGACTTAATGCTGTCTTGCACCAAACGGCAGCTCTCTGAAAATAAGCAATCGGCTTTTCTCCCAATCAACGCATTTTCATATTCATGCTATTATTATATACGACTTTTGGCAAAATGTCAATAGTTTTTTAAAAGATTTATTAAAAATGCCCCTCAAAAACCGTAAAGCTGTTTAAACGTAAGTCTGAACCCTATGCTTTCGATTTTTCGTCTGTCGTCCTTTAAAGCATAGTCACCCTGCTTTACAAAATAGCAGCCATCGCCGTAGTCATACAGAGAAATATCCTTGTAAATTCCGCCTAAGGTACGGTAGCGGTACGCCGCCTTACAGCTTTTAAGCTCGTCACCGAAAGAAATATCGGCGGGCATATTTTCTTCCTCGTATTCCTCATAATAGGTATTTTTCAGCGACAAAAACATTTCGTCCTCGTTGCTTATAAAAGCAAACTCGTTGTGTATTTCGTCATCACCAAAGGGTATATACGCGCAAAGAAGCTGATTGCCGTCCGAGGGCAGATAAAGCATACTGAAAATGTACTTTTCCTCGTTTTCGGAAAACTCGGTAAAGCTGTAGT
>CAMEKZ010000077.1 GCA_945921635.1 uncultured Clostridia bacterium
TGTGGGGATATGTCCAGCGCCCCGCAAAGGTAAGGGTAAAAGCTCAGAACCGTTACGGCAAAGAGCTTGAAATCGAGGGCACGGAGCTTCTTGCGGTAGCGTTATGCCACGAAATTGACCACCTCAGCGGTGTTATTTTTCTTGATAAGGCTGACGAGGTGTTAAACAGCGACCAGCTTGAGGAAAGAAAAAAATAATTCCGAAAGGACGGTAAAACACTATGAACATAGTTTTTATGGGGACGCCCGATTTCGCGGTAACAGCGCTTGAGAAGCTTGTAAAGTCGCATAATGTGACTGCTGTGTTTACACAGCCGGACAAGCCGAAAAACCGCGGCAAGAAAATGCAGTTTACGCCCGTAAAGGAGACTGCACTGAAATACGGTATACCGGTTTATCAGCCGAATTCTTTGAGAAAAGGCGAGGACGCCGAGCAGGCTATGAGAGTTCTTACAGAGCTTAAACCTGACTGTATAGTTGTCGCTGCTTACGGTCAGTTTTTACCCGAAAGCGTGCTTAATCTGCCGAAATACGGCTGCGTAAATATCCATGCATCGCTGCTTCCGAAATACAGAGGTGCCGCGCCTATCCAGTGGTGCATAATAAATGGTGAAAATCAGAGCGGCGTCACTACCATGCTGATGGCAAAGGGGATAGACACAGGCGATATGCTGCTTAAAACCGCTGTTGATATTACTGATGAGATGACGGCCGGTGAGCTTCACGACCTGCTTGCAAATGCAGGAGGAGAGCTTATTATCAAGACTCTCGATTTGCTTGAAAAGCAGGAGATTACTCCCGAAAAGCAGGACGATACGCTTTCCTGCTACGCCTCGATGATTTCAAAAGAAATGTGCCGCATTGATTTCTCAAAGCCCGCACAAGATGTATATAACTTTATCCGTGGTATGTCTCCTTCTCCGTGTGCTTATACCTTTATCGGCGATAAGCGGCTAAAGGTGTATTTTGCGGAGCTTTCACAGCTGACATCCGATAAGCCTTGTGGTACGGTAATAAATGCCGCTGATTTCACCGTCGTTTGCGGTGATAATAAATGTATCAGGCTTGTTTTGGTACAGGGAGAGGGCGCAAAGCGTATGTCGGCTTCGGACTTTCTGCGCGGAAACAGGATTGACGAAGGTACTGTCCTCGGATAATCATTCGCTCATTTTCATGAGGAGGGATTTTTATGTTTGATTTTTTAATGGACTATACTGTTATTTATGTATTGTTTTTTGCAGCATTTTTGTTTTCAATTTTTACTTCAATAAATGTAAATTCGACCTTCAGCAAATATAATAAGGTTATCAGCTCACGAGGTATGCCCGCAAGCGTGATTGCACGGCAGATACTCGACAGCAATGGGCTTTATAATGTAAATGTTGTCCGTACCGCCGGTAACCTGACAGACCACTATGACCCGCGTACGAATACAATTGCGCTTTCTCAGACGGTATATGACAGCTGTTCTGTCGGAGCTATCGGCGTTGCAGCTCACGAGGTCGGACACGCTATACAGTATGCGACCGGATATGTACCGATAAAAATACGCATGGCTATTCTGCCGGTGGCGCAGTTCGGCTCGCACGCATGGATAATTATTTTCATACTCGGTATTGTGTTCAGAATGCCGATTTTGCGTGAAATAGGCATTGTGCTTTTCGCGTTTATCGTTTTATTCCAGCTTATCACTCTTCCCGTTGAGTTCAACGCAAGCAACAGAGCGATAAAAACCATTGATAATCAAGGTATTCTGATAGGCAGTGAGCTGACCGGTGCAAAGCGCACATTGAGAGCGGCGGCTATGACCTATGTAGCTTCGCTAGCACTTGCTATAGTACAGCTGCTGAGACTTCTCGCAAGCTCCAGACGAAACTGACATATTTTTGTGACACAGGGGGACGGATATGAAAACAGCACGACAGATTGCGCTTGATTTGCTTGTGAAAATGGACACCTCGGGCGCATACTCAAACATCATTCTTGATAATATGTTTACCGCAGAGAAAACTACGCCGCGTGATAAAGCCTTTGTCACCGCTGTGTTTTACGGTGTGCTTGAAAGAAAAATGACGCTCGACTATCTTATAAGATATTATTCAAGCGTTGAATTTGATAAAATATCCGTTGCCGTTGTCCAGATTTTACGAATGGGCTTTTATCAGCTGCTTTACATGGATTCTGTTCCCGAAAGTGCGGCGGTAAACGAGTCTGTAGCTCTTATGGATTATGCGGGTATTCCGCAGGCCAAAGGCTTTGTAAATGCGATTTTAAGAAATTTTATCCGTGACGGAAAAGCAATAGACTATAAGAATCTTACCGATGAAGCAAAGCTGTCAATAGAATATTCATGTCCGAAGTGGCTTATAAAAAAGTGGAACGGTGAGCTGGGCGCGGAAAAGACTCTCTCCCTGTTTAAAGCTTCATTCGGCCGTCCGCCGATTTATGCCAGAGTAAACACCGTAAAGTTCAGTACCGATGAGGTTATCGACAAGCTTGCCCATGAAAAAATAAAGGCGGTAAAAAACAATCTGATTGATGGCTGTATTGAGATTTCAAATACCCGCGGGATAGAGACCTGCAGCGCTTTTCGCAAGGGTATGTTTCATATACAGGACATATCCTCGCAGATATGCTGTAAAATTATTTCACCTATTTTTAACGAAACCGTGGTCGATTTATGCGCCGCACCCGGCGGGAAAACCTTTACCTGTGCCGAGCTTATGGCAAACAGAGGCAAGGTTTTCAGCTATGACTTGTATAACGGCAAGGTTGATGTAATACGAAGCGGTGCAAAGCGTCTGGGTCTTGACATAATAACCGCATCGGAAAACGACGCAGGCTGTCCCAATCCCGATATACCGAAAGCGGACAAGGTTATCTGTGATGTTCCTTGCTCGGGGCTCGGTGTGATACGCAGAAAGCCTGAGATTAAATATAAGCCTATGAAGACGCTTGAGGGATTGCCCGAGATACAGAGCAGAATTATAAATAATGCCGCCGATTATGTAAAGGTCGGAGGAACGCTTATATATTCAACCTGCACGGTAAGCAAAGCCGAGAATGAGGATGTCGTAAGTGAGTTTTTGAAAAACCATGACAATTTTGTTCCTATTGTTGTTCCTATCGGTGTAAAGGGCGTGGCTGACAGTCACATGAGAACAATGCTTCCGCAGAATACAGGCGGAGACGGCTTTTTTGCCGCGACTTTAAGGAGAGTAAAATAAACCCTTTTATGAGAAAAATTGATATATTGTCTCTTTCTTTGGATGAGCTTCAGGAAAAAATCATCGGAATGGGAGAGCAAAAATTCAGGGCAAAACAGATTTATGATTGGCTTCATGTAAAAAAAGTTACAAATTTTGCCGAAATGACTAATCTATCTGCACAACTCAGAGAAAAGCTTGACAATTTTTTTTGGCTAAACTCACTAAAAATTCAAAAAAGGCTTGTATCTGATATAGATAATACGGTAAAATATCTATATGGTTTGTCTGACGGAGAAAAAGTCGAGACTGTGCTTATGGAATACAAGCACGGAAACAGTATCTGCATCTCGACTCAGGTAGGCTGTAAAATGGGATGCAAATTCTGCGCTTCAACAAAAGCCGGCTTTGTCAGAAATCTTGAACCGTCCGAAATGCTCCTACAGATATACGAAAGCGAGCGCGACAGCGGACGGAAAATAAATCACGTTGTACTTATGGGAATAGGCGAGCCGCTGGATAACTACGATAATGTCGTAAAATTTCTAGGTCTTATTTCGTCAAAGGACGATATGAGCCTGAGACAGGTATCGGTATCTACCTGCGGACTTGTTGACCGCATATATGACCTTGCAAAGCTGAAGCTCGGCATTACGCTTTCGGTATCGCTTCATGCGCCTACCGACGAGCTGCGAAGCAGTATCATGCCGATAAACAACCGTTATTCTATAGACGAGCTTATGAAGGCGTGCAGATATTATTTTGATATCACGGGTCGCCGTATCAGCTATGAGTTTGCGCTTATTGACGGAGTAAACGACAACAGGCAGACTGCCGATGCGCTGCTTGATTTGCTTAAAGGTCAGAACTGTCATGTAAACCTTATTCCCGTAAATGAGATTAAAGAGGGCGTGTTCAGGCGTAGCAGCTCGGTTGAACGTTTTCAGAAGATGCTGATTGACGGCGGACTGAATGCGACTGTCAGACGGACGCTTGGTGCAGATATAAGCGCTGCGTGCGGACAGCTCAGACGTGATAATCAATAGGCAGGGGAGAACACCATCATTTATGAAGGTTTACGCAAAAAGCGATATAGGAAATATGCGTGAGGAAAATCAGGACTGCGTATGGTGCGGTGAGCTTGACAGCGACGCTGTTGCGGTTGTTTTGTGCGACGGCATGGGCGGTGAGAATGCGGGCGGCTGTGCCAGCAGTACAACGGTCGAATTTATGAAGGATCGGCTGATAAAGGGCTTCCGCAGGGATATTACACGAAATCAGATTAGAAATCTTCTGATTACTTCCGTCACTGCTGCTAATAGCGTTGTATACGATATGGCTATATCCGACCCGGAAAAAGCGGGTATGGGTACAACCTGCGTGGCTTGCATAATTTACAACGAGCGTGCTTATCTGATAAATGTCGGAGACAGCAGATGCTATTTCTTTTACGATGATAATATGCAGCAGGTTACTAAGGATCATACATATATAAGAAAGCTCCTTGAAAAAGGGTTGATAACATACGAGGAGAGCAAGACTCACCCCGAAAGAAACAGGATAACAAAGGCGGTAGGCGTTCAGCCGTACATAACACCCGATTATTTTGAGCTTGATGTCAAAAAGGACGATTTGCTGCTTTTGTGCTCTGACGGACTCAGCTCTTATGCCGAGGATATTGATATTGCACAGATTGTGGCTAAAACCTCTGTTTCGCGCTGCTGCGAACAGCTGATAGATTATGTTAATAAACACGGCGGCAGGGACAATGTAACTGTAGCTGTTGTTTCAATATAGTATACCTTATGCTTTCCGTATGGGCATAAGTTTAAAAAAATACGGAGAAACGGTGGATTTTATGGATAACAATATGGATAGTATGATTGGAAAGCGCCTAGACGGCAGATATGAGCTTTTAGAGCTTATCGGCGCGGGCGGTATGGCTGATATCTATAAAGCAAGAGATATCACCGAAGACAAAATCGTAGCTGTTAAAATTTTGAAAAATGAATTTGCCGGCAGTGAAGATTTTCTTCGCAGATTCAGAAATGAGTCAAAAGCTATTGCTCTGCTTTCACACCCAAATATCGTAAAGATATTTGATGTCGGTTTCAACGAGCAGATTCAGTTTATAGTAATGGAGTACATAGATGGTATCTCTCTCGCAGAATATATAAAACTCCAGGGCGTACTCAAATGGAAGGACGCAGTTTACTTCACAATACAGATTTTAAGAGCTCTCCAGCACGCACATGACAGAGGAATTGTTCACCGCGATATTAAGTCACAGAACGTAATGCTGCTTGCCGACGGCACTATAAAGGTCATGGACTTCGGCATAGCAAGATTTAACCGCGAAACCGACAAGACATTGTCCGAAAAGGCTATCGGTTCTGTTCACTATATCAGCCCCGAGCAGGCAAGAGGTGAAATGACCGATGAAAAGAGCGATATTTATTCAGTCGGTGTAATGCTGTATGAGATGCTCACGGGTCAGAAGCCGTTTGACGGTGACACGCCGGTTGCTATCGCACTCCAGCATATGCAGACACCGCCGAAAAAACTTCGTGAAATTAACTCTTCTATCCCCGAGGGTCTTGAAGAAATAACGCTCAAGGCTATGCAGAAAGAGCCTTCTATGCGTTATCAGACTGCGGGTGAAATGATTAACGATATCGAAGAATTTAAAAAAGATCCCAGCATTGTATTTGAATACAAGTATTTTTCGACTGACGGTACTACAAAGTATTTTGACAAGGTAGGTGGAGAAAAGCCGGAAACTGCCGATTCAGATAACGATGAGACCAATGACGAAAACGACGAGGATCTGTATGATGATGACGATGATGAAGAGGTAGAGGAAAGACGTTCGCCGCTGCTTCCGATTTTGTTTGCAGTAGCTTCTGTGTTCGTTATCATGACAGCATGGCTCATCTTCACCATTGTTACCGGAAGCATTCCTACCTCCAGCGGTAATTCCGATGAAATTACCATGCCTAACCTTATCGGCATGACACTTGAAGAGGTACAGGCACAGTATCCCGACTTAAATCTTGACATCGAGAGAAAATATTCGACCGAGTATGCCGAGATGCAGGTTATGGATCAGAAGACCGCCGCAGGCAGAACAATCAAGAAAAGCTCGATTGTTGAAATTGTTGTCAGCAACGGTCCTCAGGAAGTCGAAATCGATGATTATAAAAATCTTTCGGTAGATGATGTTAAAATCAAGCTTGAGAAAAAGGGTCTTAAAGCTAAGATAATTAAGGTTGAGAATGAAGAAATAAATGAAGGCTTTGTTATAAAGACCGAACCTGCCGCACATTCAACGGTAGATGAGGGTACTGAGGTCAAGGTTTATGTAAGTATGGGCAAGGCTGTTACTCCAGTAAACGTACCTAAGTTTATCGGAAAGACTCTTGAAGAGGCTCAGGCGCTTGCAGAAGAAAAGAAGCTTGTTCTTAAAGTAGTTGAAGGCTCAAGCAACGAGTACGAGGAAGGACAGATATTCAAGCAGAGCATAGCTGAAAACTCGGTTGTAAATCAGGATACCGAGATTGAGGTTACAGTATGCGACGGTAAGGCACTTGTTGTAGAGGATGAAATTTCAATAGAGCTTCCTAAGGATAACGCAGGAACAGGTACATTTACCTTCAGATACTACAAAGACGGTGTAATGTTCAAGGAAGAAGAACGTGATATGTCTGTAAATGCAGGCAAGACGATTTCGTTTGATGTAAGCGGTTCAGAAAAGACAACCTACACTATCAAAATCACAAACGTAGAGGATTCGGACTTAAACGGCATACTTGCTGAAATTGAAGTGGACTTCACTAAAGACCCTTCGACTCAGGAAGTGCTGACTTATAATAAGGATTTGTTCAAGAAGCTTGTTTATGTTGCTCCGACAACTACAACAGTTACACAGGCACCCGCGACAACTCCTCCGCCACCGGAAACAACACCTGCGCCTGAGACCCCGGCTCCGGAAACACCTGCACCCGAAACTCCCGCACCCGAAACACCGGCTCCGGAAACGCCTGCTCCCGAAACACCTGCTCCCGAGCCGCAGGCTGAATAAAACTCAATAAACATATAATTCACTTTGAGTAATTTTAATGAGGTATGTCTTTGGAAAAGAAATTTTTTGAAGGCGTGATAACTAAAGCTGTCGGCGGTAACTACCATGTGGTTACCTCCGACGGCATTTTATGTTGTAGCGCAAGAGGAATTTTCAGAAAAAATAAGATTTCACCGTGTGCAGGTGACCGTGTTAAGGTTTGCACCGAGGAAAACAATCTCCCTGTGATATGCGAGATTAACGACAGAAAAAACTATATTATACGCCCTCCGATAGCAAATCTCGACTGTGCTCTGCTTGTAGCGTCTGCTGTTGACCCTGCGCCTAATCCGCTTATAACAGACAAGCTTATTTCGATATTTGAAAGTAAGGGCATTGAGCCGATTTTAGTCCTGACAAAGCGTGATTTGCAAAGCTGTGACGATTTTGCCGATATTTACCGTTCCTGCGGATTTAAAGTAATTTATATGGACAATATTACTGGAAACGGCATTGAGCAGATTAAGCAGCAGATAGCAAGAAAGATGTCAGCGCTTATCGGAAACTCAGGCGTAGGCAAATCTTCTCTTATGAATATCCTTTTCCCGGGTCTTAACACAGATACAAGCGATATAAGCAAAAAGCTCGGTAGAGGCCGCCATACTACAAGGCAGGTAGAATTTTACCCGCTGGACGGCGGCGGATATATAGCTGACACTCCTGGATTTTCTACCGTTGAAGTCAGCCGATATGGATTTGTACCGAAAAACGAACTGCAATATTCATTCAGAGAATTTTCAGAGTATATCGACAAGTGCAAGTTCCGCGACTGCGTTCATTTAAAAGAAAGCGGCTGTGCAATCAGAGAGGCGCTTGATGCCGGCAAAATAAACCCTTCGCGCTACGACAGCTATGTAAAAATGTACGAAGAAGCAGATAAACTGAATGAGTGGGAGTTTAAAAGCAAGCAATGAAAAAGTGCTTTATTATTTGCGGCGGTCCCGAAAGCTGCAATTATGTTGATTTTGAAAAGGATAGCTTTGTTATTTGTGCCGACAGCGGCTATGATAAGGCTGTTAAGGTAGGTATAAAGCCCGATTTGATATTAGGCGATTTTGACAGCGTAAAAAACGGTTTGCCTGAAGATTGTGAGATTATCCGCGCATCTACCCACAAGGATGATACAGATACCATGCTCGCTGTAAAAACGGCGCTCCTGCGCGGATATGACGATATTACGCTCGTGGCTGCCACAGGCGGCAGAGCAGACCACTTTATAGCAAATATAGCAACCTTGCTGTATATCAAAGAGCACGGTGCAAACGGACGTATAACAGGTGATGAAACCGACACTTTTATATTGAGTAACGAATCAGCAGTTATCTTCCCCGATAAATCCCGTTATTTATCGGTTTTCGCCGTGACCGATACTGCAACGGTATCTATAGAAAATGCAGAATACCCGCTGAGAAATTATCAACTGAGCCGTTCGTATCCTATCGGAGTGAGCAATGAGTTTTGTGACATTCCTTGCAGGGTAGAGGCAGAGCAGGGGATTGTGCTTGTAATGACCGTAAAAAAATAAGTAACCAAAATTCTTCCTTTTGAATAAAGTGTAATAACTTTAAGCGATAGGAGGGATATGTTATGATGAGACGCAGCGGCGGAAGGCGAAATAAGTTTCCGGCATTTATTCTCGCTTTTGCGGGTGCGCTTATTTGTATGACACATCTTTCCGCGGAGGTACTGCTTATTGTACTTGCCATATTGCTTATTGTAATCGGAATATGGCTGTTATTCTGCTGTTGACGAAAGTGAGGTTACATAATGAAGATTGTGGTTTGCAAAACTCCGCGAATACTTGCAGGTTTTTTACGTTTGTTCTTCAAAATAAAAAAGACGGAAGCATAAATTATAGGCTGTATCAGAATCGTAGATGCGAAACCGATACAGCCTGAATTTTTTTAAATTATATCAGATAAACATCTAAAAGATAAAACAAATAGTCTAATTTCGTAAAATAATTATTATAACGAAATCAGATTTTTTCATCATTATCATCTTTTTTTACATCAAAATCGGGAACAGAGGTTTCAATATCCATTACCGGATTTCTGTTGATTGCTTCACGAAGCTGCTTGTTGACAACGTGAGTATATATCTGCGTGGTATTGAGATTTTCGTGCCCGAGTACCTCTTTCAAGACGCGAACATCGACGCCGTTCTGATACATAAGTGTAGCCGCGGTATGGCGGAGCTTGTGTACCGAAATACCTTTTCCTGACAGCCCGCATTTACTGAGCCTGTCATCGATTATCTGTTCGACGCGGCGGTTTGTTATTCTTTTTCCTTGCTTGCTGACAAACAAAGCTTTTTCTTTTGGGTTGACAACTGTAGCTCTTATATCGGTATATCGTTTCAGCGCATCGACACATTGCTCGTTAAGGTATACTATACGCTCTTTACTGCCTTTACCGACGATTTTTACCGAAATATATACCAAATCAGGCTGAGATGGGTCTATATTTTCCGAGAAATCGTTTACATTTATACCAACCAATTCATTAAGACGCATACCGCAATTTAAGAACATTACTATCATTGCATAATCGCGGTAATCCATCCAGGAGGAAAAATCACCGAATCCGTTTTTGAGCAGCTGTTCGCATTCCTGAAGCGTGAGGTGCTTTGGCAGAGCGTTTTTCGGAGACGGAAGCTCGAGATTCAGCATAGGACTTGCCGTAAACCACGCCTTATTGTTTGTGAGAAATTTATAGAACTGACGCAGAGATACAGCCTTGCGTGAGCGAGCCTTAGCCTTATTTGAACGCTCATTTACAGTGAAGCTCAGAAATTCCATAGCGTCTGAAAGAGTTGCATTTTTTATGAATTTTTCATCGAGGTCGCCAATAGTAATTTCGGAAAACTCTGAATCCTCAGGAACCAGTTTATTTTTGATTTTTAAAAACCGCATAAACATTCTTAAATCTGTATAGTAGTTCAAGGCTGTGAGCTGTGAGCGATTTTTTATTGTAATAAGATAATTCAGGTATTCTGTGAGACAAGCCGGCGCGTCAGCGGTAGCTTGTCTGAAATCTATGTTATAAGACATTTTATCAGGCCTTTCTATTTCGGTCACTTCTAATTTCGTAAAATTTTCATTTTACGAAATTAACTGTAAATTTTTGTATGTAATTCCCTATAAT
>CAMEKZ010000078.1 GCA_945921635.1 uncultured Clostridia bacterium
TCCGACTAAAATTAAAATCCACATAACGCTCTCCTTTCCGAGCCAAAAGCGGCTGAGTTTTCCTGTTCGTTATGATACAGAACAGGTGTCCGATAAAACTCTCTCACGTTTAATTATCCTGAATTTGTGAAATAAAAATACCCGACAGCTTGCACATTTGCTGTCGGGTAAAATAATTATTCGGATTTTGTACCGCCGCATACATATTTTTATCGGCATCAGTTACCCGAGCTTTTATAAAACCTTATACTAAACCGCCAGAACAGATACGCGAGCAGGTACATCACAACCCCTACAGCGGGGGTAAGATACATGAATATTTCGGGATATGCGCTCATATCGTCCTTTAGCAATAGATACTGTGCGGGGAAATAATTTACAAAAGCAAACGGCATCACATAAATCATAAATATCTGTATCGCCTTGTGAAAAATGCTTATCGGGTAGCCGGCAAATCTGCGCATATTCCAGTAGACAAGCTCTTTGAGGCTGTTTGTCTGAAGCAGAAAAATATTCAGTGCCGCAAGCAGTAAAAACACCGCGCCCTGTATCAGCACGCCGCCTGCAACGGTAAAGATATAATACAGCGCATTTCCGACATTCCACTCTATCCCCACCTTGCCAGCGGAAAGCAGAAAAAGCGTTATACCAAGTCCGCCGTGTCCGAGCGCTGCAAACCAGTCGGAGTTTACAAATATTATCTGAAATAAAAGTCCCCTCGGACGGAGAATAAACCTGTCGAAGTTGCCGCTTCTCACCGTACTGCCAAAGTCGCGCAGACCCGTGAAAAATATTATCATAATTCCGTAGGTCAAAAACAGCAGGCTGAACAAAAACAGCATTTCGTATATATCCCAGCCGTTCAGCTTATCGAATTTAAGGAGTGTAAACCAGATAACGATGATACCCGTAGCCTCGCGCAAGAATACCGCGAGCGATTTTAAAACAGCGTCAACACGGTACTGAAACCACGATTTTGCGGTGGTCTTTGTGTACATACACATCAGATGCAGAGTATTATTCATATTGTCAGCCCCCTTGCACCACAAGCTTACGCTGTCCCTTTTTCCAAAGCAAATCTCCGATAAGATATATAACCGCTATCCACACAAGCTGTACACCGCATTTAAACGCAATCTCTCCGTAGGAGAGCTGACCGAGATAAATCTGCACGGGTGTAAAATATATCGAGGAAAACGGCGTAAGCCCGAGCACCCCGCTCATCCAGTCGGGCATAAACCACAGCGGTATCATCGAGCCGGACAGCACGTTTACGAACACGTTTTTTATCGTGATAAGGCTCCAGATATTCACAAGCCAAAACGATGTCATCTGCACCGCAAAGCTGATAGACCACAGCACGCCGAAGCCAAGCCCCGCGCTTAATATAAACAGCAAAAGCATCACGGGACTTGCGGGCGCGCTTACCCCTACCGTAACCGCCGCGATTATAAGCACCGGCACAAAGCGGAATATAAGGCTGAAAAGCGCGTTGCCTAGATTTTCAGCTATCATCCTGCCCTTGAAGCTTATCGGGCGGAGGAACTCGGTCGCGATACTGCCGTCCCATATTTTATTGGGAAGAAAATAATCGTCCGGGCTGAACACCGCGCCAAGCCCCATCGACAGCACGAAATTGGTCGTAACCATCGACATGGTTATACCGTCTATCTCGGTGTTGTTGCCGTACAGCGCCCTGTATATCTCCCAGAAGATGAAAAATTGCAGGCAGGTCGATAGTATTCCGATAAAATGGTCAAAGCGGTACGCGCTCCTGCCTAAAAAGCACTTTTTCGCGTATGCAATATAGGGTGAAAGTGTCATGCTTCACTCACCTCGCGATTGTAGATTTTGCGAATAATGCTCTCTATCTCCGGCTCGGAGATATTTATATCGCGGACGTTGTAATTGCTTAGCAGAAAATTCATCAGCTCGTTTATATGTACGTCCTTGCTTTCAAAGATAAACCGCTTTTTGTTGTTTTCAAGCTCGGATATTTCCACGTTATCAATTGGGGATATTTCCTCTCTGCCGGCAAATTCTACATCAAGCTGGCGTGAGGTGCCGTATTTCTCCCGTATTCCCGCAAGCGTGCCGTCATACACCTTTGACCCCTCGTCAATTATTATAAGGCGGTTGCAGGTCTTTTCGATGTCCTGCATATCATGGGTAGTGAATATCATTGTCACGTTGTCCCGGGAGTTCAGCTCGCGGATAAAGCTGCGTATCGTTTCCTTTCCCACTACATCGACTCCTATGGTCGGCTCGTCAAAGAACACAATCTCAGGCGAGTGGATAAGCGCCGCGACAATATCCGCCCTCATGCGCTGACCGAGGGAGAGCTGACGGACAGGCTGATTTATAAACCCGCCCATGTCGAGCATCTCGGTAAAGCGGCTGATATTCTTCTTATACACATTATCGGGCACGCTGTAGATTGCTCTCAGCAGCTCGAAGCTGTCTATTACCGGCAAATCCCATTGAAGCTGCGACTTCTGTCCGAATACAACTCCTATCCTGCCCACATAATTCTTGCGCTGTCTGTACGGGATATAGCCGCCTACATTTATACTGCCGCTGTCGGGGTGGAGTATGCCGGAGAGCATTTTTATCGTGGTGGATTTACCTGCGCCGTTAGGCCCGATAAACCCTACCGCTTCGCCCTTCTCAATCTCAAAGCTGACATTTTTTACAGCTTCTTTCCTTTCAAATTTCGGCGCAAAAAGGTTTGCGAACATCCCGAGCGCGCCGCCGCGCCGCTTGCTTATCTTAAAGGTCTTGCTTATCTCCCTTACTTCTATAAAGCTCATTTTGCCCTCCGCCTTTCAGTTGTACAATTATACTTTCTAAATCCGGCTTTCTTATACTGACTTCGCATACATTGGTCTGCCCTAAAATCAGCTTTAGTATCTCTGCCGAGCTTATGTGGTTGGAATTATATGATAGTGTGATGGTGTCACCCTGTACCGTGTATCTTTTCAGCGGTAAATCCTCAAAGTCGGGTATTCTGCCGCTAAGTCTCGCCGTCATGACATCAATCGGCGCATAACGGCTTCGCAGATTGTCCTCGCTTCCGTAAAAGACAAGCCTGCCGCTGTCAAGAAGTGCAATTCTGCCGCAAAGCTTTGACACCCCCGCCATATCGTGTGAGGTCATAAGCACGGTCATGCCGCTTTTGCGGTACTCGTTCAGGATTTCGCACAGCGCCGCCTTTCCGTTTTCGTCAAGTCCTACATTCGGCTCGTCTAAAAGGAGCAGATGCGGACTATAAATCAGCGCCGCGGCAAGCTCCGCGCGCATACGCTGTCCGAGAGAAAGGCTCTTCACGGTCTGATGCTCACACTTTGCAAAATCAAGGCGCTTTGACAGCTCGTTATACCGTCTGTAAAACTCCGATTTTTCTATACCGTACATAGCACGCAAAAGCCGAAAGCCCTGCAAAACCGTATCATTTCGGCAAAGAAGCGGCGTACCCGCCACAAACACGCTGACAGCATCTTTATACAGTCTGCGGTTTTGCACGGGGTTTTTACCGAGAGTATACACATTTCCGCTGTCGGGTGACAGCAGACCGCAGGCAAGCTTTATCAGAGTGGTCTTTCCTGCCCCCGAGGCGCCTATCAGACCGATGATTTCTCCTCTCGGGATATGCAGGGAAATATCGCAAAGGCAGTACTTGTTCACGTTTTCAAAATTTATCATACAACCACCATAAGAAAAGTATATCCCCTGCAAACCGGTTTTGCAAGGGATTGGGATAAACGGCATTTATACAGGGATAAACGCACAGGCGCAAAAATAACCGTCCTCTTCGTAAAAGCCGCACATATCGCCGTACTTTGCGGTTATCGAGCGTATCTGCAGTATGCCCATACCGTGCGCCGAGCCGTCTGACTTTGTTGTCAGTAATTCGGGGTTGACATCAAGGACAGATGTGTCGATTTTATTCTTCACAAGTATAGTTTCATAATCCCGCCGCTGTGAGATTGCGACATCGATTTCGGGAGAGGTTTCGCCCTCGCAGGCTTCTATAGCATTGTCTAGCATATTCAATAACAGCGCGGAAAAATCAAGGCTCTCCATTTTCTTAAACGACAGGTTTTCAATCTCCGCCTTTACCGATATTCTTTTCTCGCGGGCTTTGTTCAGCTTTTCGTTAAGGATATGGTTTAACAGCGAGTTTCCTGTTTCTATGTAGCTGTGCACGGCATTAAGCTTGTCGAGAATCTGCGAGGTGTAGGACTTTGCCGCGTCATAATCCCCGCCGCTGAGATATGACGCGATAACCATAAGGTGATTTTTCATATCGTGCTTTATGCGGCGTACATTTTCGTGCAGGGCGCGGATTTCGTCGTCCTGCCTGCGTATGCTCTCTGCCGAGGATTTAAGCTCCGCAAGCTCGTACATAAGCTCGGCCTTTTCGCTGAGCAATGCGCTGTATTTTTCGGTGAGGGCGGTGTATTCCTGCTCGGAAAATTTCGATTTTTTCATTTAAGCATATACCTCATAAGCTGTTTTTTAGCGGTCTCGGCGTAGCTTCTGCCGATGGGTATTACGTCCCCACCGATAAGCTCTGCGGTGTCGCAGGCGAGCAGCTTTACCGCCGCCTGATTTACAACAAAGCCCTTGTGTATGCGGATAAAGCCGCTGTCGGATAACGCGTTTTCAACCGCGGAGAGTGTATCGCGAAAGCGGTATTCTCCGCCCTTTGCAAACAGCTTCAGATAGTTTCCGTCCGCCTCAAAATAAAGGATTTCATCGAGCCTCAGCCTGACATCGGCGCTTGCGGTGTGAAAGCAGAAATGCCTGTCGCGGCTGTCAAGCTCGGCGGCACAGTCGGCAAGTATGCGTGCAAGTTCCTTTTCCATACAGCTTTTACGGACAAAACCGAACGGGTGGAACTGAAAGCTGTCGTAGACAAGCTCGTCATGGCTTGTCACGAATACAAGCAGCGGCTTGTCGGAAAGTGCAGAAAGCCGCGCCGCAATATCAAGTCCGCTTATATCCGGCATATCTATATCGAGCAGAAGAATATCACAGTCGCCTTGCAAAAGCGCGTCAAGCAATGCCTTCCCGTCTGTAAATTCTGCTACGGCCTCATCGGGGAGCGCCGCTTTGACTTTAGCGGAAATGTCAGACAGAATTTTCGGCTCGTCATCGCAGATAAATATTCTGTGCATGGTGTTCCTTTCTTCGGCATTTGCCGCAGTACAGACAAGTAAAGCGGAAAGCCCAAGGGGAGCCCCCTTTGGCATTTCGTAATTCACTTTACGAAAAAACCAAAGCTTGTGGCTCGGTACCGATAAATACTTCTTTATCGGCAGTACCCTAAAGGATTTCCGCTTTAACAGTAAGAATTGTACGAAATTCGGCTTTCGCCGTGATAGATCGCAATTATTCAACCGGCTTGAAGTCCGATGCGGGGTGCTTGCACCACGGGCAAATAAAATCATCGGGAAGAGTATCACCCTCGTAGATATATCCGCACACCGTGCAGATAAAGCCCTTTTTAGCGGGTGCGGCAGGCGCGGATTTTATATTCTTCTGATAAAAGTCGTATGTAACCGAAGGCTCATCACCCAGTACCTCGGCGTCAGTAACGTCCGCGATAAAAAGCGAGTGGGTGCCGAGGTCGATAGTTTCTATCACCTTAGCGCAAATCAACGCGTTTGTTTCCTCAGCGATATATACAACGCCGTTTTCCGCGCGCTTAAAGCTTACCGTCTCGAGCTTGTCGGTGTCCGCGCCGCTCTGAAAGCCCCAGTGCTTATAGGTCGCGAACTTTGACGACTCGGTAAGGACAGAGACGTTGAACACGCCGGTCTTTACTATCATATCGTGGGTGTAGTTCTGCTTGTTTACGGCTACCGCTATTCTGTTAGGCTCTGAGGTCACCTGCGTCACCGTGTTTACTATACAGCCGTTGTCCTTTTCTCCATCTTTTGCCGTCAGGATAAACAGGCCGTAGCTGAGCTTGTACATTGCTTTTTTGTCCATGAAAATATCCTCCTTGTTTTCTCGTCGGTATCAGCGAACTGATTTATCGGAATTTCTGATACGATAATTATAACATATTGCGAAAAAAAATACAATAGTTCAGACTGTCGATAAACCCACGCACCGCTTATGGTCGCTTTGTGGCGCGTCGTCTTGACGCGCTTTAGGCGTTCACTGACGGCATCCTTGCCTTTGTACGCCTACGGAGGCTTTTTCTTCATTTATTTTTTCAAGCCTTACAACGCCGGACGAGTCCGGTGAAGTAAGGCCGTTTTTATATTTATATCCCATTTTAAGATAAAATCCGACCGCAGTCAGCGATGAGCCGACCTCTGTGCGCCATGCGCGCAGAAAATACTCATCTGCTTCAAGCGCTTCTATTATTCTCCTGCCTACTGCTCTGCCCTGATATTCGGGCAATATAAAAACGGAAACCAGATAGCTCTCGGTCTTGCTCCCCCAATAGCCTGTTATTCCGCCGCACCCGATGATTTTCTTACCGTCAAGTGCTATATAGAAATGTGATTCGTCCGCTCTTGACGCAACAACCTGCGGCGAGTGGCTTTTTATGTTTTCTGCGATAAATTCGGGTGAATAGTCACTGCTGTTGCTGACTGCGAGCGTTGTGACTATAACATCGGAAACGGCAAATTCATCACCCTTACGGAATTTACGAAAGGATATTTTTTTATCGCAATATACAGGTCTTTTATGTTTTGACTCTGCGTGGTGCCTGCGGCAGGCTTTGCAGTCGCCGTGGCATGGACAGCTTTTCTTTTTACAGGGGCAGGAAAGATTGTTTTCTGTAGCGGTCATTTCGTTCCTCTTTTCTGTATTTCGGGCATTTTATAATAAAAATACTAAAGCTCAATCTCCATGCAGATAAAATCCTTATCAAAAAAATTGCATTCTCCGACGGTCTTGAAGCCTATTGACGAATACGCTGAAAGAGCCGCCCTGTGACCTTTCTTTACCAGAATGTGCACGCTTTTTTTGCCTTCTTGTCTGAGGATATCAAATACATATCCTATCATTTTCCCCGCTATGCCGCAATTCTGCATATCTTCACGGACGCACAGCCTTGAAAACTCTGCGGCGGGAGAAAGACTTTTGTCCCAGCACGGCAGCTTGTCAACCTCTTCGTCCTTGTCAATGGAAATAGCCGCAATAATCTGTCCCTTGTCGTTTTTCATCACAAAAAGCGCATTTCTTGATAAATCGAATTCAATCGTATCTTTGCTTGGGTAGTATTCGTTCCAATCGGCCGGTCCGTAAAGAAAAGTTCTGTAAAGCGATAGGATTTCTTCTTTATCTTCGGGTTTTGCCGGATATATATTGTTCATTGTTTTCTCCTTTCGGGTAAATGCAGTTGTCCGGAGCGGAAAAACTGCTGTGTACTCATTTTTTCATATCACCAGGCCGTGTTTTACGCTTTTCATTCCGTTTGAAAAAATGATTTTCTTTCCGCGTTATACCCTTTGTGGAAAATGTGAATAGCAAGCTCCTCCAATGAAGCGAGAAAAGCAAGTCCGCATACCGCCCAGCTATATATTTCGCCCCATGAAATCAAAAGCATATACGGCAGAATAAAGACCGCGGCGCCTGTCAGCTTATTCAGATAGGTGTGCAAAGAGGCAAAGCAGCGGTATTTTACTGCCGCAGTAAGATATGAGCCTATCCGTATAAGCAGAACAGCCGCAACTGCATACCATATAGCCTGCGGAAGAATTATCCACAAAGCAGGCACAAGCTTTATCAGCATGACTGTGTAGAACAGCAAATCCGCAATGCTGTCAAGCCTTGCGCCGAATTCGCTTGCAGTGCCTGTCCGACGGGCAATAAAGCCGTCAAGCATATCTGTCAGCCCCGTAAGCGCATAAATCACAAGAAACGGCGGCGTCATCGGATTTATAAAGAGCAGCCCGACAGTACCTATAATGCGGAGCAGAGTAATGACATTTGCGGCGGTGAGGATTTTATTATGCCTGATTTTAGTTTTTGTCGGGGTCATAGTGCTTTTCCTTTTTTATTGAAGCGATATTCAGTATAAGCAGAATCATTGATCATACAAAACATAGTCCGTACAGCGTCACGTTGATGGCTTTTCCGTAATGGATTCCCGCATATACGAGAATACCCCAGCACATCATTGCGAGCGAATGACAGATAATTGCCTTCTTTCTGTTTTTCATAAGCTTAAATATCCCCTCCGTACTCCTTTGCAAAATACCGCAAAAATTCTTCAATCTGCTCCATAGCCTCCGCTTCGCGCTCAGGCTCTCTGTCACACATCTGGATAAGCAGAGATACCGGAGCCGCAAAGGACATAGATAGCAATGCGGGATTGGCCTTTTTCATTATACCGCTGTCCATCATAGCCGCAAATATCCGGCGGTACAGTCCCTGCACGCTGTCGATATTATACTTCGTGGTAAGATGTGCGATGCGGTTACTGCGGAACTGCTCCATAGTGAGCATTCTTCTGACTTTTATTATCATCGGGTCGTGCAGGGTGAACTCTATCCTTTTCAGCGACATGGTAATAAGCTCGTCCATTGACGAAGGAATTTTACCGGGACTGTTAGCCGAGCCGAAATTAGCTTCGTAATAGCTCTCCGCCTTTTCAATAAGCGCGTCGAGTATCTCCTCCTTGCCCTTGAAATGCTTATAAAGCGACGGCCCCTTTATTCCCGCGTTTTCTGCAATGAGGTCAACGCCCACTCCGTCATAGCCTTTCTCGGAAAATAATGACAGCGCCGAATCGAGTATTCTGTCTTTGGTTGGCTTTTTATCCATAATACATTCTCCTTGCGAAGCTAACGTTCGTTTTCGTATATATTATAGTCTACCGAATCGCAGTTGTCAAGAGCAGAAAGCTAAAATACCGAAAGCTTACCTGGAACAGAATCGTTATTGACAAGAGGGCGTTGGCGTGGTATAATGGCGTTAGAAAACGTTCGTTAGCTATAATGTGGTTAAGGTACTAAGGCGAAGCAATAGGATTAGTGTGCGTGAGACTGCATTATAAATCCAGATTACGGGAGAAAAAATGAAAAATTATAATCAGGTTTATGTAAAAAACAGTTTTGAAGCCGCAAAAATGTACTGCAAAGCTTTTGGGGCGGAGATTACACGCGAGTTTAAAAATGAGCAGAATACGGCTTATGAACACTGCGAACTCAAATACGGCGTCTTATAATCTGGCTGTAAAGTTAGGGTTTGCAAAGGTGTCGGAACGTTGTACGGTTAGGATAAATGATGGTAGATAGGAGCGGGATTGCGTGTCGGTTCAACCGGCAAATTTTGAGGTAATTATGAATAAATGCCATACTGTTACAACTTATTCCACAAGCCAGATAGCAAAAATAGCGGGATTACATCCTAATACCGTAAGAATGTATGAAAAATGGGGTTTAATACAAAAGCCCGAACGTAAAAAGAACGGCTATCGTATATATACCGATATTCATATCAAACAGCTTGAGCTTGCAAGAAAAGCTCTTCAGATTGAAGTACTGCAAGCGGGACTGCGAAGCCGGATTGTGAACGTTGTGAAATTGTCCGCCGGGTATCGGTTTGACAAAGCAATTGAGCTTGCCCGCGAATATATCCGTATAGCAAAGCAGGAGACAGAAAATGCAAAAGAGGCCGCCGGAATATGCGAAATGCTGTATCAGCAGCCGACAGCGGATGATGTCGTTTATACAAGGGCGCAAGCGGCGAAGGAACTGGGACTTACGATAGATACCATCCGCAATTGGGAAATGAATGGACTGCTTACTGTAAAGCGAAAGCAGAACGGTTATCGGGTGTATGATTCAAACGATATAAATCGCCTGAAAATTATACGGTCGCTCAGGTGTGCGAATTATTCTTTATCGGCTATTCTGAGAATGCTTAATAAATATGATAACGGGATGAATAAGAAAAAAATTCTTAACATACTGAACACTCCGGAGGATGAGGAGAATATTATTTCTGCCTGCGACAGGCTGATAGATTCGCTTGAAAAAGCAACAAAAAATGCTTACGAAGTAATCTCGATACTGACGGAAATAAAACAAATGAAAAAATAAACCCTCCACTTTACCACCAGACTTTTGTCCGGTGGTATAATTCATATCCTTCATTTTTCAGAATAATCTCGACAAGACCTGCAATCTCTGTTTCGTCATCTGCGACAAGTATTTTCATGTATTCATCTCCGCATAAAATAAGATGTATTTGATGTATTTATTATACCATAAATTCCGTGAATTTATGGTATAATTGTCCGATCCGCAGGGAG
>CAMEKZ010000079.1 GCA_945921635.1 uncultured Clostridia bacterium
CCGAATATCCGATGGACATTACTCAGAACTGTGATGTATTCGCTGAGGTGTCGGGCTTTTTAAAAGCGCTCGCAGTCAGCCTTATTAAGATAGCAAATGATTTGCGGCTGATGAACGGCAATTTTCTCAGTGAAATAAAGCTTGCACCTATGCAGACCGGAAGCACGGCTATGCCGCACAAGATAAATCCGGTTATCCCTGAGATGATCGTTCAGGCGGCGGTAAAGGTGATTTCTAATGACAGTGCGATAAGTATGTGCGCGTCTATGGGCAACTTTGAGCTTAACGCATTTTTACCGCTGATAGCCGACTGCCTGCTCGACAGTCTGAAACTGCTTAAAAACGCGGTTTTCCTGTTCAGAACGAAATGTATCGAGCCGCTTAAAGCAAACCCCGATGGCTGTAAATATCATTTAGAGCACAGCCTTGCTTTCGCTATGGAATATGTTCCTAAAATAGGCTATAAAGCGGTAGAAAAGCTTCTTTCCGAGTGCGGCGGTAACAGAGAGAAATTTATCGAGGCGGCTGACAGTATAATAGACAACAAATGACGGAGGATTTATGGCAAAGGAAAAGGACAACAAGACAAACGCTATGCGTATTCTTGATAAAAATAAAATCGAATACAAGGTGAATACCTATGAATGTGACGAGTTTATTGATGGTATTCATATCGCAGATATGCTTGGTCAACCCTATGAAAGTACCTTTAAAACGCTTGTGACCGAGGGAAAGTCGAAGAATTATTATGTCTTTGCGATACCGATAGCCTTAGAGCTTGATATGAAAAAGGCGGCAAAGGCGGTAGGCGAAAAGTCTGTCGAAATGGTGCACGTCAAGGATATAAACACAGTAACCGGCTATATCCGCGGCGGCTGTACTCCGATAGGCATGAAAAAGCAGTATAAGACAGTCTATCACAGCACGATAAAGGACTTTGATGAAATAATAATCAGCGGGGGAAAGCTCGGTACGCAGATCATTATTAAGCCCGATGACCTTATAAAGGTTACTCGGGCAGAGGTTACGGATATTGTAAAAGAATAGCTAATTAAATCGGATTATATCAGCTATCGGCTATACCTTTCGGTGCAGTTGTCTGAATGAAGACTATGCGCCGTGCGGTATAGCCTTTTTTTTAAAAAATATTGTTAAAATTGCCAAAAAAAGATGTGCTGATTTAGTTAAGTATACGAAATTAAAAATTTTTTTGAAAAATGTAAAAAAATCGGCTTCTAAATCGTTTATATATATGAGGGGTATTTATTACTAATACGCCTTAAACGGATTTGAAAAAACGAATGCTTTTTGTCCGAACATAACAGGATATTGCCGAATTTCACAGTTTCATTGACAGAAGTATGGCTGTATTTTATAATCAATTTATAGGAAGCTATCGTGTAAGATTCTGCACATTACCTGAATTTACATAACGATTGGAGAATATTATGAAAAAAACAGCAATCATTTCTTTCCTCGCAATTATTGCGGCAACAGTTTTTACAACGTCCGGCTGCGCTATGCAGGAGTCATACGACAGCTATATACCCGACCCGTTTGAAACGTTTGAATCAAACACCCCTATCGGCGATGATATTAAAGAAAACACGGCGGCTCAGAATCTGTCAAAATACTCAACAGGCGGTTATGAGTGTACCGTTAATGAAGGAAAACCGATAGTTTATACGGGAGAAAAAATAACCGTTCCTGTTGCTGTTACTGCCGATGATACAAATGAATATGAGATGTCACTCGGCATATCTGCCGTGATAAACGGCACTGTACAGACGCTGAGTACAGGTGGTATGCGGGAAAGCAATATGCTCATTTTCGAGAATATCGCTCCGGGTGAAACAATCGAGCGGGAGATAACTTTTGACCCTGTTATCAGCAGTGAGGATAAGGGTAAAAAGCAGCTGCCGATTACTTTTTTCGCCCACTTCAACGCCGCATATATACCCGATGAAAGCTACCCCACCTTTGGTATGACTCACCATGCCAATCATTGCCTTTATACCACGATAAGCCTTGACGGCACGCCTAAATACACAGATTACAGCTACGCTTCCGATATAAGCAAAGAGCTTATCACACAAACCCTTTTGGAAAAGTACGCCGATAACACAGGTACTCCATTGAAGACAAGCGGACGAACAAGAGTAAATATGTATCAGAACACAAAGACCGACACGGGCGTTTTACGGCTCAGCGAGGACGGTACATTAAATCTCAATCTGATGCTTTATGAAAATGAAAACAGCGGTAAATACAGAGTTTCACTATACAAAAACAACGAACTAATAACTATAAACGGCAATGACTATATCGAAGCAGAGCTTGTAGACGGATATCTGTACACATATTCCGTACAGCTTGACAATATCGCTCAAGGTGACTTTATATATGCCGCAATACATAAAAACACGGGCGAGAATTTTGAAGAGTATGCTTCATTTGATATGACACAGCCCAAGCTTGTTGTAAACAGCGATTTTGAAGTAAAAGAGCCGGAAAGACCTGCCGGTACAGATAACAGCTCAGATACTTCCGACAGCACTCCGCAGGAAATAACAAACAACGGCGCTGTTGTGAAAAATACATCATTTACAATTAAGCTCATCGGATATATCGAACAGGACGGAAAAAGGCTCGCAGTTATTGAGAATAACAAAGCCCTGTACATTTCCGACATAGACGAGGATAAACGTGTAAGCGAAATAGTGAGCCTTAATGAATTGGAAAAGCAAGGCTATCTTACCTACACACTCACGGTTGACGGCACTAAGATTGTAATTAAGAAGTATGAATATGATGGAGATGAAGTAGAAAGCGGAGCGTATTATCTGCTGGATAGTGATTTTTCGGCTGTAAGCGAAGTACCTATGCAAAAAAGCGGAGAATTTATTACCGAAGACGGTATTATACTAAGTGACTCGCAAAAGCTGATACATGAATATATAAACGGAAGCACAACGCTTTGCGTATGCGATTATAACGGCGAAAACAAAAATCCGATTTACACATTCCCGGATAATTACTATGATTATTCTCTTGCCTCTGACGGCGAGCTGGTATTTTTCAGGCGGTGCAAAGAGGGAAGCACTACCGAGTCAGCCGTGGTTATAAATCTCAGCGACGGCAATACCGTAATATATGACGGAGACGGGCTTACCGAAGACGGCGGCGGAATAATCAGCAGCGAGGGAGATTATATCTTCTTCCCTGATCATAAAAACACAAGCGGAAAGCTTGTTATCTTTGATAAGACCAAAAAAGAATTCCGTGAGATAAAGACCGAATATAAGACCGAGGGAAGTACAAGCTCGGCACTCTCTCCCGACGGTGCTTATATTGTTACCTCTGTGACCGAGATAAGTGCGGCTGACGGCAAAACCCCGACAGGCACATATTTAAGGATTTATGATACAAAAACAGGTGAGCTGTTCTTTGAAGAAGAGATAAGCGACAGTAAACTGAAAGTAGGCGGAACTCTGCTCGTCGGAAACGAATATGTGATTCTATCCACAACAAACGGTGACTACAGAATAAAATACAGATGACAACATTACTATTCCGGAGATATACTATATGAAGTTATTTAAATATGAACTTAAAAAGAATGTGCTTCGCTTATCGGTCTTTATACTTCTGCTTGCGCTTATCGGGGTAAATCTGTTCAAACAGCACGAAACAGCGAGATTTCTCGGCGACAGCCGTATTGCAATAGGCGTAGAGGATAAATCGTCACTCGGCAGAAAAATGTATGAGGAGTACAAGGGAGAGCTTACCCTGCAAAAATTTGAAGCTCTCGGCGAATACCGCGATTATTTGCAGGATTATATAAGCAGCGACGAATACAAGCCTACCGAAGAAGCAGACGACAGATTTTTCACAGGATATGCGATGGGTGATCTGAATTATTCAAAAGAAACTGCCGATAAAATGAGATATGCCTATCTGTACCCAAATCAGATGATAGAGCTGAAGCAAAGAGCAGACGAAAGCATTGAATTTTACACCGGAAGAAGTGATTTTGAGGTTAGAAAAAACGAGCTTGTAAAACAGCTTTATACAGGCAGGCGTATTTCCGCATACGGAAACTATGAGGCGTTCAGGCTGTACTTTGATTACGAGTTTTCCTCGCTTGTCATTATAGTGATGATTATTTTTGCTTTTGCGGCGTCGCTCAGCGATGAAAAAGCGACAGGCACGGACAGGATAATACGCTCCTGCCGCAGAGCAAAAAGCGTATTCCTTACTAAGCAGGCGGTTATGCTGCTTTTTATTACCGTGCTGATAGTTTTGTTTGCGGTTATGGATATAGTGAGGTTTAGCTCGTTTTACGACGGTTCGTTTATTAATCAGCCGCTGTATGCGATTGAAGAATACAGATATACGCCGCTTAATGTCACGGTATTCGGTGCTGTTATGCTTTCCTTGCTTGGAAAGCTGCTTGCGCTTGTTTTTATCGGAGAAATCGTACTGCTGATTTCTTCGTTTACAAAAAATGCGGGACTTTCGATAACGCTATGCTTTGCGGCTGTCGGAGCGATGATAATCATAAGCGAGCATATAAATCCGCTGTTTTCTCCGCTTTCGCTTTTAAACGCGGAAAGCTGGATGAAGGATTTTAACTGCGTCAATATTTTCGGCTATCCTGTACTGAGCTTTATTGTTCAGTTTGTTATCACGGCGGCACTGATTGCTTTGCTGACTGCTATCTGCTATTTCAGAGCCGGATATATAAGAAAAGAAAAGGGGGCGGTACAGTGATATTTTTATATGAGCTTAAAAAGATACTGATAAAGCAATATTCGCTGTTATTATATCTTATAGTTATTATTGTTGCCGCTTTTTCTCTTATTACGGCACAGCACCAGACTTACGGCTTTGCAACGGTCACCGAAAGGAACGAGTACCTTGAAACAATCACACCGTTCACAGGTGAATTGACTGATGAAAAAGCGGCGGAGATTACCGCACTTAAAGAAGAATATCTTGCCGCAAAGGCCGCTGTAAATGAGCTAAGCAATAAGTACGCAAACGGAGAGCTTGACGATGCCGCTTTTGAGCGAGAGATGGCACAGTACAATGAAATATTAAAGCGCGAGGAAATCATCGAGCAGATATTTTCACGCTATGAATATGCAGCGGCAGACCCCGAAAAGCGTATGCTGATACCCGCCGAGAGCGTACCTGTTCTCAGCGACACATCGGTAAACTTTCTCTTTTTACTGTGCATAACATTCTGCTGTGCGTATGCAGTAATGATAGAATACTCCGGCAAAAGCAGATACATACTTATCACGACAAAGGGCGGTCAAAAAGCGACTATGGCAGCAAAGCTCGCTATACTGCTTTTGCTTACCTCGCTTACAAGTATAATAATATCCTGCTTTAATCTTGTGCGGCTGTCGGGCGAACTGCCATTAGAGTATTGGGGATATAGCTTATGCTCCGTTCCTGCATTTGACAACACCGCAGTAGATATAAGTATTATCGGCGCATTTTTATCCGCACAACTGTTAAAGCTTATCGGCTATCTGTTTATTTGCGTTGCCGCCATGCTCACCGCTCATTTTACCAAAAACTATGTGGCGAGCGTGTTCCCGTTCATAGCTGTGCCTGTGGTAGCCGATTATCTTGCGGAAAGAGACAGTCAGGCTTTGTTCTTGCCGACGGGACTGCTAAAAGGCGCAGGATATTTCTTAGGTGATAAGGCGGATAAGGGATATGCGACAGAAGCCGATACGGTTATATATTTCCATCATATTCCGCCCTTATATACGGTTATTATAACTGCGGCGGTCGTATTGTTTATTGTTATCGGTGCGGTTATTCTGATAAAGTCGGGCGAGAACAGGCTTAACAGCAAAAGGCACAGAGTGAAGCATATATCGAAGGCAGTTGTTCTGACACTTGCTTTACTGTTTTGCACCGCCTGCGGAAGTACACAACAGGCAGAATGTGTTGATGTCCTCTCAAACACCGAGAACAGCCGATATTCTTTTGAGCTGAAATATGAAGACGAAAAAGAGCTTATCGCAGTCACGGATAAGTCAAGCGGAGAAAGCTTTATTATTCCCGAGGAGACCTTTGTTGATGAATCCTATTCCATCATGTCTATTTATCCGACCGAGAACTATCTGTATTACATGAAGGGTCGTAACTCAGGGGTTTCGATATACCGCATAAAACTGTCCGATATGACAAGAGAGGAAATAATAAAATCGTCAGATACTGCGGATAAATCCATACTCGGACTTACCTTTTCATGGAGTGATACCGAAAACAGATTTTCGGCTGTCCGCTTGTTCACAGATGAAAAGAATATATGACTTATAGATAAAAACGGAATGGTTTTTGTGCTGAATACCTTTGCCGAGAAAATAACCGACTGCACCTGTATTATTGAGGAGAGCGTGCTCGGCGGATGTATTTTTGACGGTAAAGCTATCTATTATATTGATGAAGACGGCGCGAACAAAATGTATGACATAAGCTCAAAGTCGGTTAAGGCTATAGTCGATGAAGAAGCACAGAAATAGTTCTGATTCCTGTTGACATTATTTCGTTTAAATTCACATGAACAATATAAAACAACGGAGGAGCAAAATGAAGAAACGTATTATAGCATCGGCACTGACTTTAGCGCTCACTTTTACGCTCTGCTCCTGTGCGGGAACAAGTGAAAGTGACACACAGAGCCTTGTGTTAAATCCATTTGAAACATCTGAGAACGAAAACAGCGAAACGCCTGCCAATGACGAGCGCTATGAGCTTTATGACAAGTACCAGAGCGGCGCTCTGCAATTTGACTTTTCAGAAATGAACGACACGCAGAATATCGAATATAACGGTGAAAAAATAAATATAACTTTTTCGGCAAATGCCGCAAATAACCGGGAAGACATAACGATAGGATATATGGCGTTTATCGGAGGAATACCGCAGGTTATATCCGTAAACGGGAGTGAAGAAGCCGAAACTGTAAGCGTAAACTTTCCTAAAGATGAAATTACAAACGTATCTATCAACATAAAACCTCGCATTACAAAGGAGCTTGAAGATAAAAAAGAACTGAATTTGCAGATTGTTTCAATTTTCAATATCGGTTATGTGCCGCAGGGTAAATATGTGGGCTTTGGCTTTGGCAATATAAACGCCGGCTCTACCGTATACACAGCTTGTCTTACAATGAACGAAAAGTCTGAAACTGTTGAGATTAGCGGAAATGCAGAGTTTGAAAATATACCCGCGTCCGACAGCTCATTAAAGTCATATACGCTTAAAAAAGCGGGTGAAATGAACAGCGGAGCGATGCTAAAGCTTTACAGCAAGGACAATGAGAAAGAGCATCTTATTCTTGACAAAAGCACCCAGACTTGTGATGTGCTGTTTGACGGCGCGGATTTTGATACTTACAATGTTTTCTTTTATGTAAATCATAAGAGAGTACAAGTAAACGGCAAGGACTATGCTACGGTATCGGCAAAGGCGGGGTATGTTCCGAAACTCACGGCTACTCTTGAAAATGTCAATAACCATGATATTGTCTATGCTATAGCTGTGCCTTTAACTAATGATTATACAAAGGCAAGAATACTTAAAACAACAAGCCAGCTCAGCTTTTCGCCTGATGATGAGATAATAACAAATTCCACTACGCAGTCAGCCGCCGATACAAGTACCGAAGCACCCGAAAGTGAGCCTGAAAACAGCAATACGGCTGCATCAGACAGCGTATTGTATAAATATAACGTGGTAGGATATATTGATAATGATTTGAACTATCTTCTGTTATATAAAAGAGCGTCAGATGAACCCGAAGACGGTCTTGACTATACTTACTCTGTATATGATAAATCAACAGGCAAGATAACCGAAAGCTTAAGAAGCCAAAAATCACCTTGGGATATTTCCTGCTGTAACGGACAGTTTACCTATATAGATGAGAACTTGACCGAAGACCAAAGCACTACGTCAGAGATATTCGCCGTAACATATAATGAAAAGTTTGAAGAAATAAGCAGACTCAGCGGTCTTACGGTAAGCGATAGTATTCACTATATATCCGCCGTATACTCAAAGCAGCTTGATAAATACTTCGTATGCTATAGAAAAGACGGCAGAGACGAATACATAATAAGCAGATTCAGCAAGGATGGAAAAGAAGAAAAGGAGCTTTTCAGCGACAGCGATTACTATTATAGCAGTACAATGCTGCTTGCGGATAACAGAATTATCCTTTGTAAGTATCGCGCAGTACCCGACGGTTGCTCAATCCAGGTTATAGACTTTGACGGAAACGAAATAACCGCCGATATGCCGCAGAGTACCGATTATTATGCGCTAATGGGGCAAAAATCGGGTAAATACTACTGCCTTTTATCTAATCGAACCGGTTACGCATCCAAAACCGAAGAGTTCCCCGAGGATACATTGTATCTTTATGACGGCGAAAAGGACAAAATAGTTGAATTCACACCCGAAGAAGCTATTGAAATGGGTTGCGTGAGAATAACTCCGGACGGTACAAAAGCGGTAACTATAACCGAACATGAGTTTTTGAATGAGGAGCAGACAAATCGTCTGTACACCGATCTTGTAATAAAAATATATGACCTTGATACCGGAGAAAAGATAAATGAGATAAAAAACGACAAGGGCAGCGGTGTAAAGGGGCGCAACATTCAGGCGTTTGATGACAGAATTGTCGTATATGACGGCAGCTTTACAGATTGCATTTTATATCAGTTCAGATATGATGAGCAGTAAAGTTCTTGATGATAACGGCGAGATAAAGGAATATTTTGCAGCCGCCTACTTTGTTGACATCATACGGAAATTGACATATAATTCGGATAGTAATATGGAATAAATCTGCCTTTAAATAGTTTAAACAGCAGTAACAGAGTGAAATTTTAAAATTTTATTGCGTACAGGAGGATAACATGAAACTCGAAATCAACCGGCTCACAAAATCCTACTCAAAAGGCAAAAAAGCCCTCGATAGCTTCGCCCTCACCCTTGAAAAAGGCGTGTACGGCATCTTAGGTCCCAACGGCGCGGGTAAATCCACATTGATAAACTGCGTAACCGGCATAATAAAGCCCGACAGCGGCAGTATTGCTTTTACCGACGGTGACAGTCACGACTATATGTCGCACCTCGGCTTTTTACCGCAGAATCAGGACTTTTATCCTAATTTTACGGCAAGAGAGCTTATCCTCTACTCTATGGCGCTGAAAAATGTAAAGGTCGATAATCCCAAAGCCTATGCCGATGGGATTTTAAAGCGTGTAAATCTGTATGACGACCGCAACAAAAAGGTCGGCGCACATTCGGGCGGTATGAAGCAAAGGCTCGGCATAGCGCAGGCACTTGTAGGCGAGCCAAAGGTGGTTATATTTGACGAGCCGACAGCAGGACTTGACCCCAAGGAGCGTATACGCTTCAGAAATGTAATCTCATCGCTTGCGAATGATAAGATAGTAATTTTAGCAACTCATATCGTTACCGATATTGCTTTTATTGCTAAAAACGTTGTACTTATCGATGGTGGAAAGATGATAAGCTGCGCCTCGCAAAGTGAGCTTTGCAATGAGATTTACGGCAAGGTATGGGAGGTACTCACCGACTACGAAACAGGTATGGAGCTTATGCGGACAAAGCGCGTCAGCAATGTTATAAGCGAGGACGACAGGTTCAATGTCCGGGTTGTAAGCGACGAAAAGCCGCACCCCGACGCCGTCAATGTTCAGCCTGCACTTGAAGATGTGTGCATATACCACTTCGGAGAGATAGGTGAATGATATGCTGAAATACGAGCTTAAAAAGTACATACTGAAGCCGTC
>CAMEKZ010000080.1 GCA_945921635.1 uncultured Clostridia bacterium
CAAAATAGTTGCGACACAGCAAAAATGCGGCGGTATCGGAAATCCGATACCGCCGCGGTTTTGTTATAGGCTTCCCATTGGGAAAAACTGTCGCCAAACGGCGACTGACGAGGGGGTCAGCGCAGCTGACTTCAACACGATAAACGAAAATTGTAAGCTTTCCTATCTGTTTCTCTCTTTGAGCGCCCTGTCTATCGTCCTCTTTGCGTCGCGCTCCGCGATAGAGTCGCGCTTGTCGTGCAGCTTTTTACCCTTGCAAAGTCCCACCTGCACCTTTACCCTGCTGCCCTTGAAATATACCGATATGGGTATAAGCGTAAGTCCCTCCTGCTTTATCTGGCCGAGCAGCTTCATTATCTCGCGCTTGTGGAGCAGTAGCCTGCGCTCGCGCAGCGGATCCTTGTTGAAGATATTTCCCTTTTCGTAGGGAGAAATGTGCATCTGCTTAATATAAGCCTCGCCGTCCTCAATAGCTATCCAGCTGTCCTTTAAGTTAAGTCCGCCCGCGCGGATAGACTTTACCTCTGTGCCGGTAAGCTCTATCCCCGCCTCGTAGCTTTCAAGTATAAAATAGTCGTGGCGAGCCTTTCGGTTGTCGGCGATTGTTTTTGTTGCCATCTTTTCCATTATGTCACCCTCTCATGCTCTGGTATTTTCCGACCGGTATTCCGGTACTTTTTAGGTTATGACTACTATTTTACTATATTTTCGGCAAATAAGCAAGCAGAATTTTGCAGCTATGGGTTATTTGCAATAAAAAAAATAAAATCCTGCGTAAATGTGCGGATAATTTTGAATTTATGCGTAATTTTGAGTTTTTTTATACTTTTTATGAAAATTTTAAAAAAACTATTGCAAATTTGGCATATATGTGATATACTTTTTATTGCAATAAAGTACAGCGGTCATACGCTTTGTTATTATCTGTAAAATATATCGGTTTTCGCGATTATCACCCTCAAAGATGACGGGGAAATTACGGTATTCCGTATATTTGCGATAATCACAGAGCCAAAACCATATTTTAGGAGGATTTTAACAATGGCGTTAAAAAATCAGTATCTTATCGACGTACTGGAAACAGTAAAGAAGAGAAACGCAGGCGAGCCCGAGTTCATTCAGGCGGTTACAGAGGTTTTTGAGAGCCTTCAGCCTGTAGTTGAAAAGAGACAGGATCTCGTTGACGCAGGCGTAATCGAGAGACTTGTTGAGCCTGAGAGACAGGTTATGTTCCGTGTTCCGTGGGTTGATGACAACGGCAAGACACAGGTAAACAGAGGCTTCAGAGTTCAGTACAACTCGGCTATCGGTCCTTACAAGGGCGGTCTCAGACTTCACCCCTCGGTATACCTCGGTATCATCAAGTTCTTAGGCTTCGAGCAGGTATTCAAGAACAGCCTTACCACTCTCCCCATGGGCGGCGGCAAGGGCGGCTCGGACTTCGACCCCAAGGGCAAGAGCGACGGAGAGATCATGCGCTTCTGCCAGAGCTTCATGACAGAGCTTTACAGACACATCGGTCCTGACTGTGATGTTCCCGCAGGCGACATCGGTACAGGCGCACGCGAAATCGGATATATGTTCGGTCAGTACAAGAGACTGAGAAACGAGTTCTCAGGCGTACTCACAGGCAAGGGTCTCACCTACGGCGGCTCTCTCGCAAGAACAGAGGCTACCGGCTTCGGTCTTTGCTACTTCACAGATGAGATGCTGAAGGCAAACGGCAAGAGCTTTGACGGCAAGACAGTAGTTATCTCCGGCTCGGGCAACGTTGCTATCTACGCTACACAGAAGGCTACAGAGCTCGGCGCAAAGGTTGTTGCACTCTCCGACTCAAACGGATATATTCACGACCCCGACGGTATCGAGCTTGACATAGTAAAGCAGATTAAGGAAGTTGAGAGAAAGAGAATCAAGGAATACCTTGACAGAACCTCTCACAAGAACGTAACCTACACAGAGGGCTGCTCCGGTATCTGGACTATCCCCTGCGACATCGCACTCCCCTGCGCTACACAGAACGAAATCAACGGCGAGTCCGCACAGGCTCTCGTAAAGAACGGCTGCTTCGCAGTTGCAGAGGGCGCTAATATGCCTTCAACTCCCGAGGCTATTGAAGTATACCTCGCAAACGGTATCCTCTACGGCCCCGCAAAGGCTGCAAATGCAGGCGGCGTAGCTACATCGGGTCTTGAGATGAGCCAGAACTCCATGCGCTACAGCTGGACCTTTGAAGAGGTTGACGCTAAGCTCAAGGGCATCATGAAGGACATCTTCAAGCAGTGCGACACAGCAGCAAAGGAATACGGCCTTGAGGGCAACTACATGGCAGGCGCTAACATCGCAGGATTCTTAAAGGTTGCAGAGGCTATGAAGGCACAGGGCTGCGTATAATATTATTATTCACGCAAAACGTCCCCCGACAGGAGGGTTTTACATGAAAACGACATCTTTATCACAGGGCAAGAAGAACGTGCCCGAGAAGAACTCCGACGCCGCTATGAAAAACAACAGTAATGTAAAGCGCAACGAGGAGCTTTCAAAATCGGGACTTGAGTTTCACAAGCCTTTCGCTCATAACAATCAGAGCGAGAAATAAAGGATAATACAAGAGGAGCTGTCATAATGCGACAGCTCCTTTTATTTCACAAGCAAGCCCGCCGGAAGCAAATCCGGCGGGCAGTTGTATATCATTCAATTAACTTATCAGTTGACTTTTTTGCCGCAATCAGTACAGAACATCGCTCCGGGCGCGAGCTTTGCACCACATCCGGTACAGAACTCCGAAGTCTGCTGTTCCACGGGAGTTCCGCAGACTGTGCAGAATGCTGCTCCTCCAAGCGGTGTGCCGCACTTTACGCAAAATCCGCCGGATTGAACAGGAGCCGCAGGCTGTGCGGGTGTTGCCTCGGCTACAGGCTGAGCGGGTGCTTCCTCGACTGGAGCAGGAGCTTCCTCGACTGGAGCAGGAGCTTCCTCGACTGGAGCAGGAGCTTCTTCAACAGGAGCGGGTGCTTCTTCAACAGGAGCGGGAGCTTCTTCGACAGGAGCAGGTGCTTCTTCGACAGGAGCGGGTGCTTTCTCGACTGGAGCAGGTGCTTCCTCGGCTGCGGGATATGCGTTTACTTCCTCTACAGCGGGCTGTGCGGGAGCTTCATCCTCTAAAAGCTTTGCATAATCTTCATCCGTTGCAGCAGGCTTTTCGGCATTGCCTTCATCGGCCTTCGGGAAAAGGCTCTCTATCGGCTGTGTGTTTACCGGCTGACTTACTGCGGCAGCGGCGGCAACAGCGACAGCCGCGGGAGCAGGCTGGGTGTTCTGCACAGGCTGTGCAGACTGTACCGCCTGCGTATTCTGTACGGGCTGTGCGTTATATTGAGGCTGTACGGTCGGCTGAACCGGCTGTGCATAAGCGGGTGCAGCCTGCTGAGGATTTACATACTGCTGTCCCTGCGGATACTGATTGTACGCAGGCTGTACAGGCTGTGCGGGCGCGCCGTACTGCTGTGCATTGTACTGAGGAATATTCTGCGGATTATACTGCTGATTGTATTGAGGGTTGTATTGCTGATTGTACTGCGGATAGGGCTGACCCTGTGCGTTCTGATAAGCGGGGTTTGGCTGACCCTGATAATTCTGCGCCATATTAGGGCTGCGATACTGTGCGTTTGCGGGATAACCCTGCTGATACGGTGCCTGGCCGCGCATCTGTGCATTCTGCATATTCGGCACGGGCGTTTTTTTCGGCGGGATAAGTCCGTTTGCTATCTTGAACTTTCTTCTTGCAGAGCAGGAAACGCCGAAGGATACAATACCGAGTATTCCCGGTATAACAAGATACAGGGCGTAAAATCCGATTACGAGCATGGGCGAGATACCATCTTGAACATCAATCGGCATACCTAATCTCGATGGAGCAAAACAGATACCGTAGAAGGCTCTGTATATACTGTAATCGTTAATTGAAGCAACCGAGCCTATTATCACGCAGGCCGAGATGAACAAAAATGCAACTAAAAGCAAAATTCCGACAACAAGCCCGAAGGTCGATATAATCGCGGCAGTTGTCTTTGCGCCCTTTGCCTTTCCCTTTGAATATGCGGGAGCAAGCACAAAGCAGATTATTGAGAGTACGGCAAACGCTATTCCGACCGCCATCAGAACGGTGGGAATAAGCATATAGTCCGAAAACTGTTGGATATAATCAATATATTGATTATTACTCATAGTAATTTCCTCCGTAAGTAAAATGTTTACGGTTTTATTCTAGCACACGTTGGGTCAGATGTCAATATTTAATTTTCGCCCTACTCTTGCTTTTAATGCGGAAATATGGTATACTTTTATAAATTGATTTTATTTTGGCTAAGTCCGCCGTTTTATTTTGCCGAATTTCCGAATACATTTATATATCGAAGCAAAACAGAAAGGATTTTTGTTATGTGCGGTATAGTCGGATATGTCGGAGAAAAGGAATGTACAGAGATACTCGTTGACGCTTTGTCAAAGCTCGAATACAGAGGCTACGACTCGGCGGGTATCGCGGTTTTTGAGGACGGCAGGATAAAGACGGTAAAGGCAAAGGGTAAAATCAAGGACGGCCTTGTTAAAAAGCTTCAAAGCGAAGCGCATTTTTCCGCTGTCGCGGGCATCGGTCACACCAGATGGGCTACCCACGGCGAGCCGAGCGATATAAACTCCCACCCGATAGGAAACGGACGCGTTTCGATAGTACACAACGGCATTATCGAAAACTACCGCAGGGTGAAGGAATTTCTTACCGGCAAGGGCTACGGCTTTGAGAGCGAGACCGACACCGAGGCGGTCGCAAAGCTACTCGACTACAACTACAACGGCGACCCGATTGAGACTATTATCAGGACGATTGCGGATATCGAGGGCGCGTATTCTCTCGGTATCATCTTCCGCGAGCATAAAAACCATATCTACGCGGTGAGAAAGGAAAGTCCGCTGATTGTCGGAAAGGGCGACGGCGAGATGTTTATAGCGTCCGATATAACCGCGATTATCGGGCATACAAAGCAGTATTATCTTTTAGAAGCAGGCGAGATTGCCGAAATCACAAAGGACGGCGCCGGATTTTACGATATACATAAAAACAGGATAGAAAAGGAAATACAGGTTGCCGACTGGGACGTATCTGCGGCAGAAAAGGGCGGCTACGCCCACTTTATGCTCAAAGAGATATGCGAGCAGCCGGACGCGCTAAAAAAGACGCTGACCCCGCGGATAAGGTACGGTATGCCGGACTTTTCCGAGTGCGGACTTACCGATGAGATGCTGAAAAATTATCATCACATCTATATTGTAGGCTGTGGCTCGGCTATGCACGCGGGCGCAGTCGGAAAATATGTGATAGAATCGCTTGCGAGGACTCCGGTTATCGTGGATATTGCGTCGGAGTTCAGATACCGCAGCCCCCTGCTCTCACCCGATGACCTTGTGGTCATCATTTCGCAGTCGGGCGAGACGGCGGACACGCTCGCGGCACTGAAGCTTGCAAATCAGACAGGTGCGGACACCCTCGCCGTGGTAAATGTTGTCGGCTCGTCAATAGCGCGCGAGGCAAAAATGGTGATGTACACGCTCGCGGGTCCTGAAATATCGGTCTGCTCGACTAAGGCGTATATGGTGCAGGCGGCGTTTATGTACCTGCGTGCATTCAGGGGTGCGTTCGCGAGGGGCACGATTGATGAAAAGATGTGCCGGCAGCTTATATCCGAGCTGCTTGAAGTACCGTCAAGGGTGCAGATATGCGTAGACAATCAGGAGCAGTACCAGCGGGTTTCGTCAAGGCTTGTCAGCGCGGACAGCCTGCTGTATATCGGGCGCGGGCTCGACTATGCGGTAAGCATGGAGGGCAGCCTTAAACTAAAGGAAATCTCATATATCCACTCGGAGAGCTACGCGGCGGGCGAGCTGAAGCACGGAACTATCTCCCTTATCTCGGAGGGTATGCCGGTCATCGCGGTAGCTACCCAGCACGATTTATTCGATAAAACGATAAGCAATGTTAAGGAGGTAAAATCGCGCGGCGCTACGGTCGTGTTCGTGTGCGGCGAGGATATGCAGCTTGACCCCGCGGACGCGGACTATCCTGTATATCTGCCGATGGCGCGGGATTTGCTGATGCCGCTTGTTGCGGTAGTGCCGTTACAGCTTATCGCTTATTATACTGCGGTGCTGAAGAACTGCGATGTAGACCACCCGCGAAATCTGGCAAAATCGGTTACGGTCGAATAGCCGTACTTTCTATAAATAATATCGGAAGATAAAGAAAAGAGATGTTAAAATGCTTGATATAAACAGCGCCGTACCTTTATGGGAGCGGCTTAAAAGCACCGACAAACCTATCATACTTTACGGTATGGGCGACGGCGCACAGAAAATACTGAATGTCATGGATAGCAAGGATATAAAGCCGTCCGGATTTATGGCAAGCGATGAGTTTGTCCGCGGGCACAGCTTTGCGGGCTTTGAGGTAAAGAGCCTTGCGGACACCGAAAGGCAGTTCGGCGACTTTATCGTGCTTGTCTGCTTTGGCACGGCTCTGCCCGAGGTCATGCAGAGGATAACCGATATAGGCGAGAAGCACGAGCTTTACGCGCCGGATGTGCCGGTTGTAGGCGGAGGACTTTTCGATAAAGAATACGCCGAGGAAAACAAGGAAAAGCTGAGAGCTGTCTATGATATGCTCGCTGATGAGCAGTCAAAGCGGGTGTTTGACGGCTGGCTCGAATACAGGATAAGCGGCAGACCCGACTGCCTTATCAAAAATCAGACCGCCAAGGCAGAGGCATATGAACTGCTGAGCCTGTCGGACAGCGAAATATACGCCGACCTCGGCGCGTATAACGGTGATACGATTGAAGAATTTTTGCAGACGGTACAAGGTAAATTCACGAAAATCTACGCCTTTGAGCCGGACGCGAGAAACTACAACAAGCTAAAGCGCCGCCACTACGCGCTCAGTCCCTACGATTTCAGAACATTTAATGCGGGCGCGTGGAGCGAGGACTGCGTGATGGATTTTGTCAGCCGCGGCGGCAGAAACTCGACGCTCACCCCGTACGAAAAGGGCAAGCCGGTAAATCCATCGCTTATAAAGCATATCAATATGCGCTCGCTTGACGGAGCGGTCGGGGACGACCCGGTATCGCTGATAAAATTTGATGTAGAAGGAAGCGAGAGCAGGGCGCTTGACGGCTGTGCGAAAACGATAGCGCGGTGCAAGCCGAAGCTTATTGTGTCGCTTTACCACAGGACAGAGGATATGTTCGAGCTACCGCTTAAAATAAAGGAAATGAACAGCGCCTACAGGCTTTATCTGCGCCAGCACCCGTATATCCCCGCCTGGGATATGAATTTGTACTGCGTATAAGCCGCGGCTTGAAAGGAACGGTCTGACATGAAAAAAACCGTACTCATACTTTTGATAATTCTGGTTACACTTGGAATAGGGCTGGTGCTGTATATGCAGTTTACCCGCACAAATTCCGTCTACGCAGGAAGCGAGAAAACCGTGATTTATGAGGGAACATCGCTGTGCGCCGCAAACAAGTATTACGCGGGACTTGCCGAGGCGGAGGTAAACACCGCGCTTGCCGATGTAGCGGACAATATCGAGGGCGCCGTTACCGCATACGATGCGATACTCGCAAAGGGAACGCCGGTATTTCACCCCACCTTTTATATAAACGTAACCGACAGCGGTACCGACTATTTCAGAGTTACCGGCGAGGCGGCGGACGAGCCTATGGACGGTCAGCAGCAGGTCGGCTTTTACTGCGAGAATCTTACGCTTGACATCTACACCGATGGCAACTCGCAGATAATTTCATTAAGGAGCGTAATGCCGAGCGAGCTGAAAAAGATAACCTCTACTCTGCCCGTGATTGCGGACGACGGACTTTCCGCCTCGGCGGTATGTGACGCGGCTACGACCTATGACCTTAACCTCGCGTTTCTTGACGGAAAAACCTCGACTACCGTCACATTTGAATGGAAATACAACGTAAAGAACAACGCGCCGCTCAATCTTTCGGGCATAAACGAACAATCTTTAGTGGTTGATGTCATATTTACCGCTCAGAATGGCACGGTTTCTGCTCAATTTGCATAAAAATTGCAGGAAATCAAAAAAACACTTGCAAAATCCGATGTAAAGTAATATAATATAGTAAGAAGCGCAGAGTGAGCTTTGCGCAAAAATAATTACAGATGGGGTTCGGATTAAAAATGAACAAGAATGAACTTTTAGAGCTGAAGCAGCAGGCTGAAAAAGAATACGAAAAGCTTTGCGCTAAAGGACTGAAACTTGATATGTCAAGAGGAAAGCCCGCTCCCGCACAGCTTGATTTGTCAATAGATATGCTGACACACTGCCTTGACGGAGAATATTTTTCCGAAAACGGCACAGACTGCCGCAACTACGGCGTGCTTGACGGTATCGAAGAAGCAAAGCAGCTTTGTATGCCTATGCTCGGAGTAAACCACGACGAAATAATCATCGGAGGCAACTCCAGCCTTCAGCTGATGTACGATACGATAGCAAGAGCTATGCTGCTGGGCGTGCTTGGCGGTGACAAGCCGTGGAGCAAAAACGAAAAGGTTAAATTCCTCTGCCCCGCACCCGGCTATGACAGGCACTTTGCAATCTGCCAGAGCATGGGCATAGAGATGATTACAATACCCTATAAGGCAGACGGTCCCGACATGGATATGGTGGAAAGACTGGTAGCCGAGGACGAGCTTATCAAGGGTATCTGGTGCGTACCGATGTACAGCAACCCCGAGGGCATCACATATTCGGACGAGGTAGTAAAGCGCTTTGCAAACCTTTCGCCGAAGGCAAAGGATTTCAGGATTTTCTGGGATAACGCATACTGCGTGCACCACCTGACAGATACACCCGACCATCTGCTGAACCTGCTTTCCGAGGCGAAGAAAACCGGCAAGGAAAACATGGTGTATATGTTCACCTCGACATCTAAAATCTCCTTCCCCGGCGGCGGTCTTGCAGTAATCGGTGCGAGTGCGGAGAATATCAAGTTTATAAAGAGCCAGATGACCTATCAGACTATCGGCTACGACAAGCTCAATCAGCTCCGTCATGCGAGATTTTTCAAGAACTTTGACGGCATAAAGTCGCACATGGAAAAGCACAAGGCAATAATCGCGCCGAAATTTGAAATTGTGCTTAATACGCTCGAAAAGGAAATTGTGCCGACAGGCTTCGGCTCATGGCACAAGCCTAACGGCGGCTACTTCGTATCCTTCAATGGTCTTAAAGGTACGGCAAAGCGCACGGTTCAGCTTTGCAAAAACGCAGGCGTTGTACTGACGGGCGCGGGCGCGACATACCCCTACGGTATCGACCCCGAGGATAAGAATATCCGTATCGCCCCCACCTACCCCACGTCCGACGAGCTGCAGCAGGCTATGGAGGTGTTCTGCGTGGCGGTTAAGCTTGCCGCGTGTGAGGTGCTGCTTGCAGAGTAAATTTTTACTTGCAGTAAATTTTTACTTGCATATTATAGCAAAATATGATACAATAATAAAGCGGATAGGTTACTGTCCGCTTTAAATATGCGCCTGTAGCTCAGCTGGATAGAGCAATAGCCTCCGATGCTATGTGCCGTGCGTTCGAATCGCATCAGGCGTACCATACATTAAATCGGGAAATTCAGTTGAATTTCCCGATTCAGACTGTCGATAAACCCACGCACCGCAAAAACGCAGTTTTTTCAAATAAT
>CAMEKZ010000081.1 GCA_945921635.1 uncultured Clostridia bacterium
CATTATGTACTGCCGCGCCCGCTTAAAGTCGGTGACACCGTAAGGCTTGCCGACCTTGATAAGGAGGGTACGCTGATAAGACTGCCTGACGCGAAGAATGTCTGCTTTGTGCAGATAGGATCGATGAAAACCAAGACAAAGCTCGAAAATCTGCGCCTAGTTGAGCAAAAGCCCGAGAGCAAGAAGCAGCCTGCACCCAAGGTCAGCAAAAAGGTTGTCAGCAACTTTACCAGAAAATCTGGTATGGAGCTTGATATACGCGGCATGATGGGCGATGAGGGCGTAATGGAGGTTGACCGCTTTATCGACAGCTGTCTTATGAGCGGAATTTCGGTGGTTACCATTATCCACGGCAAGGGAACCGGCGCGCTCAGAAGCGCGGTACAGCAGTACCTGCGGAGAAATCCTCATGTAAAGAGCTTTCGTGACGGGGTGTACGGCGAGGGCGAAGCGGGGGTTACCGTAGCGGAGCTGGAATGATTGACTTTTGCGGAGGTTTGCACGGCTGTGGCTTTTGATGTCGGCACACTTTATTTTGAACTGAAATTTGCACTATCGTGTAACCGGCGCAGTCGCTAACTATTATATATCACAAAGATATACGCGTCCGTCATTGTGCCTGTTTAGTGGCGTTGCATCCGTGCAACGCTTTAGGACAGGCAATTTGCGGCATCCTTGCCGTTTGAGTGAAGCGGCACGCTTATCATATTATTATTATTATTATTAAATTTGCACTATCTTCTAACCGGCGCGGTCGCTAACTATTATATATCACAAAGATATACGCGCCGGAATTGGGTGAAGCGGCACGCTTATCATATTATTATTAAATTTGCACTATCTTCTAACCGGCGCGGTCGCTAACTTTTATATATTGCAAAGATATACGCGCCGGAATTGGGTGAAGCGGCACGCTTCATGATTTTTTTGTGAAAAGTATGGAATTTGGGATAAAAATATGATATACTTGTAATGTTGTATTTTAAAAATGGAATTCTGATATAACGGGACAGCGAAAGTGATAAACGCCCTATAAAGAAAGGAAGGCTATATTCATGGACAACATAATAAACCGCAGACAAATCGCCGACGGTGTATATTTCAGCAGTATAACCGACAGCAGATATAAGAAAAACTATATTACCGTCAGCTTTTTTGATGAGCTGAGCGAGGACAGAGCCACCGAAAACTCAATGGTACCGTGCGTGCTTGCAAACAGAAACTCGGACTATCCAACCTATAAGCTACTCAAAAATAAGCTATCTACGCTTTACGGCGCAAGTATCTCTACTCTGTCGGGCAGAAAATACGATTTGCATTATACCGGACTTTCGGCGTATTTTCTCGATGACGTTTATGCATTATCGGGCGAGAAAATAACAGAAGAAATGACCGACATTCTTATAAAATGCTTATTTTCACCGGTTATCGAAAACGGTGCTTTTCCGCAGAGTGTAATAAATCTCGAAAGACAAACTGTTATCGACGATATCGAAACTGTTATAAATGATAAGCGCTCCTATGCTATAAACCGTATGCTGACCACTCTGTGCGAGGGCGAGCCGACAGCGGTTATGCCGCAGGGTACTTTAGAAAAGGCAAACGCACTTACTCCCGAAAACACCTATGCCGCATATAAAAGACTTATATGCAATACGCATTGTGAGATTATGTGCGTAGGCTGCAACGATTTTAAGGATGTTGCGGATGAATTCACGACAGCCTTTTCAAAAATCGACAGAAATAATATCAGGGACTATTCGCTGAAAATCAGCCCGATTAAGGAGAAAACCGCAGAGGTAACCGAAAAGCTCAGCGTAAATCAGAGCAAAATGGTACTCGGCTTTAAGTCACACAGCGAGGATATGGGCGCGCTTGTCATGATGCAGAAAATCTACGGCGGCACAACCTCGTCCAAGCTGTTTATGAATGTCCGGGAGAAAATGTCGCTCTGTTATTACTGCTCGGCTTCCTTTAACGAAGTAAAGGGACTTCTGATAGTTGACTGCGGCGTTGAACAAGAAAATATCGAAAAGGCAAAAGCGGAAATCATCAGACAGCTCGATGAGATTAAAAATGGTAATTTTACCGATGATGATATCATGTTTGCAGAGATGTCGCTGATAAATAATTTGAACGGTATCGGCGACAGCGCACAGGGCGTAGCGGGCTGGTATATCGACCACATAGTAAAGGACAGAATAGAAACTCCCGCAAAGGAGCTTGAAAAGTATATCGGTGTGTCAAAGGAAAGAATTATCGAAGCGGCAAAGTCCTGCGTGCTTGATACTGTATATGTACTGACCTCGCTTGACGAATAAACAAAGGAGAATACTCGATGGAAAAAATAACTAATTCTCGTATAAGAGAAGAATATTTAAGAATAAAACACAAAAGCGGCGCGACAATTCTTCTTTACCCTATGAAGGGCTATTCGACCGCATACGCATTGTTCGGCACAAAATACGGCTCGGTTGACACCACCTTCAAGACAAACGCCGACAAGGATTTTGTCACCGTGCCCGAGGGTATCGCACACTATCTTGAGCACAAGCTGTTTGAAAATGACGAGTGCGACGCCTTTGAGCTGTACGCAAAGACCGGCGCAAACGCTAACGCCTATACCAGCTTTGACAAGACGGCGTATCTGTTTTCCTGCTCGCAGAAGTTTGAGGAGAACCTTGAAATACTGCTCAGCTTCGTACAGGAGCCTTATTTCACCGATGAAACCGTTGCAAAGGAGCAGGGCATTATCGGTCAGGAAATAAGAATGTACGAGGACGACCCGGGCTGGCGCGTGTTCTTCAACTGCTTGCAGGCGATGTACTCGAAAAACCCCGTCAGAATTGACATTGCGGGCACGATAGACAGCATTGCGCAGATAAACAAGGACTTGCTTTACCGCTGCTACAACACATTTTATAATCTCAACAACATGGTAATTTCAATTGCGGGCAACTTTGACGTTGACAAAACCCTTGAAATCTGCGACAGACTGCTAAAGCCGTCGGAGGATCTGGGACTTAAAGTGATAGTACCCGATGAACCCTTGCAGGTATGCACAAAGCGTACAACGCAAAAGCTATCCTGCGCTATACCGCTGTTCAATATCGGTTTTAAATTCCCCGCTTATGAGGGAAAGGAGCGCTACAGAAACTTTATAATTTATAATATCCTGATGGAAATGTGCCTCGGAAAGACCTCGGACTTCTATAATACCCAGTACGAAAACGGACTTATAAACGAAACGTTTAATGTAGGCGTTTTCTGCGGCAGAGGCTATTTCTCGGTAATCGCCGACGGCGAGTCGAGAAACCCCGACAAGGTAATGCAGGAGGTAAAGGACGAGCTTTGCCGCATCAAGCATGACGGCCTTAACAAGGACGAGTTCGTCACAATACGCAACAAGACCTACGGTGAGTTGGTTGCAGGCTTCAACAACGTTGAGTCGGTTGCCAACAATATGCTGGATTATGAGATAAACGGAATAGGTATCTACGATGGCATCGAAATTGTCGCAGGAGTTACCTTTGACGATATAAAACAGGCTCTCGACGAAATGGACATTGAAAACAGCGTCATTTCTATCATTGAGCCTGCCGACTGACAAACGAAAGGGCAAAATTTATGGACGGAATTTTAAAGCTAATGGAAAAGGTCGAGTTTCCTAATCTGTTCAGCGGCTCGTTTGAGATAAACCGCGTCGCGTTCAGCGTTTTCGGCATCGACGTTTACTGGTACGGTATAATTATCGCTCTAGGCGTAATCATCGCGTTTATTTACGCTATGCGGCGAGCGAAAAAATTCGGACTTATTGCAGACCACGTTTTTGACGTTGTGTTTGTTGCTATTATTTTCGGATTTATCGGCGCGAGGGCGTATTACTGCATATTTATTGACACGCAGATAAACTTCTTTGACTTGCGGCACGGCGGTCTTGCCATCTACGGCGGCATTATCTCGGCGGCAATCGCGGCGGCTATTATGTGCGTTATCCGCAAGGTAAAGCTCCCCGCGCTGTTTGACCTCGGCGGTCTGGGACTGCTTATCGGTCAGTGCATAGGCAGATGGGGCAACTTTGTAAATCAAGAGGCATACGGTGCGCCTACCGCAGGCACACTCCCGTGGGGCATGACAGGTACAATTATAATTAACGACCCTGTTGTAGTTGCCGAGCAGAACGCTCTTGACGCGGCGGGCGAGGGAATATATGCCCTTGTTCACCCCTGCTTTTTATATGAAAGCCTTTGGTGTCTTATCGGCTTTATCGCTCTGCATTTTTACTCCAAAAAGCTCAGGAGCTTTGATGGCGAGATATTCCTGCTGTATGTGACATGGTACGGACTCGGCCGCTTCTGGATTGAGGGACTTCGCACAGACAGCCTTTATATCGGAGATACAGGTATCAGAGTATCTCAGCTTGTTGCAGGTATTTCGGCGATAATCGCACTCGGTCTGTTTATATTCTGCAAGCTGACAAAGACCAAGAAAAAGGGCTATACCATATATAAGGATACCGCGCTTTGTGCCGAGCGGCTTGAAGCTTATGCAAAGCGTCAGCAGATAATCGATGAAAAGGAAAAGGCTAAAAAGGCTATGAAGCGCGCCGAGGAGCAGGCTCCGAGCATTTTAGCAGAGGATGATGAAAAGCCTTCTTCCGATGTTCCCGAAAGCACCGCAGATACCGAGAAAACGGCGGAAAGCACAGAAAATGCCGATACAGCGGATAACGAGGATAAAACGGAAGATAAGTCGGAAGATGAAGCTACCGAAGATAGCGAGTCCGTCAGTGAGCATGACGGAGAAAATACTGAGGAATAAGATTTCGTTCAGAAAGGAACAAAAGCATGAACATTATAGACGGAAAAGCGGTTTCTGCAAGCGTAAAGGAGCAGATACGGCAGGAGATATTACGCGACAACCTACAGGTCGGACTTGCTGTCATTATAGTAGGCAACAATCAGGCAAGCCGCGTATATGTAAATAATAAGAAAAAGGCGTGCGAGGTCTGCGGTATGCAGTCTTTTGAGTACGCGCTCCCGGAGGAAACCACCGAAAAAGAGCTTTTAGAGCTTATAGACACGCTGAACAATGACCCCAAGGTAAACGGCATACTCTGCCAGCTCCCACTCCCGAAGCATCTTGACGAGGAGAAGGTAATAGAGGCTATCTCTCCGTTAAAGGACGTTGACGCTTTCCACGCGGTCAATGTAGGAAAAATTATGATAGGAAACTACGCTTTTCTGCCGTGTACTCCCGCGGGTGTAATGGAGCTTATCCACAGCACGGGCACCGATGTATGCGGCAAGGAATGTGTCGTTATCGGCCGCTCTAATATCGTAGGCAAGCCAATGGCTATGCTTTTACTTCATGAAAACGCAACCGTTACGGTATGCCACTCCAGAACTAAGAATCTCGCCGAGGTATGCCGTCGCGCGGATATACTCGTAAGCGCAGTAGGCAGAGCCGATTTTGTAACCGCGGATATGGTAAAGGACGGCGCGGTCGTAATAGATGTCGGCATGAACAGAAACGCCGAAAATAAGCTCTGCGGCGATGTAAAGTTTGACGAAGTAGCGCCGAAGTGCTCATACATAACCCCCGTACCCGGCGGCGTAGGCCCTATGACAATCGCTATGCTGATGAAGAACACTCTGATGGCAAAGCGCTTACAGATGAGCAATGAATAAGAACAGTAAAAGGCTTATCCGCAACAGTCCCGCAGGGCAGGGACAAAAGCGTTTTCTGATAAATGCCGCCGTGCTTTTCGGAGCGTGTCTGCTTCTGATACTCAGAATGCCCGTGTGGGGCGCGGCACAGATAGTAGTGCTTTTATTGCTTGCCGGTATCGGAGCGTTTCAGATTTTGCTGTATTTTAAGCTCCGTTAGCGATATTTTTAGGTGAAAATCAATTTTTTTAATAAATCCCTATTGACAATCATGCGATTATGTGTTATGATTATAGTACCTCAATAGGGGTTTATTTTTTTGTGCCTTTTTTGTACAGAAAATAAATCCTCGCTGCGACAAAAGGTCAAGGCAAACGAGGGAGGCTAAAGCCCGTAAGGGCAAAAAAATAGGAGGTGCCGAAAAGTGAGAGTTAAAATTACGCTTGCGTGTACAGAGTGCAAACAGCGCAACTACAACACCAAGAAAAACAAGAAGAACGACCCCGACAGAATTGAGATGACAAAATACTGCAAGTTCTGCAAGAAGCATACTCCACACAAGGAAACTAAGTAAGGAGGATTATGATGGCTAAAGAAAAAGACTTAACTAAAGACGAAGTCAAAGCGAAAAAGGCCAACGAGAAGAACAGCAAAAAAGCTGCCGCTTCCAAAAAGCCCAAAAAATCCATCGTAAAATACTTCAAGGATTTAAAGTCCGAGTTTAAAAAGGTTGTGTGGCCGAGCAGAAAGACCGTTATTAACAACACGGTAGTCGTACTGATTGCCCTTATTATTTCGGGTATTTTTGTTTGGGGACTGGACACGCTTTTTGCCACGCTGCTCAGACTGGCGCTTGGCATGAGTGTAACAGGCTAAGTATTAAAGTAGGAGGGACTTGATAATATGTCTGAGGCAAAATGGTATATTCTCCATACCTATTCCGGTTATGAAAACAAGGTTGCCAACAACATAATGAAGTTGGTTGATAACAACAACCTACACCATTTAATCGAAGAAGTTATGGTTCCTACCGAAACAGTGGTAGAGGAACGCGACGGCAAAACTCACGAGTACGAGAGCAAGCTCTTTCCGAGCTATGTTTATGTAAAGATGGTACTGACCGATGAGTCATGGTACATCTGCCGCAACACAAGAGGTGTTACGGGCTTTGTGGGTCCCGGATCCAAACCTATTCCGCTGACTGACGCAGAGGTAGCAAATCTCGGCGTTGCTAAAAAGGCTGCGGAGGTTTCATTCGCAGTCGGTGATACCGTCAAGATTGTTTCGGGTACGCTTAACGGCTTTGAAGCTGTCGTTGATGAAATCGACGAGGCAACCGGCAATGTATCCGTTACGGTTTCCATGTTCGGTCGTCCTACATCCGCAACATTGGAAATATCTGCGGTACAAAAAGTTGAAATGTAAGTTCTAATTGTTTTATTGGAGGTAGAGTTAAAATGGCTCAGAAGGTTACAGGATTTATTAAATTACAAATTCCTGCCGGTAAAGCAACACCGGCTCCCCCGGTTGGTCCTGCATTAGGTCAGCACGGTGTAAATATCATGGCATTCACAAAGGAATTCAACGAGCGTACAAAGAATGACGCAGGTCTTATCATACCCGTTGTTATTACCGTATATGCCGACAGAAGTTTTTCATTTATTACAAAGACTCCGCCTGCTGCTGTTCTTATCAAGAAGGCATGCGGAATTGAAACAGCATCAGGTACGCCTAACAAGACAAAGGTAGCCAAGATTACAAAGGCTCAGGTTCAGCAGATTGCAGAAACCAAGATGCGCGACTTAAACGCAGGCTCTATCGAGGCAGCTATGTCTATGATCGCAGGCACAGCCCGTTCTATGGGTGTAGAAGTAGTTGACTAATTAAGACGGTGGGAGGATAAATTCCGTTTGACCACAAGGAGGATAATGAATGAAGCAAGGTAAAAAATATGTTGACAGCGCAAAGCTGATCGACAGCACAAAAGCGTATGATTCAAATGAAGCACTCGATCTGGTTTGCCAGACAGCAAAGGCAAAGTTTGACGAGACAGTTGAGCTTCATGTAAGACTCGGTGTTGACTCACGTCACGCTGACCAGCAGGTAAGAGGCGCTGTTGTTCTTCCCAACGGTACAGGTAAGACAGTTCGTACACTCGTATTTGCTAAGGGCGACAAGATTCAGGCTGCCGTTGACGCTGGCTCTGATTATGTTGCAGATGATGATACAGTAAAGAAGATTACAGACGGCTGGATGGACTTCGATGTTGTTATTGCAACTCCCGACATGATGGGCGTTGTAGGTCGTCTCGGTAAGGTTCTGGGTCCTCGCGGCCTTATGCCTAACCCCAAGGCAGGTACCGTTACTCCCGATGTAGCTAAGGCAATCGCTGACGCTAAGGCAGGTAAGATTGAGTACCGTCTTGACAAGTCCAACATAATCCACTGCCCCATAGGCAAGGCTTCCTTCGGTAAGGATAAGCTTGAAGAAAACTTCAACGCTCTTATGGAAGCTATCGTTAAGGCTAAGCCTGCTGCAGCAAAGGGTGCATACCTCAAGAGCTGCACGGTTTCCTCAACAATGGGCCCCGGCGTTAAGGTAAATACTGCCAAGTACGGTGTTTAATCCCGAATATAAATGATGATAAATCCCTGTCAGGTTTTCTTGACAGGGATTTTTGTTTAGCTTTTGCGATAATACAGCAACCCCGTGCGAATTTCGCACGGGGTATTTGTACATCTGTTACAACAATTTTTCCATATATCCGCAGGTAAAAGGAAAGAAATCAAACTTCTGTGTACCTGTATGTATAAATCCGAAGCTCTCATACCATTTACGCAAAACTGAATTTTCCTCTACTATGCCGATATTCATTTTTTTACAGTTAAATCCCATTGCTGTTTCAAACGAATGAAGCAAAAGCTTTTCACCGATTCCGTTATGCCTGCAAGCCGGAATGACGCATAGATTATTTAACTCACATTCGCTGTTTTCCTGCAATAACAAAGAATAATAGCCGACAATGCTGCCATTGTCATAATAGGCGTACATCGGTCTGTGCTCCGCGTTTAAATGCCACTCTAATCTCTCTTTTGTTGTTGCAAACGCAGTAAAGCGTGGGGCATTTTCTTCGGTCATGCCGAACCTGTCTGCAACAGTCTGAAAGCTTTCTCTTATTACCTTTACGCATTTGTCAATATCGTTTTGGCTAATCTCTTTTATCATCAAATTCCCTCTCCAAAAGCATAATACTCAAAAATCACGATGCTTTCGCACCGTGATTTTTACCGTTACTTATTCATAAATTTAAGATTATTACTTATCATCTCGCATCTCTGCTTTACGCAGTCAACCGAGCGCAGCGGGTCAGACGGCGTGTTGAAGGTGTAATCCATAAGCTTGTCAATTGTAGTAGCCGCTACATGAAGTCTTGTGTCGGAAGAAGCATAGTAGATGTAAATCTCATTTTTCTCGTTTACTACAGCGCCGTTTGTAAAGCAGACGTTTGATACATCACCCACACGCTCTTTGCCGTGCGGTGCTATAAACAGTCCCGAGGGTGACGCAATCAGCTTTGTCGGGTCATTAAGATCAGTTGCAAATACATATATTACATATCTAAGACCCGCCGCGGTGTTTCTTACGCCGTGCGCAATATGAATCCAGCCCTTGGGCGTCTTTATCGGAACAGCGCCTGCGCCGTTTTTAACCTCTGTAATCGTGTGGTACTGTCTGGGCGAGATAACGACTTCATCTGTGCATATCACGGGGTTTGTAATATCCTCACACAGTCCGAAGCATACGCCGCCGCCCGAGCCTGTCTGGATAAAATCGTCCTGCGGGCGGGTGTAGAACGCGTATTTTCCGTCAACAAATTCGGGGTGAAGTACAACGTTTCTCTGCTGAGGAGATTTTGATTTAAGATTAGGCAGACGCTCCCATGTCTTTAAATCCTTGGTGCGTACAATGCCCGCCTGCGCGATAGCCGCCGAGAGGTCGTTGCTGTCCTTGTCCTTGCTCTCCGAGCAGAACACACCGTAAATCCAGCCGTCCTCGTGCTGAGTAAGGCGCATATCGTATACGTTTGTTTCTTCCGGCTCGG
>CAMEKZ010000082.1 GCA_945921635.1 uncultured Clostridia bacterium
TAGCAAATGTCGTGTTAATGCGTAAAAATAAAAAATAGCCTTGATTATCACGATAAAAGGATGTATAATAGAAAAAACACGCCGAGCTGTCTAACAAGCCGACGTACAGGAAAGGAAAAATACAATGATAGTTATTGAAATGGAAAACGGAAAGAAAATCAAAATCGAGCTTTATCCCGAAATCGCTCCCATCACCTGTGAGAACTTTGAAAACCTTGTAAAACAGGGCTTTTACAACGGTCTTACCTTTCACAGAGTTATAAACGGCTTTATGATTCAGGGCGGTGACCCCGAGGGTACGGGCATGGGCGGCTCCGGTACGAATATAAAGGGCGAGTTTGAGGCTAACGGTGTAAAGAACGATTTAAAGCACACAAGAGGCGTTATTTCGATGGCGCGCTCGATGATGCCCGACTCCGCAAGCTCACAGTTCTTTATCATGCACAAGGACGCCCCGCACCTTGACGGAAGCTATGCGGCGTTCGGCAAGGTTGTTGAAGGTATCGAGGTGGTTGACGAAATCGCCGAAACCGAGGTAGACTGGAACGACAAGCCTACAAAGCCGCAGATTATGAAAAGCGTAACGATTGAATAATTTTTGATTATAAAACGCACCGCACTATGCAATACGCATAGTGCGGCACTTTTTCTGATAACGAGGGTGTTATATTATCCGGTATTTCGGCTTTTCCTCCTCAAACAGCTTCCACCGCAGAAAATCGTCTGTAACTATGCCTACCAGCGACAGAAAGAACCACGCGACGGTAAAAATAAGGCACACCTGACCGAGAATATTGAACGGCAGTCTTGTATAATTCCAGACGTCCATATCCAGCCACAGATTTACGATACAGCCACAGATAAATTCAAGCACGGTGATTATCACGGCGGATATACCCATCTGGGCTATCAGCGGCATATTGCCGAACACCTCGTCTATTCCCCCTACCAGCAGAAAGCAAAGTCCCCCGAGGATAAACATAGTCCAATGGCTGTTTCCGCGGAATAACAGCGCTACAATCGTATAAAGACAGCCGCCGTAGCAAAACAGCATCAGCAGCTTCATAGGCAAACAGATTTTACAACTCATAGCATAATTCCTTTCGGGTAAATTTCAGCAATATTTTTACCTGTTGTGACAAAAATATGTATTCGTTTGAAGGACAAAGCATATAATGTCACATCAGGAAACGGAGGTATAGCTATGAAATTTCCTAAAAAATTACTCTACACGGTGACCGCCCTGTCGCTTGTTTTTAATATAGGCGTTACTGCCTTTGCACAGGAAAGTGACGAAAACGCGCCCGACATATTGGGCGCAAATGCGGCGATAGTCACCGAGTGCACAACAGGACAGGTGCTGTTCGAAAGCGGCGCAAAGCAAAAGCTTCCGATAGCGTCGGTCACAAAACTCATGTGCCTGCTGATATGGGCGGAGGAAATAGAGGCGGGACGGCTGTCCTTTGACGATATAGTCACCTGCACCGCCCACGCAAACTCGATGGACGGCTCGGTAATATGGCTTGAAACAGGCGAACAGATGACAGCCGGAGAGCTTATAAAATCGGTTGTAATCGCCTCGGCAAATGATGCGTGCGTCGCGCTGTGCGAGCATATATCGGGCACGGAGGAGGCGTTTGTAAACCGCATGAATAAGCGCGCCGCCGAGCTTGGCATGAATGATACGCAGTACAGAAACTGCGTAGGTTTTGATGACAGCGAACATTACAGTACTGCCTATGACATCGCAATACTCTGTGCGGAAGTGAGCAAGTACGATATTTACGACGAGTTTTACGCTACACGGCTTGACTATGTGCGGGAGGGAGAGAGGCAGACCCAGCTTTTAAACACTAACAAGATGATGCAGTATTACAGCGGTATCATGGGCGGAAAAACCGGTACAACCGACGGCGCAGGCTGCTGTCTAGCGGTATGGGCGAAAAGAGGAAGCATGACGCTGTGTGCGGTAGAGCTTGGCTGTGCTGAGAGCGAGCAGCGATTTGATATATGCGAAAACCTGCTGGATTATGGCTTTAACGGCTTCGAGGTGTTCAAGGCAAAGGCGGACAGCTCACAACTAAGTCCTATCCCCATCGAAAACGGCATCGAAAAGCAGGTCGATATACGGGTAAAGCGGCTTATGACAGCAATTATCCCCCGCGGCAAATCTTCAAAGGTCGAATACGAATATACGGTCAGCGAGGGACTTACAGCACCGGTAGAATACGGGCAAGTTGTTGGCGCGGTTACGGCAACACTTGACGGCGAGGAGATATTCAGAAGCGACATCGTGACGGTGTATGAGGTTGAGGAGCTGACCTTTATAAAAAGCCTGTGGATAATTCTCTGTGAGATTTTTAAAATCTGATTTTGATAGAGCATTTTGCACAAATCTTTGGCTTTATTTTTGTCAGTTTTAAACAAAAGTGCTTGTTCTCTGTAAAACATCTTGCAAATGAGATTAAATTTCGCTATAATAAATATATATAGAGTTGCGGCGGCAAAAATAAGTAAATATGTCACCGGACTTTATTTATGTGATGGAGTAGAAAATCTTAAGGAGAGAATGGATATGGCAATCAAACTTAATGACAGATATCTTGACGGTGTTGTAGGTGCTGACGAGCTTAAAGGCATGGAGCCTATGGTAAAGGCAGCTCACGAGATGATTGTAAACAAAAACGGTCTCGGAAACGACTTTTTAGGCTGGGTTGACCTGCCCGTAAACTACGACAAGGAAGAATTTGAGAGAATTAAAAAGGCTGCGGACAAAATCAAGTCCGACAGCGATGTTCTGCTTGTTATAGGCATAGGCGGCTCTTACCTCGGTGCAAGAGCAGCAATAGAGCTTTTAAAGTCTACGCTTTACAACTCCCTTTGCAAGGACACACCTCAGATTTACTTTGTAGGCAACAGCATAAGCCCTACATATCTCAATGAGATAATCGAAATCGTAAAGGACAAGGACTTTTCCGTAAATATCATTTCAAAGTCCGGCACTACCACCGAGCCGGCGCTTGCTTTCAGAGTATTCAGAGAGATGCTTGAAGAAAAGTACGGCGAGGAGGGTGCAAAGAGCAGAATTTACGCTACTACCGACAAGGCAAGAGGCACTCTTAAAGAGCTTTCCGATGCAAAGGGCTATGAGACCTTTGTTATCCCCGATGATGTAGGCGGACGCTTCTCGGTACTGACTGCTGTAGGACTGCTTCCTATTGCGTGTGCCGGCTGTGACATTGACGCTCTGATGAGCGGCGCGGCAAAGGCACGAGATGACTTTGCGGTATGCGATATCGAAAAGAATGATTGCTACAAGTACGCGGCACTCCGCAACATACTTTTAAATAAGGGTTACAAGTGCGAAATGCTTATTGCATACGAAAATTCCTTTGTAATGATGTGCGAATGGTTCAAGCAGCTGTTCGGCGAGAGCGAGGGCAAGGACAAAAAGGGTCTTTTCCCCGCTGCCGCAACCTTCTCGACCGACCTGCACTCACTCGGTCAGTTTATACAGGACGGCTCGAAAATCCTGTTTGAGACAGTGGTACACATTGCAAAGCCGCAGAAGGACTTTTTCTTAAAGAACGACCCGACAAACGGCGACGGACTGAACTTCCTGTCAAACCAGAATATGTCGGTTGTAAACCAAAAGGCATACGAGGGCACTATCATTGCTCATACAGAGGGCGGCACACCCAATATCGTGCTTGAGATGCCCGAGGTAAACGAAGCCGAGCTCGGCTATCTGATTTACTTCTTTGAAAAGGCTTGCGCCGTATCCGGATATATCCTCGGCGTAAACCCCTTCAACCAGCCCGGTGTTGAAAGCTACAAGAAAAATATGTTTGCCCTTCTCGGAAAGCCCGGTTATGAGGACGCAAAGGCTGCCCTCGAAGCAAAAATCGGATAATAAATCAGGCTACTGATTTTTATTTATATCAAGCGGCGCACTCTGCCGCTAAAAACGGAGGACTACACAATGATTAAACTTATTGCAGGAAAAAAAGGCACAGGTAAAACCAAGCTTCTTATTGATGCAATCCACAACGCAGAGCAGGCGAGCAAGGGCAACGTTGTTGCCGTACAGGTTGGCTCTTCTCTGAACATAGACATCTATCACAAGGTTCGTCTGGTAAATATCGAGGATTATAAAGTCACAAACTATGACGAGATGGCAGGCTTTATCGCAGGTATTCTTGCTTCCGACTACGACTGCACAGACATATTTGTTGACGGTATTCTCAAGATTTGCGGCAGAGATCTCGAAAAGGTCGGCGCTATGTTCGACAAAATCGCTGCTGTAAGCGGAGAAAACACCCGTGTTACATTTACTATTTCGGCAGAGGTTGCTGATTTAACAGAAAATATTAAAAAATATCTCAAATAAGTGTTGACAAATCTGAAGTTTTGCTGTATAATATTAGTCGTGTTAGTTTGAGCTAGTATTTTTATAGCTGATTTTTAGATTATGAACATCAGAGGGGGGTGCTAAAATGGCAGTTCCAAAGAGAAAAGTATCAAAGGCAAGACGTGATAAGAGACGTTCACAGGTATGGAAGCTATCTGCACCTGCATTCTCACGTTGCCCTCAGTGCGGTGAGTTAAAGCTCCCTCACAGAGTATGCGGCAGCTGTGGTTATTACAAGGGTAAGGAAGTTATTGCTCACAAGGAAGCGTAATATGGCGTAATCATTTTATGATTGCGTTTACGGTAATTGTTTGCAATACAAATTATTCTGTGATAAAAACGTAATTGCAAAAAAGGGCTTGGCAGCTTAGCTAAGCCCTATTTTAATATGTTTCCCTATAAAGGCGGTACGAATGGTTAAAATAAAATCGGTTACAGCAGGCTCTCCCGCGGCAAAAGCAAAAATCAAGGCAGGAGATATGCTTGTAAAAATTGACGGAAATGAAATACACGACGTACTTGACTATCAGTTTTACGCATCAGACAAAAATCCCGTGGTTGAGCTTGAAGACCGCACGGTAAAGGTAAAAAAGGCCGAATATGACGATCTCGGACTGGAGTTTGACACCTATCTGATGGATGAAAAGCAGCACTGCAAAAATAACTGCATTTTCTGCTTTATAAACCAGATGCCAAAGGGTATGCGCGACACGCTTTATTTTAAGGACGATGACGCCAGACTGAGCTTTTTACAGGGCAACTATATCACGATGACAAATCTCACCGACAGCGATGTTGACCGTATTATAAAGATGAAGCTGCCGATGAATATATCGGTACACACCACAAACCCCGAGCTAAGGGCAAAAATGACCTCAAACCCCTCTGCAGGAAAGTGCCTTGACTATCTGTACAAGATGGCGGCGGCGGGCATTGAGCTTAACACTCAAATTGTGCTTGTACCGGGGATAAACGACGGAAAAGAGCTGGAGCGAACGCTTACAGACCTTTGTATGCTCTACCCTGCCGTAAAAAGCATAGCCTGCGTGCCCGTGGGACTTACAAAATTCAGATGCAAGCTGCCGAAGCTGGGTTTATTTGATAAACGGACCGCCTCACAGGCGATTGATACGATACAGCTTTTCGGGGATATGATGTTTGAAAAATACCACGACCGGGTTGCTTACCCGTCTGACGAATTTTTCCTGATTGCAGAGCGTCCCCTGCCCGACTATGACTATTACGGCGATTTTGACCAGTTTGAAAACGGCGTGGGTATGTGCGCAAGTCTGCATAAAGAATTTATCGACGCACTTGCGGACAAGCGCGAGTTTAACGAAACCGATGACAAAACCCGAAACGTTTCGGTAGCGACGGGCGTACTTGCCGCACCGCTGATAGACGCTCTCGGAAAAATGCTGAAAAGCGATTTTCCGAATACGAATGTAAGCGTGCATACCATCAGAAACGACTTTTTCGGTGAGACGATAACCGTTGCGGGACTGCTGACGGCGGGAGATATTATAAATCAGCTGCTGCCGATAAAGGACAAGCTCGGCGACAGGCTGCTGATTACGGAAAATATGCTTAAAACAGACAGCGATTTATTCCTTGACGACAAGACGCTGTCAGATGTTGAACGGGCTTTGAATATACAGATAATAACCGTACCTACGGACGGCTATGAGCTGCTGGACGCTATACTCGGCGAGTAGCTTTCATTGTTGTATTCCGAAAGGAGCTGTGCATGAAGAAAACCGCACTTGCAATTTTGCTGATATTTACCGTTATGCTCTGCTGTTCGTGTATGTCCGACACAGAAAAAGAAAAGGCTATGGAGGATGTAAGGGCGGCAAAACCGATAATAGAGAATTATATTTCCGAAAACTACAGCGGCGCAAAGCTGTCAACCATAAACTACCTCGCTGCGAAAAAGGACCCGGGGCCCGTGCCCGATTTCGGCATTTACGCAAGCGGATATTGTATCGCCGAAATCGAATACGGAAATGACGATTTTAATGTGATTGCTGATACCGACAGCGGAGAGTGCTGGGATAACTATGGCACTGACTCTCTCGAAAATGAGTTAAAGCAAAAGCTAAGCTCCATGATTGAAGGCGCACAGCCGAGAAGTATTGATATAAATATTTCTCCGTGCAGTCTGTCCTCTCGGATAAGCGACAGTAAACAACAGGGATTTTATAAAATCGAAGATAAGAATGCCGATGCAATTATTTTCGGCGGAAATTATGATATAACTGCGGCGCTGAAGTATGATATGCCTTTGTCCGATATATCATACGATAAGCTGACGTCACAGACCTACAAATCCTCCGTCACGCTGCAGCTGCTTAAATTCAGGGACAACAGCTATGCACAAAAAGAGATTCTCCCTCGCGGAGAAAGCGTCATAGCTCTTTCCTCTGAGGAGCAATACTTATTGCTTGAAGAAAGCATTACATTTAAGACCCGGCGTACGGAATCCGGCTCAGATGATTATGTAATGGAGCTTGTGAGTGACAGCAAATACGAAACTGCCGTTGTCGGTGATCTGACCTTTGCATGGAAAAGCAATGAGATTACCCCTGATTTTACCACTACCGAGGCACCGGACACAATGACAACAAAGTATTACAGCAGAAAGCCGTTTTACAAAATTAGCGATAATGCGGCGCTGATGTCTTACACCATGCCCGACGATATAACGAGTACAAAGCTTTATTGCTACTGTGCTGAAAAATACTCGGACGGATATTTTATAGCTTTGCCTCTGGTCGGTGACAACGATGTGGCAAACAGATTCATGCTAAGCAAAGAAACGGCCGAGATAAACACAAATACGGCTCGTATCACAAGCTTTTCGGTAAAGAACGAAGAAAATCAATTATATACAATGGGAATTTATCAGAAATCGGAGTAGAACGCAGCAAGCGCAGAATGAAGGGAATGATAGAATGAACGGAATAGTAGCCGTTGTCGGCAGGCCTAATGTAGGAAAATCTACGCTTTTCAACAGAATTGTCGGCAAGCGTATGTCTATAGTAGACGATACGCCGGGCGTCACCCGCGACAGAATATACGCAAAGGCGGAGTGGCTCGGAAAAGAATTTATGATGATTGATACCGGCGGTATCGAGCCGGATACAAAGGATATAATTCTCTCACAGATGAGAGTGCAGGCGCAGCTTGCGATAGACAAGGCTGATGTAATAATTCTTGTTACAGACGTGACTGCTGGTGTTACGGCAAACGATGCCGATGTAGCGTCAATGCTTCAGAAAAGCGGAAAGCCGGTTGTACTTTGCGTAAACAAGTGCGACACAGTAGGCGAAGTCCCGCCCGATTTTTACGAGTTTTACAACCTCGGACTGGGCGACCCGATTGCGGTATCATCGGTACACGGTCACGGCACGGGTGATTTACTGGACGCGGTTTTTGAAAAAATGCCGTCCGAAAGCCCGCAAGACGAGTACTCCGAGGACGCGATAAAGGTTGCCGTTATCGGAAAGCCGAATGCGGGAAAATCCTCGCTGATAAACAAAATTGCGGGCGAAGAGCGCATGATAGTATCGGATATTGCGGGTACAACCCGTGACGCGGTTGATACCGTCATAGAGCGTGACGGTGACGAGTATGTATTTATCGACACCGCGGGAATAAGAAGAAAATCAAAAGTAAACGAGCAGATAGAAAAGTACAGCGTATTGCGCGCGTATATGGCTATTGACCGTGCCGATGTCTGCGTGATTATGATTGACGCAAACGAGGGCTTTACCGAGCAGGACAGCAAGGTTGCGGGCTACGCGCACGAACAGGGCAAGGCGAGTGTAATTGCAATAAACAAGTGGGACACGATAGAAAAAGACGGAAAGACAATGCAGGAGTTCACCAAAAAGCTTGAGGTTGATTTTTCGTTCATGTCCTACGCGCCCTTTGTCTTTATTTCTGCACTTACCGGACAGCGTATTGACAAGCTGTTTGAGCTTATAAAATACACAAGCAACCAGAACGCAAAGCGCATCTCGACAGGTACGCTCAACGATATGCTGGCGTATGCGACCGCCAGAGTTCAGCCGCCGTCGGACAAGGGCAAGCGTCTGAAGCTGTATTACATGACGCAGGCGTCTGTAAAGCCCCCGACATTTGTTATTTTCTGCAACAACAAGGAGCTTTTCCATTATTCGTATCAGCGCTACATCGAAAACCAGATACGGGAGAGCTTCGGTCTTGACGGCACCCCCATAAAAATAATTATCCGCGAACGCGGCGAATAGCCTCGGCCGAGTGCCTCGGCGCGCAGTTCCGCCTTTTTTAAGCTTGGCAATATATCAAACTTAGCAAAACGGCGGGTTTGACAGTATGACTTATGCAACAGTTTTACTTCGTAAGTTAAAAAGGAAAATTTAGTAGTTTGACTTATGGAAGTGTTTTTTCTGTTTAGGTTATAACGGCGGGTATGACAGTTTATTTTAGCCAACGGTGAGCGTGGAAGCCTACCTTTATATGGCACATTGATACTGTCACTTACAGCCAAAGCTGTTTTTATTTCAATCACGATTGGGAAGGAATTTTCAATTTAATATGATTTATTTATGCTATGCGATAATGATAATCGTACCGTACCTTCTGTGCGGTATAAACACGGCGATTATCGTAACAAAAATCAAATCCGGCAAGGATATAAGGACGCTCGGCAGCGGAAACGCGGGTCTTACAAATACCCTTAGGACGCAGGGCAAGCTCGCCGCTATGTTCGTTCTGCTCGGAGATGTACTCAAAGGCGTTCTTTCGGTAATTATCGTAAGACTTTCTTTTTTATACCTTGCGGGCATCGACACCACGGTATACGAAAACGGCCTTAACTTTGTTGCCTTTGTGGCGGCGCTTACCGGCATACTCGGACACGTCTTCCCTGTTTATTTCAAATTCAAGGGCGGTAAGGGCATACTGGTATCGGTTTCTATCCTGATGACGGTTGAATGGATACCTGCCTGCATACTGCTCGGAATATTCATAATCATTGTTGCAATTACAAGATATGTTTCGCTTGGCTCATGCACCGCGGCGGTACTGTACGGCCCTACGGTTCTTGTATTCGGACTGCTGACCGGCGACCCGTGCGTCTACATCAATACGATTATTGCGCTTATGATAGGCGCCCTGATAGTATTCATGCACAGAGGAAACATCGTAAGGCTGAAAAATCACACCGAGA
>CAMEKZ010000083.1 GCA_945921635.1 uncultured Clostridia bacterium
AGGCGGAAACATGGACGAATTATCCTCCGCCGCACTTACCGAATGTACACACGCAGTAACCCTCGCGATCTCACTGTGCGGAACGATCTGCTTCTGGAGCGGGATAATGAAGGTTGCGGAAAAATCAGGGGCAATAGGTGCTTTATCAAAGCTGTTCTGCCCTTTTCTGTATCTGTTGTTTCCCGCGATTGACAAAAAGGGCAAGGCTATGAGCTATATAGTGCTGAATTTTATCTCAAATCTACTCGGACTCGGAAACGCGTCAACCCCCCTCGGAATAAAAGCCATGAACGAGCTGAAATTAGAAGAAAATGCTGATGATACCGCAACCGACAGTATGATAATGCTCGTGGTTCTGAATACCGCAAGCCTGCAGTTCTTCCCCGCTACAATAACCACTATCAGGGTAAAATATGACAGCGCTGCCCCCACGGAAATACTGCCGTGCGTATGGGCGGTGTCGGTTGTTGTGCTTACGTTTTCGGTGCTTGCGGCAAAGCTTATATCAAGGTTCAGACTTCGCGGAAAATCGCATAATAAAAACTCATGAAAGCGTGATTGAATGGATTTTACTAATTACATAGTACCGGTCGTTATACTTATTATTCTAGCCGTGGGACTGATTTCCAAAACCGATATATTTGATGTTTTTATTGAGGGAGCAGCTGAGGGGCTGAAAACCACGGCCGACATACTCCCCGCCCTTATTTGTCTTATGACCTGCATAGGTATGTTCAAGGCTTCGGGAGGGTTTGAGCTTATTTGTGAAGCTTTGCGCCCTGTTACCGAATTTTTCGGCTTTCCCGCAGAGTGTGCCCCGCTTATTTTCATAAGGCCACTGTCAGGCAGCGGTGCATTATCGGTATATGACGGGATAATAGCGCAGTACGGAGCAGACAGCTTTATCGGCAAGGTTGCGTCCACAATGATGGGTTCAACCGAGACAACGTTCTATACTATAGCCGTTTATTTCGGCGCGGCTAAAATAAAGAAAACGAGGTACGCCATACCCGCGGCGCTTACGGGTGATATGATAGGCTGGATAGCAAGCGCCGCCGCAGTAAGGTTGTTGTTACCGTAAGCCGCAGAAGCGTTCCTCCGCCTTTTCCCAGTCAACGGTATTAAACCAGTTATCTATGTATTCGTCGCGCCTATTCTGATATTTAAGATAATACGCATGCTCCCATACATCAATGCAGAGTATCGGCTTATAGCCTGTGTCAAGCGGTGTTGCCTGATTAGGAAGGGTGATTATTCTAAGATAATTTCCTGTTGCAACCAGCCACGCGTAGCCTGAGCCGAATACGCTCAGCGCAGCCGTCTTAAACTCCTTCATAAACGGCTTTATCCCGCCGAAGCTCTTGCAAATCGCATTGTAAAGCATACCGTCACAGGGCTGATGAGAATTCTGCGTCATGCTGTCAAAGAAAAAGCGGTGATTATATACCCCGCCCGCACTTTTCCTCAGTTCACAGCGGATGCTGTCCCGCAGACGAAAGCCGGTAGTTATCAGCTGTTCAAGGCAGGACGACTGAAGCTCGCGGCAATTGAACAATACGCCGTTCAGCTTGTCGATATAGCCTTGCAGGTGCTTGTCATGGTGCAGCCGCATAGTTTCGCAGTCGATATACGGCTCCAGAGCATTATAATCATACGGTAGCGGCGTGTTTTTAAACGGATAACAGTTGTTCATGGTGATACCTCATTTCATTTTTATATTACTTTATGCCTATGACAAGCGTAAAAATGCAGATTGTAATAAAAAAGGTATACAACTGACGCACAAATCTGTTAGCAAAATTGACAAAACCTAAAATTTGTATTATAATAATGTCACTCTATGGAAGCTCAGCTTCAGCGAGAAAAACTGATAATCAATAAATATTTAGGAGGATATATGAAATCGGTAAATTTACTAAACGAGGCAAAACAGCTTGACGAGCTGTATGTATACAAGAAAATCGGATTACTTAACGGAAATGTATTAAGCGTAGTAAATGTAGAGAACAGAACGCTTGACTTTCACGTTCATGAAAACTCGGATGAGCTGTTTTATGTAATCGAGGGCGGCTTTTGTCTTGAAACAGACGACGGACTTAAAAGAGTAAACGCTGGCGAATTTATTATCGTACCCAAGGGCGTAAGACACAGACCGGTAGTAAAAGAACTGACACGGTTTCTTATGATAGAGATGGCGGGCACGCTGAATAAGGAAAACAGCGGCGACCTTTACGAGGATTAAAATTCATATATCGGAGAAATTAGAATGGAAGAATTTATTACACCACCCGCTCATGTTAATTTCAAGGCGAAAAAGCTGTTCGGCGAAGCGGGCGAGATCAAGGACGGCGCTATAGCATATCTTTCACCTAACGGCGGAGGGCCTACCACTCCGCACACCCACGAGCACAATCACCTGTTTATCGTAGTAAATGGCGAAGCTAAGGTGCTGCTCGGCGACAAAGAGGTAATTATCAGAAAAGACGAGTCTTTTCTGGTTGACGGAAAAATCCCGCACCCGGTATGGAACAATACTGACGGTGAAACCGTAATGATAGGAATTACGGTGGTATAAAAAAGCTCCATGAGAAGTCTTTGATTTCTCATGGAGCTTTTGTATTCTGATATAAGCCATAAATAATATCGGAAAGTCGTTCAAAATCGTTTATGTTATCGGAAATCTTAAGCTTCAGTTTATCCGAATAAATTTCAATTCCATGACGCTTTTCCGTGATACCGTCTATCTTTTCTATAGGAATTATACGAATGCTTTGATGCGGGGTATCGCTTTCAATGAGCTTTATAAGCACAGTATCGTTATTTATTACTGCAAGGGCGTTATCCTGTGCGTTAACTATAGGTGACATCCTAGAATTTGAATGAGAATACGGTACTACGGCGTGTATATAATAAAGCCCGCCCCTGTAATAGACCCACTTAGTAAATCTGCTCCGTGCGTTTTGGGAATAGAAAACCCCGACTACCGACAAATAAACTATAGCGAGCACAAAAACGACAAAGGTTATTATCGCGCATATTTCCGTTGCCCCAGAGGTAACCTTTCTGACAGCGTCACGGTTTGCCTCTGAGTCCTTTGAAATATTGATAAATAAGGCGGAGACTGCAGCAGCAAGCAAAATTACCGATACCGCTATATGACGCAGCATTTTCTTGACTATATCGTTTGTTGTAAGTCTGCACGGGGAAAAAACCTCAATCATAGCATATCTCCGATAAATCAAACAATATGTTAAAATACCTTACAGTTGTTTTCGGAAATGAATATCTTAAATTCCTTCTCAGACAAAGGCTTTGAGAAAAAGTAACCCTGTATGTAGTTTATACCCATTTCCTTCATTTTGAGATACTGGCTCTCGGTTTCGATACCCTCAGCGACTATTTTAAGACCAAGTCCCCGTATCATCTGGATAGCCGCCTCCATGACGTATCTAGCCTTTCTATTTGCGAAAAAGGCGTTAATCATATCGCGGTCAAATTTTACTATATCAACCGGCATATCAACGATGTAATTAAGGTTTGACTGCCCGGTGCCGAAATCGTCAAGAGAAAAGCTGATACCATAATCCATAAGCCGTTCCAGATTTTTCATAAAAATGTCCTTGCTGTTAAGCGAAGCAGATTCGGTAATCTCGAAATTTATCCTCTCGGAAGCAATACTATATTTATCGATAATATCTATGCAGTCAGCCGCAAGGCTTTCCCTTGCACACTGAGCAACCGACAGATTGACTTCTATATATTCGATACCGTATCCGGCAGGATTTTCTTCTTTAATAAAACGGCAGACGTTTTCAAGTACAATGCGACCGAGGTCGAGGATTTTTCCGTTTCTCTCCGCAACCGGAATAAATACTCCGGGAGAGACTATATTTCCGTCGCCGTCCCTCAGGCGTATGAGAGCCTCAGCGGAGGTGAATTTCTGCTTGTCGGTTGAAAAAATCGGCTGATAGTATACCTCTACCCTGTCACTTTCAATAGCGTCTTCAATAAGCTGTTCGACGTCTCTTTCACGGCGCATTGATAACAGGGTTTCGCTGTCCGCAATTACACGCGTGTGCTTGCCTTTTTTAGAATCGGCATACTGAATATTGGCTGAGTATTTAAGAAAATGTATAAGCTCGTCAGAGCTAGAAAGCTGTAACGAATCGGCTATGACAGTCCGGAACGCATAACGCAGACGAATATAATCGGAATTATCGCTGTGAGAAATTTTTTCATCAAAGCTCTTTTCCCATTCCAAAGCTTCCCCGGCGTAGTCAAATACAAGCACAAGCTCGTCCTCGGATCTGCGGAAAACAAGCGCCCTACCGCCTGTGCCGAGAAGATTTTCTGCGTTCTCCCAGCTGAACTCCTTGTACATCTCTTTTGAATACCCGTCAATGCTTATCTGAATAAGCGCTACAGATGTGTTTGTATCAAAGCTCTGGCGGATATACTCCATAAACGCGTTCTGATTAAAAAGCCCTGTCTGCTTGTTGATGTTCATGCCCGGGTCCTCAAGCGTAATATAGAGTATCATCATGCCGATACTGCCGGCAAAGCTAACAAGCAAAAGGCTCGGCACGAAAAACTGAATAAGCGCAGCAATTGCCCATAAAGCCATCCATACAAATGTTGCAAAGCGCCTGTCGCGGTTTATCTGCTTACGGTATATGCAAATAAGCGGCAATATAGTACAGATGTAAAAGAACGCCGTAACATAAGTGGCTATCGCCGATGAACCGTAGGTATATGCAACTATGCTATCCTGATAAATGTACAGCGGCAATGCCGCAACAAATATTATCCCTATAGCGGACGGGATTATAAAAGAAATCGCTTTTTTATAATAATCCTTCTGTTTTCGGAAAATATCGCCGCAAATATAAATAACCGTGCCCGTTATACACATTACAAGTGAAATCAGATACACCTTACACGCAGTAATTACAAACCAATCCGGAAGCGTTGACGCATTTTCAATCGCCCAGAGCGAAAAAATATCAAGACAATGCGTAACAAGCATAAGCAACAGCATACCGAAGAACGTTCTTTCCGAACGCAGATAGAGCTTTTTCTGAATAAGATACAGCACCATAAGCGTGATAAGAATAACTATTCCGCAAATCTGAGCCATAATATTCAACGCTCTCACCCGCTTTCGACAAAAGTATAATATTATTATATCAGCTTTTCACGGAAAAGTAAAGAAAATTATTCAGCGGCATACTATTGCCAAAAAAGGCTTTAATATACCGCTTTGATTAATTCGCTGTATTTGAAATAATTTGTATTTTCTCCGTTTTTTTCAAGAATTGCCTTGCTGTCTTATGTGTTTTCTGTTACCAAAATACTGATACTCTTACGGATATTCATTGAGCCTGTCTCGGCGTTCAGCGGTACTTCAACAGCATAAATTATATCTCCCGCTTTTATATCGTCAAGCGTCACCTTGTACTCGTTTATATAACCGGTTTTTGAAGCAAATTTCATACCGCCGTTCTCTCCAAGCTTTATTCGCTCATGGTTCTTATAAAAATATACAGCATATTCATCAGGCTCGCCGCCATATAAAAGCAGAGTAACGCCCAATTTATCCGAGCTTTTATCAATAGATAAGCTGTGTTCCTGATGATTTGCATCAAACAAACTTATCATATTTGTGCCGGATATTTTTGCGTCAGTCAGATTATACTCCTCTTTTACTTTTGCGGTTGCTAAAACGCTTTCACAATCTGACGAATATGTAAAATCGTCGATAATCTGTGGTTCTGTGTCTGCTTCAAGCTCAAATTCAAAGAACGACTGTCCGGAATGTGCGTTACCGAAGCCTAAAAAGCCGTCTTTTGGTCTGTATGACGGGTGCAATACAGTCATCAGCTTTACTTTAAATATTTTTTCCTGTTCGTATTCTTCTGTTATCTCGGGAGTAAAGGTAAGAGTAACTGTTTGCTTTGTGTCGGGATTTTGTGAAATGCTTACAAGCTCGGATTTTTCAGAACCGTTCAGCGACAGCTTTTGAGGCACACCGCTTATAAATGCCATATATCCGATTTCTGCATCGTACTTATTCTTTGCAGAATCGGACACAAAGCTGAGGCTTACCTCTCCCCCGCTGTACTTTACAGTTGACTTGCCATCAATGCTGTAGTCGCTGAACTCCATGCCGGCTTCCTGATATTTGCTGAAATCGTCATCTTCTGCATCGGATTCCTGCGGTTTGCTGAACGGAGGCAACGTTTCTATTACGAAAGAATCTTCGGAGATATTTGTCACGGAAGCCGTTTCGTCAAACGGGTTGCTAACCGATGTAAACGATGATGTATCGTTCACGATATTGCTATCCGCGCATGAACATAACAGAGCCGTGCAGAGTATAATTGAGGCTAATTTTACATTTTTTCTCATATTGCTTTTCCTTTCAAAGCAGAACTGTCTTTTCAAAATACGTCTGCTGCGTTTAAAATTCATCTATCGTATAAACAGTCTTGTTCCATCCGTCCATGAAAACCACTCTGTCATTGAATACATTCATATATGACGGGCGGAGATTTTCTTGTCCGAGCTTTTCATATTTCAGCTTCTCACCGGTTGCTGTATCATATATATTTACGGTTGTATCACCTCGCTCATAGCCGTATAATGCAGAATCTTCGATTTCAACATCATCGGGCACACAGGTTATCAGATATTCACCGTTTGGAGTAATCCCGCAATAACTGTTTTCTATCTCGTTATCAAAATACTGTACTCTCAGCTCGTTCGTTTTGTAATTGTAGAAAATAACTCCGTTTGAGCGTTCGGAAAAATCCGGATTTATCTCCGGGTCAAACGGTGACATAAAACAGATATAATCTCCCGCCTTTACAAGCCTGCGGTTGCAGTTGCTGAAAGGACCTATGTTTATCTGCTTTATCATCTTTCCGTTTTTATCCATAACGTAAAAATAGCAAGCGTCAAATTCATCGGTAAACACCTCACCCTCGCAGTAATAACCCACTATTTCATCATCAAGCACATAGAAATCCGCAAAATTTTCATCGAATAATTTATCTTTATTGCTTCCGTCTGAATTCATTTTATAAAAGCAGCATTCATCGTTTACAGAAGCATTGTAATATACCTTGTCGTCGGAAGGAACATAAGTACAATGACTTATCTGCGTTTTGCTTGTTGTACTTTTATATATCAGATTTCCGTACACATCGGTAACCTCGTACCATCTTTCACATTCATCGGTATCGACATAATAGTTCCACGCAGAAAAAGAGAACATTCCTTCACTATATTTTACATCCGAATCAAAAGGCTGTGATTCAGATACCGGATCATAGTAACCTCCGACTGTAAAGCAATATACAGCCTTCTTTTCTCTATCGTCATAAACTACATAATCACAAGTATAATCGTTTAAGGAGTTATCTGCGTTTGCTTTCAGCAGCAAATACCTCTGCTCTTCATCAACATATCCGACAGGGATGTAGTCATATATGTTTATTTTTTCTAAGCTTTCATCAATTGAATTTACCTTGCTTGTTTCGGGCAAACTCTCCGATGAAGCAACGCTTTGGTTGCTTTCTATTACATTAGGTGTATTGGATGATGAAGCTGTTTCGCTTGTACTGTCGGTATGATTTTCAGATGTAGATGTGGTGTCAGCACAGGAGCAGAGCGTTGAAGCGAGCAATAAAGCTAGTATGGGTGTTATAATGCGTTTCTTCATAGGCAATTCCTCCGTTATTTGTCTGAAAATTCTAATGTTCCGTCACTGTTTTTGACTATTACTCTGCCGTTTGCAAGAAAAATACTTCCGTCCTCCGCCTGAGGTATTTCCACCTGTTTTCCGTAAGCGTCCATATATGTTCCGTCGCCGAAATACACACAGCTCCTGTCCGCCATATACGCCTCGCCCTTATCGGCAAACTTTTCTTCCGATAAATCACTCACCTTATACCGATAAGTGACAGAATTGTTCGAGCAGTAAATATATTCTCTGTCAGACGAAATCGCATAGAACATTCTTTCGCTGATAATCTTCTTTTCATTGTCAAAGCAGACCGGATTGCCGTCGGAATTAAGATAGAACACCTTGCCGTCAATAACGGAAATATCCCCGTTTATATAATTCTCGCTGAACAGCAGACGGCGCGCGCCCGTATTCAAGTCGAGTACAAACACCTTGTAGTTATTAGTCTGCAGATACAGATTATTCTGATACTTACACATACCGTTGTAGCTGTAATCATCGCTGTCACCCGACCATATTGTCAGCAGGTCAAGATAGCGGCTGAGCCGCTGGGCATCAGGCGCGGCAAGAACGGTTTCTTTATAATAATCGCTAAGCCGTATTCTGCACACATTATCGGTATATGTGCCGCCATTCTGAAAGCTTTCGGTATAATAAAGATACCCGTCGCTTGCAAGCATATAATCAACCCTGCCGTCACAGGTTATATTTCGCAGTATATCGTCCTCTGAAAGATTCAGCTTATCGTCATATCTGATTATCCTTTGAGAAATTATATTGTATTCATCGTCGGTCTCGGTACTGAGTAAGTAATATCCTTCACCGTCATAAGCAAAACCGTATCTTCCGTCCGCCGCCGTGTTATCGGCGGTGCTCTGAGAACAGCCTGACAACAGCAGTATCAGCGAAGCGGCAACTGCTGAAATCACTGCCTTTTTTCCCGGACGACAGCGCTTTATACTGCCGATATATACTGCCGCAGTAACCGCTATCACAATAACAGCTATCGTTATCAGCATAACCAGAAGTTCGGTAGGAACGCATGAATACAGCAGAATTTCAAGTCTGCCCTCGGTTACATAACAATCTCCCGTGTAATACGGCGAGCCCAGCACAAGTGAAAACGGCGAATAATACACGGCATTATTCTGGCCGAAAAGATAAACCCACACGCAAGTGACCGCCATAGGCACAAACAGCGACAGCGGCAGATTTTTTGTCAGCGTACAAAGCAGTACGCATACAGCCGAAATAAGCAGGTACCCGAGCAGCTTTGTCAGGTGGATAACAATAAACATTGCGATTATAGACAGACTGCCAAACGGGGTGTTCTCAAAGGCTTCAAGTGACTGTACGCCACAGCCGAGGTTTTCCGCTCCGATAACGGCAAATAATGAAGTAAGCTCTATAATAAACAGTCCGAGCCAGCCGGTAAAAATGAGCGAAAACAAGGATATAAGCCTGTACCCGCCTGAGCGTCTGCCGTTTGCGGCGGTAACGATAAGCGGCTTCATCTTTCTTTCGTAATAGCACATAGCCGCAGAGATATAGCATATTGCCATAATAAACAGATACTCTATTCCGCTTGTCATGGCGCTTGAATCGAACGGGAGCATAAGCAGATTTTCACGGTCTTCGCTTACTCTCTCATAGTTTGCATAAAGCAGCTTTATAGCGTCATACTTTTCGATTATGTCGGGTATCTCCCGCATCGCGTTTGTAAATTCTTCGGGAGTGGAATATTCGCCCGCTCTGTTTTTTTCAAGTATCTCGCTTTGCAGCTGCTTTGCGGCTTCTGCCTCGCTGTATAGCGAGAGTATAGCGGTTTCCTTTTC
>CAMEKZ010000084.1 GCA_945921635.1 uncultured Clostridia bacterium
ACGGCACAGTCCGCAGAAGCGCAGACGGAATATCGGGACAGCTCTGACAGCGGCTTTAAATATATCAGTAATTCGCGCGCCGTAAGGGTAAGGGAGATAGTACCCGAGCAGCCCGAGGCGGAAAAGGAAATCCGCGTGATAGGCGAGTTTGCCGCGACATATATCGTATGCGAGGCGGATGATGAGCTGATACTTATAGACAAGCACGCGGCGCACGAGCGCATACGCTTTGAAAAGCTGAAATCGGAGTTTTACAGCAGCTCACAGCTTTTGATAGACAAGACCGAGCTAAGGCTGTCGGCGCAGGAGTACAACGCACTTAACGAATATTACAGCTATGTCGAGCAGTTGGGGGTGGAGCTTGTTTTTGAGGACGACTGCACGGTGCTTATTACCGCGATGCCGTCGGTGATAACAAAATGCACGCCGCAGGAGATGGTGTGTGAGATAGCACAGCGCCTTATAAATCACAGCACCGAGCAAAGCGGAGCGCTGTTTGACGATATGCTTCATACAATGGCGTGCAGGTCTGCGATAAAGGCGAACGACCGAAACGACATAACTGAGCTTGAGGCGCTTGCAAGAAGGGTGTATAATGATGAGAGCATTAGGTTCTGCCCGCACGGCAGACCGGTCATGACGGCTTTGAAAAAGAGCAGGATTGAGCATTTTTTCAGTCGTACTGGGTGAAAGGAAATTCTGATGGAAAAACAGTTTGTTGCGGTAATATGCGGACCTACCGCCTCGGGAAAGACCTCGATAGCGGTGTCGCTTGCAAAGGAGCTCGGCGGGGAGATTATATCCGCCGATTCAATGCAGATATACCGCGGTATGGAGATAGCCACGGCAAAGCCGTCGGTAGAGGAAATGCAGGGCGTACCCCATCATCTCATGGGCTTTTACGACCCGTGCGACAGCTTTTCTGTCGCGGATTATGTAAAGCTTGCACATGAGAAGATAAAGGAGATAGCCGCGCGCGGTAATATCCCCTTTATAGTGGGCGGCACGGGGCTGTACATAAGCTCGCTTGTGAATAATCTTAACTTTGAGCACACCGACTGCGACTATGAGTACCGCGAGCAGCTGCGGCAGACCGCAAGGGAAAAGGGCGCGCAGTATCTGCTGGATAAGTTGCGTGAGATTGACCCCGATACGGCGGACAAGCTCCACCCGCATAATCTCAACAGGATTGTGCGCGCGCTGGAGGTGTACAAGGTGAGCGGCAAGACCATGTCCGAGATGCAGAGGCTGAGCCGAGCCGAGCCGTCACCCTACGACCCGTGCATGATAGCGTTTGACTACGACCGCGATTTGCTTTATGAGCGGATAAACAAGCGCGTGGATATAATGCTTGCCGAGGGACTTATCGACGAGGCACAGGAGTTTTTCCGGCATGACAACTACCCGACCGCCGCGCAGGCTATAGGCTATAAGGAGCTTTTCCCGTTCTTCTGCGGGGAAAAGGAGCTCGGCGAGTGCGTGGAAAGCCTGAAGCGTGAGACGAGAAAGTACGCAAAGCGGCAGATGACATGGTTCAAGCGTGACGAGAGAATACACTGGATAAAGGTCACACGCGAGACCTCACGCAGGGAGATTGTGGAAGAGGCAAAAAAATATATAAAAACCTGTGGAAATCTGACTTAAAATGTGATACAATATATTTAGGTTACCTCCGAAAACCTCTGCCGTTGCTCTGCACCATATAAAAACGGCATAGTTTTTCAGAGGAGACCTTTCGAGCGTTTTTGCAGAAAGCGAACAAGCTCTTGTGATAGCTCCTGATTTGCAGACCGCGTTTTAATGTAGGTCGGCAGACGGACATATCACTGGCTGCAAACCAGCCGCCGGCACGGTACGCCTTATCGGTGAAAGAAAGATATACCGCCGCCGTATCCAATTATTTTTTTATGCTCCGGCATATCTGTCGGAATGAGAAAGGAATGTTTTTATTATGGCAAAGGAACTTAATTTGCAGGATGTATTTTTAAATCAGGCGAGAAAAGAGAAAATACCCGTAACTATCTATATCACAAACGGCTTTCAGTTCAAGGGTATGGTAAAGGGCTTTGACAACTACACCGTAATACTTGACACCGACGGAAAGCAGAACCTTATATACAAGCACGCAATCTCCACCATCACTCCGCTGAGAGCGGTATCTATCCTTGATGCGTTCGATAAGGGCGACGAGGAGAAATAAAGCGGGTCGGATATGGACAAATCGCTGACAACAAAAATAATCTCGGCAATACTCGCGGTGTTCTTGCTGATTACGGTAATCAGCCAGTTTTTCGTCCGCTCCGAGCATACGGTAAAGACCGAGGTAGCCATGCGGTACGAGTCGGAGGATAATATCGATTTTACCGGCGTGTTTGTGCGTGACGAGCATACCGTAAGCCATGAGGTAAACGGCGTTATCGAGTACGCGCACAGCGATGGCTCGAAGCTTGCGAAAAACAGCGTTATTGCAAATGTTTACAGCACGGCGTCTGACGTTGAGATATGCCGCAAGATAGATAATCTCGAGCGGCGCATAGAGACGCTTCAGGACGCACAGGGTCTTGCGGGCACAGACAATTCGCAGATTGAGGCGTTCAACAAGCTGATAGCGGAAAAGCACAGCGAGCTTATCAAGGCTATAGATGACGGTGACTACGCCTCGGTCGGAACTATAAAATATCAGCTGCTTAATTTGCAGAGCAAGCGCGACATGGCAAAGGGAAAGACGGTTGATTATACTTCCGTTATAAATTCGCTTAACGCACAGATAAAGACGCTTCAGGGGAAAATCTCCTCCGAGCCGCAGAGTATAGAAGCGGGCGAGGCGGGGTATTTTGTCAGCAGTGTTGACGGATACGAAACCGAGCTTAGCTTTGACAGCGCAGACGAGCTTACACCCGAGGTCATTGAGGAGATAGTAAAAAATCCTGTAAAGAGCAGCGGGGGCAGCGGCACTATCGGAAAGATGGTCGAGAGCTATAAATGGAAGGTAGCCGCTGTGCTGAACACCGCACAGTCTGCCGCAGTCACCGAAAACACAAAGATAGAGCTTGCCGCGGGGTCTAGCACCGTGCCGATTACCGCAACGGTAGAATCGGTGATAAAATACGGTGATGACAAAAATGTCGTGATTTTTTCGGGTGACGAGCTTAACTCCTCGCTTGTCGCGTCGCGAACCGAGCGCTTTAAGCTGATACTCGACAGCTACAACGGCATACGGATTTCTGCTTCGGCGATACACTTTGACGAGGAAAACAACATGGGCGTGTTCGTAAGGAACGGTACGCGCGCCGAGTTCAAGCTGATAAAGAAGATTTATTTCGGCGACGGATATGTGATTGCCGAGGACACAAGCGGCAGTACCGGTTATCTGTCCTTATACGATAATATCATTGTGGAAGGGAAGGATTTGTATGACGGAAAAATTCTGTAATAAATCCGCCGAAGAAACAACCTTTGCCGATATAGAGCAAAACTACAGGTACATAACCGAAAATATAGCCGAGGCTATGGACAAGGCGGGACGGCATGACAGTGTGCGGCTTATGGCGGTCACCAAGACAGTGCCGTGCGAGAAGATAAATTACGCCGAAAAGCTCGGCATAAAGCTTCTCGGAGAAAACCGCGTGCAGGAATTTCTGGGAAAATGCGAAAATTATTCGCCGGATTCGGAAATTCATTTCATTGGGGGCTTGCAAAATAACAAAGTTAAGTATATAATTGATAAGGTAGCAATGATTCATTCGGTGGACGGCATAAAGCTTGCGGGTGAGATAAACCACCGCGCCGCTGCACATAATCTTGTTATGGATATACTGCTTGAGATAAACATAGGCGGGGAGGAGTCCAAAGGGGGACTGCCCGCAGATGATTTTATCGAAACGGCAAGAGCCGCCGCGGAGCTTGAAAACATACGCATACGCGGCCTTATGACGATACCGCCCGCAGGCGGTGATGAAAAGTATTTTGCACAAATGCAGGAGCTTTTTGAAAACGCACGGATAAAATACCCGTTTTTAAGCGGCATGGACACGCTCTCTATGGGTATGTCGGGCGATTATATGTCGGCTGTAAAATACGGCTCGACTATTGTGAGAATAGGCAGCGGCCTGTTCGGTTACAGAAACTACGCAAAATAAAATAAAATTTAAACGGAGGAAAAACAATGAGCGCATTTGATTCACTCAAAAATTCTTTTAAGAAGTGGCAGGGTCCTGAGGACGAGGACGAGGATTTCACACCCGAGGCAGCGGTGCAGAGCGAGCCTGCACAGTCACAAAGACAGCCCGCAAGCTCCAGCAAGATATTTACATATAATGCAAGCACTACGCTTCATCTTGTTGTAAACAGACCCAAGAAGTACAGCGACGCAGCGGAGATTGCCGAGCTTTACAAGAATAAGACTACGGTTATCCTTATGTTCAACAACACAAACAAGGATATAGCAAACCGTCTTATCGACTTCCTCGGCGGCGTAAGCTACATCACCGACGGAGAGCTGAAGAGAATAGGCGACACAACCTACGTTCTGGCTCCCTACAATGTTGACATTTCGGGCGAATTTATCGACGAAATCAGCAACATATCGGGTGAGGACATCTTTGACGATATAGGCTGATATGTCTGACGAGGACAAGCTGATAAACCGTATACAAAGCGCGGCACGGGACTGCGACGAAAAGTCGCGCCCGTATTTCACCCGCTTTCTGACAGAGCAGGAGCAGGCACAGCTTAAAGCACTGCATTTTCCCGTGGGGATAACTGCGGTGTTTTTCGGCGGGAAAGGCAACACCGAGCCTGTAAGGCAATGCCTCGGACTTATACCGTCATTTTATCTTGATGATGACTTTGGCGGGGAATTAAGCGCAGGCGCGGCGGATATGTTTCCGATAAGCACAGTCACCTTTACCTATCGCAAATGCGACACGCTCACCCACAGGGATATTCTGGGCTCTGTCATGGCGCTCGGAGTGGAGCGCGACACCGTAGGCGATATTTTCGTTTCTGACGGAAAGGCGGCGGTATATACCACCGAGAAAATAGCGGAGGTTATCTGCTCGGCCATTTCCAAAATCGGCAGGGTCGGTGTAAAATGCAGTATCGGTCTTGATTTTGAATTGCCGCGTCAGGAGTACGAGGAGCTTCGCTACTCGGTCGCTTCGCTTCGCCTTGACAACATAGTAAAGTGCGTGACAAATACGGGGCGCACCGCGGCGGTGGATAAGTATATAAGGCCGCAGCTTGTACAGGTAAACTCGGTAATCTGCGACAACGTTTCGCGGATACTGCGGCAGGGTGACATAATAAGCGTGAGGGGAAAGGGGAAGTTTATCCTCTCCGAAATAGGCGACATCGGCAGAAAAGGCAATATTCACATAAGTGTAAAAAAATATATTTAACTTTAGGAGGGTTTTCCCGTGAATGCAAAGGAAATAGTCACAAAGACCTTTGAAAAGGCAAAATTGGGCGGATATAAAATTGAAGAGGTTGACGAGTATTTAAGAGACGTATCTGTAGAGTTCAAGAAGCTCCAGAACGAAAACGAGGAGCTCGAAAAGAAGCTTGAGGTACTCGCGGCAAAAATCAGAGAGTACAGAAATGACGAGGACGCTCTGCGTGATGCGCTGCTCATTGCCAAGAAACAGGGTATTGCCGTTGTAAACGAGGCTAAGGAGCAGGCTGAAAAGATAACCAAGGAAGCCAAGGAAAAGGCCGACAAGACTATTAAGGATGCTGACGCGCTTGCCGCAAAGAAGGGCGAGCTTGCCGAAAAGACGCTTGCTGACGCAAACGAAAAGGCAAAGCAGATAGTAGGCGACGCTACCGCAAAGTCCGAGGAAATCCACACCGTAATGATGCAGAGGACGGAGAGAGAGCAGATTGTTCTGCAAAGAACCAGAAAAGAGGTAGAGGAGTACACCTCAAAGCTTCTTACCGCGTACAATGCTCATATCGAATATATCAAGGGCATACCCGCGCAGTGCGAGAACGAGTTTGTTATCAGCACGGCAAAAGAGGTTGAGGGCAGAAAGCCCGAGGACAGCGCCTTTGCCAAAAAGGCAGCTCCCGAAAAGGAAAATGTAAAGCCTGCCGAGAAGAAGGCGGAGGAAAAACCCGAGAGCAAGCCTGAAGAAAAGCCCGAGGAAAAGCCCGAGGAAAAGCCTGAGCCTAAAAAAGGGGCAAAGGCAGAGGATAAGACCGAGGAAGAGCCGTTCAAGCCTGTAAAGCAGGAGCAGAAGCCTGCTGAGAAGAAGGCGGATGCTCATAACGGACACAAGGGAGATTCTATCCTGTTTAATCTGAACAATGAAAAAGGCTCAAAGGGAAAGCATGAGTCACTCGAATTTGGCAACAATAAGTAAATAAGCAAATATACAGATATTGCACCGCTGATTTTCAGCGGTGCAAAATAGAACAGCCGCAGATGGCGTTTGTGTGTGTTTTACAGAGCAGATAACGAAAGGAAATAACAATGGTATATATAGCCCTTGCGGCAGCCGCAGGACTCATCGGTCTTGATCAACTCACCAAATTATTGATAGTATCCAATATGGAGCAGCACCAGACTTTTCCGATAATAGCGTTCGGGGATACGCATATCCTGAACATCACATACGAGAAGAACACGGGAGCGGCGTTCAGCATTCTTGAGGGAAAGCGGATTTTTCTCGTTATACTGACCGCTGTAGTGCTTGCCGGTATGCTGTATCTTCTGCTTGCGGGCAGAGTAAAGAGAAAGCCATATATCTGGTGTATGTCGCTTATTCTGGCGGGCGGCGCGGCAAATCTTATAGACAGAGTTTTCAGAGGATATGTTGTTGATTTTATCGACGTGAAGATAATAAACTTCGCGGTGTTCAACTTTGCGGATATATGCGCCGTGGTAGGCTCGGTGGGGCTTTTGCTGTTCATTATAATCGACGAGATACGCGACACTAAAAAGAAGAAGGCAGAAAAGGCCGCCGCAGAAAATGCGGATAATGCGGACGGCACGGGAAAAGAAAGCGTAAGCGGAGAATAGCAAGTCTCAGCGGCTGTCGGCACGGTATATTTTTTCGGAGGTATGCGTTATTAAGTACGATTTTTTATGTGAAGAAAACGACATAAGGCTTGATAAGTTTATTTCCGTACAGTCACCGCTGTCGCGCTCTGCGGCGGCGGCGCTTATTGAAGACGGACTGTGCCTTGTAAACGGCAGACCTGCGCGGAAAAACTGCAAGCTGAAAATCGGTGACGAGGTATGCTTTGAGACCGCCGAGCCGCAGGAGATTGACATATCGCCTGAGAATATCCCGCTTGATATAGTGTATGAGGATAACGATCTGCTGGTAGTAAACAAGCCCAAGGGCATGGTGGTGCACCCCGCCGCGGGTCACTACAGCGGCACGCTTGTAAACGCGCTGATGTATCATTGTAAGGACAGCCTGTCGGGGATAAACGGGGTACTGCGCCCCGGAATAGTGCACCGTATTGACCGTGACACGAGCGGTCTGCTTATCGTGGCGAAAAACGACCGCGCGCATACTGTGCTTGCAGAGCAGATAAAGGCGCACAGCTTTACGCGCGAGTATATGGCTGTCGTGCAGGGCGCGATAAAAGAGGACGGCACGGTACACGCGCCTATCGGACGGCACAGGACGGACAGAAAAAAGATGTGCGTGACACAGCAGAACTCGAAAAATGCTGTCACGCATTATTTTGTGCAGCAGCGCTATGTGAAAAATACGCTGCTGCGGCTCAGGCTTGAGACCGGAAGAACCCATCAGATACGCGTACACATGGCGTATATCGGGCATCCGGTGACGGGTGACGAGGTGTACGGCAGCGGCGAGCCCAAGTGGCTTTGCGGACAGTGCCTGCACGCAAAGAAAATCGGCTTTGTGCATCCGGACGGGCGGTATCTCGAATTTGACTCGCCGCTGCCGGATTATTTCCTGCGCCTGCTCAAAAGTCTTGAAGGACAGAAGCTTGACTGATTTTTCGTATCGGAGTGAAATATGGATTTTAGTAAAGTTATAATTATGACCGACCTTGACGGTACGCTTTTAGACGATAAAAAGAACATATCCGCGAGGGATATGCAGTCGATAAACGATTTTTGCGACAGGGGCGGACTTTTTACGATAGCGACCGGACGCGGCTATTCTATGGCAAAGCCGGTGGCGGACAAGCTCGGACTGCGTATGCCCGCCGTTATCTTCAACGGTTCTGCGGTGTACGATTTTAAGACCGAGAGCTTTTTGTGGCAAAGCGAGGTTACGCAGAAAGCGCGCGGCTACATACAGGCAGTTATGGAAAAATTTCCTGATGTCGGGATTGAGGTGCTGCACAAGCATACGGTATATGTCCCCGCGCTGAACGATGTCGAGCGTCAGCACATGGCGCTTGAAAACGTGCAGGCAGATATATGCGGCCTTGACGATATACCAAAGGACGGGTGGCTGAAGGTTTTATTCGCCTATCCCGAGGACAAGATGCCGCTTCTCAGAAAATTCATAGACGAAAACTGCTCGGAGGGGACTAACTGCGTATTGTCCGCACCGTTTTTCTATGAGCTGCTCCCGCTTGGGGTGAGCAAGGCGTACGGCTATAAAAAGCTGCTGGAGGTAACGAATAATACCGACCGCTTTACCGTGGCGGCAGGAGATTATCCCAACGACGCGGAGATGGTGAAAAGCGCCGACCTCGGCGTTGCGGTGTCAAACGCGCATGACGAGGTAAAAGTGGCGGCGGATATAATAATCGGCTCGAATAACGAGGACCCGATGACAAAAATAATTGAGCATATCGCGGCGCTATAGCTTGACTTATCCGTGCAAAGGATATATAATATTACTAAACGTTTTAAACGATTACAAGAACGTAAATCGGGGCTTTGGCTTCGTAGGAAAGGACCTTAACGATGGACGCAACATTAAAAAAGCAGAAGGAGATTACTGCCACAAAGGTCAGAATGGGCATAATTGAGGGCGTTTACAACGCAAAATCGGGACACCCGGGCGGCTCGCTTTCAATCGCTGATTTGCTGACATATCTGTATTTTGCAAAGATGAACGTAGACCCCAAAAACCCGCTTATGCCCGAGCGCGACAGACTTGTGCTGTCAAAGGGACACACCGCCCCTGCGCTTTACTCGGTGCTTGCACAGCGCGGCTTTTTCTCACCCGAGGAGCTGAAAACCCTGCGTCATATAGATTCAAAGCTTCAGGGTCACCCCGTATATAAGAAAGTTCCGGGCGTTGATATGAGCACAGGCTCGCTCGGTCAGGGTATCTCGGCGGCGTGCGGTATGGCGCTGTCCGGAAAGCTTTCCGATGATTATTACAAGGTATACGCTGTTCTCGGCGACGGCGAGATAGAAGAAGGTCAGGTATGGGAGGCGGCTATGTTCGCGGCTCACTATCAGCTTGACAACCTTGTCGCTATAG
>CAMEKZ010000085.1 GCA_945921635.1 uncultured Clostridia bacterium
CGTCAGCGGGATACGGACAACCTTGCAGAGCGCTGTGTACTGATGATAGTTGTCGGGGGAAAAAATTCCAGCAATACAAATAAGCTGGCACAGATAAGTCAAAAACACTGCCCCGTGTTTTTTGTACAACAGGGCAGTGATATTGATACAGCCGCGGTACGCTCGCTTCTTGATAAAAAAAGCGGCGGCGTTGTCGGCATAACGGCAGGGGCTTCGACGCCTGCCTATATAATAAAGGAGGTTCATAGAATTATGAGCGAAATTCTCAACGATGAAGACATCGACTTCATGGCGGAGGTTGACAAAACCTTCAAAAAAGTATATATAGGGAACAGGGTTAAGGCTTTGGTTGTAGCTGTTAACAACAGCGAAGCGGTTGTAGACTTAGGCACAAAGCACTCGGGATATATACCCGCGAGCGAGCTTTCACAGAATCCTAACGCAGTACCCTCTGATATTGTTTCGGTTGGCGATGAAATCGAAGCAATCGTTACTTCCATTAACGATGCAGACGGCGTTGTATACCTTTCCAAGAAAAAGGTTGACAGTATGCTCGGCGTAGAAAAGCTGGCGGCTGCTATGGAAGCAAACGAGACTCTTGAGGGCGAGGTTGCGTCGGTTGTAAAGGGCGGCGTAATTATCATCTCTAACGGTACAAGAGTATTTATCCCCGCATCTCAGACAGGCGTACCCAAGGACGGCAAGCTTGAAGAGCTGCTGAAAAAGACAGTACCCTTCAAGGTAATCGAGGTTACCGAGGCAAGAGGCAGAGTAGTAGGCTCTATCCGCCTTGCTAAGAAAGAAGCAAACGACGCAGCAAAGGCTAAGTTCTGGGAGACTATCGAGGTCGGCCAGAAGTTTACAGGTGAAGTTAAGTCTATCGAGAGCTACGGCGTATTCGTAGACCTCGGCGGAGTTGACGGAATGGTTCACTCCAGCGAGCTTACATGGAACAGAATCAAGCACCCCAAGGAGATAGTAAGCATAGGCGACAAGCTCGATGTATATGTAAAGAGCTTTGACCCCGAGAAGAAGAGAGTTTCACTCGGCTGCAAGAAGGACGAGGACAACCCGTGGATTAAGTTTACCGCTGAGTATCACGAGGGTGACGTTGTAGATGTCACTATCGTAAGCATTACTCCGTTCGGTGCTTTTGCGCAGATTATCCCCGGCGTTGACGGTCTTATCCACATTTCTCAGGTATCCACCGAGCGCATCAACAATGTTGCACAGGTTCTTTCCGTAGGTGATGAGGTTAAGGTAAAGATTATCGAAATCAACGAGGAAAGCAACAGAGTAAGCCTTTCTATCCGCGCACTCGCAGAAGAAGCTCCCGCTGAAGAGGAAGCTGAAGAGGCAGAGGCTGAGGACGAGGCAGAGGAAACAGCTGAAGAATAATCAGATAATCAGATAACATGATTTAAGTCGGGGTGGCTTTTGCCATCCCGGTTTTTTACAACAGGGGATTTTAGCTATGAAAGTAAACAAGGTGCGCTTTATCGAGCCGGGAAACCTGCCGTACAGAAAATCAATCAAAAATCTGTACGTCTACGACAAGTATATCCGCACCCCGTCCATTGGACTGCTGACGCTTGCCACGATAGCAAAATGCGAGGTAGAGGATACATATATGTACAGCGAGTCCATCTCAAAGATTAAGTGGGAGGATGTGCTGGACGCGGACATTATTTTTATCGGTATATTTACATTTAGCGCGCCGCGTGGCTATGAGCTTGCCGATTATATCGGGAAAAACTCGTCGGCAAAGGTGGTGATCGGCGGGCTTCACGCTTCGCTTAACTACACTGAGGCGGTAAATCACTGCGATTATGTCCTGCTCGGCGAGGGTGACGAGTCGGTGGTAGAATTTATAAACGCGGTGAAAAACGACAAGCCGATAGATTTTGCGGGTGTGGCGTATTTAAAGGACGGCGAGTGCATAACCACGGGCGAGCGCGTCCCGCCGCACGATATTGACACTATCCCCGACAGAAATCTCTTGTACAACTATCAGAAGATGGCGGGTCACAATGTGATATGGCCGCAGGTGCACGCTTCACGCGGCTGTCCTCATAACTGCGACTACTGCGCGCTTGTGCGCCACTTTGGCAGAAAGGTGCGCACGCGTTCTGTCGAAAACGTGCTTGAGGATATACGGCAGTCGATAAAGTTCCACGACGAAAAGCACCACAGAATAACAAAGGTGCTGTGGATAACCGATGACAACTTTTTCGCCGACCGCGACTGGGCGGTATCGGTGCTTAAAGCTATAATCGACAGCGACATAAATTACCGATTTACGATACAGGCGCGGTATGAGGTCGGCTTTGATGATGAGATGCTGGATTTACTCAAAAAGGCGGGCTTTGACGAGCTTGCTATGGGTATCGAGTTCTTAGAGGACGAGGCTTTTGAGCAGTACAACAAAAAAAGCACCTATCACGATATACTGCGCTCGGTGGAAAATATCCAGCGGCATGGCATGAGGGTGCGCGGACTGTTTATCGTGGGTGCGGATAATCACACCGTTGGGGTCGGAAAGCGCCTTGCGGATTTTGTAATAGAGCATAATATCTGCGGCGTGCTTATCCAGTCGATGTATTTTGTGCCGGGTACGCCGGTGTACGAAACGCACAAGCACCGCCTGATAGATACCGACTGGTCGAAGTGCGTCGGAAACGTGGTACACTATCCCGAGAAAATCACGCCCTACGATTTGCAGAAGGAGATTATCCTCGCAAGCCGCATGATATATTCCAAAAAGCGCCTGCTCGGTGCGATACTTCATAAGCGCGGACTTGAAAGACTGCTGTTTATCGGTGAATATTTCTGGCAGCAGAGCGTGCGTGCGGATCTTAAAAAAGAGCTGCCGCGGCTCAAAAAGGTGACTGAGGAATGCGGACTTTATAACGCATAAAATATGATATTTTTCCGCCCCCGACATCTGTCGGGGGAGTTTTTTTGTGCAGATACTCTTGACAAAACTAATCAAATTAGTTATAATGTTATCGCAGTTAGTTCAAGAGGTGATGCGTGTGGGACTTGATAAAAATACTATCGTAAAATGCGCGGCGGAGCTTGCAAACGAGAGCGGTCTTGACAAGGTCACGCTAAAGGATATAGCACAGCGGCTCGGCATACGCCCGCCGTCGCTGTACAATCATATCGGCAGCCTTGACGAGCTGCGCCGCGAGCTTATGCTGTACGGCTGGCGGGAGATGGAGGACATAGTTATCCGCGCGGCGGTTGGTATAAGCGGATATGACGCGCTTCGCAGTATGTGCCGCGCGTTTTACGGCTACGCTACACAGAACAAGGGCGTGTTTGAGGCTATGCTGTGGTACAACAAATATGCAGACCAGAGCGCTATGAACGCGACCTCGGAGATGTTTTCGGTCATATACAGGGTGCTTGACAGCGTGAAGATACCGCGGGAAAAATCCGAGCATCTGATACGCACCCTGCGCGGCTTTTTAGAGGGATTTTCATTGCTTGTAAACAACAGCGCCTTCGGCCACTCAGCGGATATAGACGAGAGCTTTGAAATATCGCTTGAAGTGATTATCGCGGGAATAAGGACAATGGAGGAATAACAATGCACTTTATTTACGAATACGAAAAGAAAATGTGGGACGCGGCAAAAAGCGGGCATAAATCCACCTTTGCGGGACTAGTATCAGAAGCCGCGGTTATGATATGCGGCGGATACCGCTGCAGCGGAGCAGAGTATGCGGAGATAATAGGCGATTTCGGAATATCGGACTATGAGATAAGCAATTTTGAAGTCGTTGCCAAAACAGATGCTCTCATACAGGTGCATTATGTGGTGCAAACGCAGGCACAGAGCGTAGAAAACGCGGATATGGCGGGAGTTTTTCACGTCACATCGACATGGAGCATGAGCGGCAAATCCCCTATGCTTGTGTTCAATATGGATTCGAGGATTTTAGGGGAATAAGCAGACAACAAAATTTTGATTTAAAGAGGTAATATGGATATAAAAATAATAATGATTGCTGATAATGAGCTAAACACCGCATTGTTTGCGGATTTCAGGCGTCACCAGAATATAACAAAATGCTGGCGCAAGGTAGACGGCAAGTGGATAATTATAGACAATCCCTTTGTCGAGGACTGGGGAAAAGCAGAGTATGAGGAGCTTGTCAGAGACCTAAAACACACGATAAAAACCGGCGGCGCGGTGTACGGCGCATTTGACGAGGGAGGTCGGCTTGTTGGCTTTGTGTCGGTAGAAAACGAGCTTTTCGGCAGTAAAAAGCAGTATATAGAGCTGTCGAGTATGCACGTCACCGAGGATATGCGGGGCAGAGGCATAGGAAAAAGGTTATTTTTGACGGCGGCGTGTTGGGCTAAGGAACAGGGCGCAGAAAAGCTATATATCTCGGGACACTCATCGGTAGAGAGTCAGGCATTTTACAAGGCGATGGGCTGCCGCGAGGCGGAGGAGTACAGCGCGTACCATGTCGAAAAAGAGCCGTGCGACTGTCAGCTTGAACTGCCGCTTTGAGAGGATCGGAGATATATGAATTACATAACGCTTACACACGAAAATCTTGAAAAAGAGCATATCTGCTGTGCGATTTCGGGAAATAACGACATACAGGTTATATCTAAAAAAGAATGGCTGAAACATCGCCTTGATGAAGGGCTTGTGTTTTTAAAAGCCGATGTGCGCGGAAAGTGCTTTATCGAGTATATCCCCGCCGAAAACGCATGGGCGCCGATAGCTGCGGATGGGTATATGTTTATCGACTGCCTGTGGGTGTCGGGCAAGCTCAAAGGACAGGGATACTCAAACGACCTTATGTCCGAGTGCATACGCGACAGCAAGAAAAAAGGGAAAAACGGATTGTGCGTTATTTCTTCGCAGAAGAAGATGCCGTTTTTGTCCGACCCAAAGTACCTTGAATATAAAGGCTTTACTGTATCGGACAGCGCACCGCCTTATTTTACGCTTATGTATCTCCCGTTTTATAAGGGTGCGCCGAAGCCGGCGTTTAAGGAATGTGTTAAAAAACCGAAAACAGACAGCGATGGCTTTGTGTTGTATTATACGCACGGCTGCCCGTACACGGCAAAATACGTCCCGATTGTACAAAGCGCCGCAGAGAAAAGCAATATTCCGTTTAAATGCGTGCATATAGACAGCAGGGAAAAGGCGCAGAGCGCACCCGCGCCATGGACAAATTACGCCTTGTTTTATAACGGCGAGTTTGTGACAAATGAAATATTGTCTGAGAATAAGTTTATCTCACTTGCCGAAAAGCTGATAAGGGAACTATAATATGACAAAACACAGGTTGTATATTGTTGAGGGTTTGCCCTGCTCGGGGAAAAGCACAGTATCAAAATATATCGCCGACCTGCTTGCGGCACAGAATATCTCTGTGTTATATTATGACGAGGGCAGCGGAGATCACCCTGCGGACTATGAGCATCACAGCTTTATATCCGCAGACGCCATGTGCGGGTTTTCAGCAGAAGAGCGGCAAAAAATCGTTGCTGTCGGCGAACCGTACGGCGAAGGGCTTGTTGTAGATTTATCCGAATTTGACGATTTGCTCTCCGAAAAGCTGATGAGATATAAAATCTATGATTTTTTTCCGTGGGAAACGGAAAAGCCGATAATGCTGGAAAAATGGCGGACATTTTGCACAAACGTCGACAGGAACACCGTCTATGTGTTCAATTGTTGTTTTCTGCAAAACCCGATGTGTGAAACTATGATGCGCTTTGGCTTTGATAAAGAGGTATCGTATCAGTATATTTCAGAGATTGCAAAGATTATAGAACCGCTCAGCCCCGCGGTAGTCTATCTCAAAAACGATAATATCGGCGAGATAATCAGACAGACAGCCGCACAGCGCGGGGACTGGCTTGACGCTGTGATTAGTTATCACATAAACGGCGGGTACGGCAAAAGCATAAGTGCAGAAGGCTTTGACGGGTATATATCCTGCCTTTGCGAGCGTCAGCGCCGCGAGCTTGATATACTCTCGCGCCTGCCGGTCAAAAGTATAGTAATTGAAAACGCGCACAGCGATTGGGACAGCGCTTACGGTATAATAACCTCAGACCTAAAATCCGAACTATCGGATTTTGCCGTGCCTTGTACGGTGCGCGGTTACACGCGCGTCTGAGAACATTTTACCATTAAATCCTTTTGCCTTACGGAAAAGCACGGCGTACCGCCGCGCCGCCTGCCGGCGGCTTGATTTATGGAATAATAAGCGGATATATACAGCCGCACGGATAACAGCTGCGAAAACGGAGCAGGGGAGGAAATATTATGACAGAGCAGTTCTGGGCGGATTTTCTGCGCGACACCGGCAGAGCGCCCGACACAAAATACATAGCGTGCTTTCATTTTGAGATGACCGAATACTGGGCGAACGAGCTTTTGCGGCTGGTGCTTGACGGTGTGAAAAAGGCTACATCTAGCAGCCTGTGGGGATATGAAATTGAGGGAGACCCGATACCGAAAAAGGGGGAGCTCAGCATAATAACCGACTGGGACGGAAACCCGAAATGCGTGATAGAGACAACCGACGTCACCATTCTTCCGTTTAAGGATATTACATACGACATCTGCAAGCGTGAGGGTGAGGACGATAGCTTAGAGTCGTGGAGGAGAGGTCATATCGACTTTTTCACAGAAGAGGGGAAAGAACTGGGATATGAGTTTTCAGAGGATATGCCGGTGATTTTTGAGGATTTTAAGGTGGTTTACAAAAAGTAAGCAGTAAGGGGGATTTATGAAAGAATATACAATCATCAATCTGAGGGATAACAGCGCGTATAACGAAAAGGCGGCAGAATGGTTCAACGATAAGTGGAAGGTGCCTGTATCGGCGTATCTTGACAGCATGGAGGAGTGCAGGCGCCTTAAAAACAAAGTGCCGCAATGGTATCTCATGCTTGACGGAGAAAAGATAATCGCGGGCATGGGCGTGATTGAAAACGACTTTCACGAGCGCAAGGATTTATCGCCGAATGTTTGCGCGGTGTATGTTGATAACGACTACCGAGGACAGGGACTTGCAAGAAAATTGCTTGACTATGTATGCGAGGATATGGCACGGCTAGGATATGATACGCTGTATCTCATAACCACCCACACCGAGTTTTACGAAAGGTGCGGTTGGGAGTTTTACTGCAACGTAAAGGAGGACAGTGGCGACACGGTGAGAATGTACCGCCATGTTATGCAAAAAACTATGAATTTTGAAATACTGAAAAGCTATCTTGACGAAAGCGGTCGGCTTGTCGCTTTTCCCGCGAAGCGGAAAAAGAAGCTGTACGCGCTTTGTATGCTGGCAGAGAAATTTGAAAGGGGCAGAGTCTATACCGAAAAAGAGGTAAACGAGCTGCTAAACCGCTGGCACACCTTCGGTGACCCTGCAACGCTCCGCCGTGAGCTGTACAATCACAGATTTTTAAACAGGGATTCGTACGGCAGAGAGTACAGACTTGAAGATGTTTTGCCGACAATAGAGGAGCTTGAAAAGAGATACGAATAAGGGAGATATTATATGAAATATTTCGGCGAAAAAGCGGGAGAACTGCACAAGGAGCTGAGCCGTATCATAAGAAAGCCGGCGGAATTTGACAGGGCAAGACAGCTTTTCCTCGACCTCCATGCCATGCTGCACACCTCCATTGTATCGGGTGGAGAATACGGCGAAACGGACTGTCTGCTGTCGGACCTTGCTGAGAGTGATTTTTATACAACACCGTCAACAAAGGATGAAACCATCGCGTGGTCGCTGTGGCATATAGCACGGATAGAGGATTTAACAATGAATTTTCTCGTTGCTCGGCGCGAGCAGGTATTTGACAGCGAGCGGCAAAGGCGGCTGAACGTCACGGTGACCGATACCGGAAATGCCATGACTGATAATGAAATTTCCGTTTTCAGCAGGCGGATAAACGGCACGGAGCTGATAGAATACCGAAACGCGGTGGGTATGCGAACGCGGGAGATAGTGTCGGCACTTACCGCATCGGATATGAAGCGAAAAGTCAGTGCGGAGGACTGCCGTAAAATCTATGACGCGGGCGGCGTGACGGATAATCCCGATTCGGTATGGCTACTTGATTTCTGGGGTGGAAAGGATGTGGCGGGATTGCTGCTTATGCCCGCGACAAGGCATATTATACTGCATCTTAACAATTGCTGTAAGGTAAAGGAGAATATACGCAACAAAGCGCCCGGCAGATAGCCGGGCGCTCAGCTTGTCGATAAACCTATATTTTTCTCGAAATGGGGTTGAGGGGCGGCAGCCCCCAATAGGGGCGAGGGGCGATAGCCCCCGATAAACAGCCCCTTCCCGAGGGGAAGGGGTTTGGGGATGGGGTTAGAGAGTTTGCACTATTTTCAAAAAATAGACTTTTTCGACAGTCTGGAGCGCCCGGCAGATAGCCGGGCGCTTTTTGCTTGTCTGACTCTGTTGATATGACTAAATTTTGCAAGTTTTTCAAGTGAAAAATTCAATCCATATAAATTTATTTGGTATCGCTATTACTTAAAAATATGATTTTTTGACATAAAATTTTTGCACAGCCGCATTTTGATTTGTCAGAAACATAGAATATCAGCAAAAAAACTGACGGACGGAAAATTCCGAGATTGACTTATTTTAAATAGGTGCTATAATTGTATACGATAAAAATAACATAAAAGTAGAACAAAAATTCAAAAAAGGGTTATACTAAATACCGATACACAGATAATAAAATTCGGATTATAGCCCGACGGAAAGGGAGAATTTTTATGGATTATTCATATTTGCTGTATATAGCAATAATCCTCATATTTACAAAGGCGCTTGGACTTTTGTCAAAGAGGGTGTCCTTGCCGCAGGTAGTCGGCGCGCTTATCGCGGGCATAATTTTAGGTCCCGTGTGCTTAAACCTCGTTTCGCTTGAAAACACGCCGATACTGAGCAGTCTGTCCGAGATAGGCGTAATCGTGCTTATGTTCTCGGCGGGACTTGAAACCGACATCGGCGAGATGAAAAAGTGCGGACTTGCAAGCAGTATAATCGCGCTGTGCGGTGTTATCGTTCCGCTGGTAGGCGGAGCGGCTGTCGCGTTTTTATTTGGCACGGCTGACCCTGATTTAAGCGCGAGCGCGTTTTTGCAGGATGTGTTCATCGGTGTAATACTGACTGCGACCTCGGTAAGTATCACGGTCGAAACGCTAAAAGAGCTCGGAAAGCTCAGCACCAAGGCAGGAAACGCGATTCTCGGCGCGGCGCTCATCGATGATATTCTCGGCATAATCGCGCTGACGGTTATCACAAGCCTTGCCGACCCCAAGGCGGGAAATA
>CAMEKZ010000086.1 GCA_945921635.1 uncultured Clostridia bacterium
GCTGCTGAATATATACGACAGCACCGCCATCACGCCCATGCCGCCTACCGTAGCGGACAGCGACACGCTCCTGCGGCAGATAAGGCAGATACCGCTTACGATAAGTACGAGTATGTGCGTAGTTCCCATCGGACCTAAGAAATTGCCCATGAGTATATCAAGCACCGACAGATTCGGCATTGCGCCGTTTTTGATAAAGCTGCTCTCGATGCCGCTTGACAGAACGACATCGCTCTGACCGAACACCGACAGCGCCGCACCCTTTTCGGGGTACTGCAAAACCTGAGTCGGATAGCATATAATAAGAAATGCGATAGCTACGGCGGCGGGGTTGAAGATGTAGTTGTCCTTGCCGCCGAATATGTGCTTTACCGTGACGGCAAGCACCGCGCCGAGCGCGACAATATAGTACTCAACCGAGGCGGGCAGCATAAGCGCCACGGCAAGTCCGTATGCCACGGTTGACAGGTCTTTAAAGCTGTATTCTTTTCCCGAAAGAAAACAGCCTATCATGTCGGATATAATACAGCAAAGCACCGAGCATACGCACACCGCAAGCGAGCGCATACCATAGCAGTAGACAGCCATAACGGTAATCGCCAGCATGAAAATTATCTGGTCACCGTATACGCTGCGCGGCTTTCTCAGCTTTTTGCGCGCCGCCTCGGTAGTCATCAGAAGCGGAGCGTCATCTATTTTTTTAAGAAGCTCTTCGTTGGTCGGGGTACTCATCTATAAATATGTGTCCTTTCAGATTGGGTATCGGTAGCAATACGGCTTGACCGATAATATAATAAAAGCGGACTTATGAATCTAAATCCAAATAAAAATCAAAACAGGGGGACAGCCTTATGCAGATAGATATGCTTGCGGGAAACACCGTCAAAATAACCCTTGCACCGTCGGATATGACGGGGTACAACATAAGCTATGAGGATATTTCGGGCAAGTCGCGCGATACAAAGCTTATGCTGTCAAAGCTGATTGCCGCTATACGAGAGAAAAATCAGATTGATTTAAGCGGCGAGCGCCTGCTGGTCGAGGCGTTTCCAAAAAACGACGGCGGCTGTATGCTGTACATCTCATGCCTGGGCAGCGCGTCAAAGCAGACCCCGTCCGCGAAAACGCAGAAGCCCGCAAAAACCCGCAGAGAATACTACATCGCACAAAGCGACAGCCTTGACGATGTGGCGGCGCTTTGTATTACGCTGAAAAAGCGCGGGGCAAATCTTCAGTCCTCACTTTATCATTGTGCCGTAAGCGGCAAAAGCGTCTACCGTCTTTGCCTTTGCGCCGCGAAAATCCCGCCTGAGATAAAGGGAATCACCGCAGAATTTATGCAGCCGCTCGGCAAAAGCGAGACGGCGCTTTGCGACACCGAGGAGTATTTTAAGCTGCTGTGCGGCGACGCGATAGCCACCGTAGCAGACAGCATAGGCTGATTATCTGAGTAAATCCGCGGCGGATTTCATGTCGGGCGCTTTGAATAAATACGTTCCCGCCACAAGCACGTTTGCGCCTGCGGACTTTACAGTCGCGGCGGTCTTTTCATTTATGCCTCCGTCAACCTGTATATCGATTTCAAAGCCGTTTTTATTGCAGTATTCCCGAAGTTCTTTTACCTTGTCAGCGCACTCGGGTATAAAGCCCTGTCCGCCGTAGCCCGGCTCAACTGTCATAACCAGCACCATGTCGCACAGCGGCAAAAACGGATAACACAGCTCGGTGGGCGTGCCCGGCTTTATCGCAAGTCCCGCCGCCATGCCGAGATTTTTTATTTTCTTTAAATTTTCTGCGGTGTCTCCGCCGCTCTCAAGGTGAATAGTCAGCATATCGCTGCCCGCATTTGCAAATCGCTCGATAAGCCTTGTCGGGTCGGCAACCATGAGGTGGGTGTCAAGGTACATATCGCTTTTTTTACGGATAGCCGCAACAACGTTGTTACCATAGGTTATGTTATCGACGAAAACGCCGTCCATCACATCAATATGAAGCCACTCTATGCCGGCAGCCCCGGCGCGGGAGATTTCCTCGCCGATACGCGATAAGTCGCTTGCAAGCATCGAAGCGGATAATTTTATATTCATTATAATTCCTCTTACAATTTTTCGTACAATTCGTTTTATAATTCCTCATCAAAACCTAATTATACAGTATAATCATATAACATAACCGCCGATTCGTCAAGTAATCGGCGGGGATTTTTTTGCGTTTTCCGCAGATTTCACAAAAAAGCGACATAAAGCGGGGGGGTTGTAGTGGATTTTGCACGCTGAAAACGGCACAGCGGCGGTGATTAACAGATAGAATGTTTTCGGTAAAATACAGGATACAAAGTATATTTATTGACAATTTTATGGTATTTTGAATATACAATTATAGTTACGTTGCTTTTGAGACACCGACATCAGTTTCAAACGGAAATGAAAATCGTGCCCCCTGCGGCACGCCGCAGGGGGAATTTCGTATGATTCATATAAAATTCACACCTTGCCGAACACCGCCGCAACATACATACAGCCGTCCGATTTTCGTGCGAATATCTCGCCGCCCATTTCGTGCATAAGCGCGCGGCAGATGTAAAGACCGAGCCCGCTGCCCTTTTGCCGCTGTGAGTTAGACCCGCGCCAGAAGCTCTCGAAAATATGCGGCAGCTCGGCGTCTGGCAGAGCGCAGCCGCTGTTTTTTACCGTGATGAGAATACAGCCGTCCTCCTCGGAAAAGCCGATCGAGATTTCTTTCCCGTCGCCGTATTTTATCGCATTTTCGATTATGTTCTGCAAGACCTCCTCGCACCTGTCAATATCACCCTTTATAAGGCAGTCGGAGTAATCGCCGATAGTAAAAGCCGTACCGACAAGCGCTAGCTTTTCGCCGTAGTAGCCGCTTATCCTAGCAATAAGCTGAGAGAGGTAAAGCTCGGACATATTTACCTCTAAATTCAAAAAATCCTCGCGTGACGCGGTAATTATCTGCGACACATAGCCCTCGATTTCGTCCGCCTTAGCGTTTATATTCTCTGCGGTTTCCAGCTGTTTTTCTCTGTCGGTGTAAAGCCCCTTTGAGAGCGCCTTTGCGTACAGCTTAATAGCGGACAGCGGGGTCTTTATATCATGCGACAGCGACAGGAGCAGGGTTTTCCTGTCCTTTTGCAAATCAAGCTCGCGCTGTTTTTGCTGTTCCATTTTCTCGCGGAGCAGGTCTACACCCCATGTAAATTTGCCGAAAAAGCGGCTTTTGCTTTCTTTCAGCGGCGCGGTCAGGTTTCCCTTTGCAAGCTCGTAGGGCACACCACTAAGCCTTTCAAACGGGAGCAGGATTTTGCGGCGGACAAATATCAGAAGCGAAACCGTTGCAAGCAAGGCAAGCGCAAGTATGATATTCACCGCTAAAATAAGCTCACCGCCGACAGTCTTTTCGCCCGCGCGGTAGTCAAAGCGGTAAAGCTCGCCGCCGATTTTTTCTATGCAGTAATCGCTGTCAGAGATGAAAAAATCATCGCTGGCGCCGTATTTTTCTATATCGGTGACATATTCAAGGGCGGAAAAATCCACCGAGGACAGACCGTCGCTTTCGATTTGCCGCGCAATTCTGCCTATCTCGACGCGGTAGGGTCTGCCGCCGCTCTCCGGCGCATAGTTTATCAGAAAAAGATTTGCCGCTGTGATTATCAGCGCAAAGATAACGATAACCACCGCAGTGAGTTTGTTAAAGCTTTTCATATATATTTATACCCCACTCCCCAGACTGTCAGGAGCTTCTGCGGATTTTTCGGGTCGGCCTCGATTTTCTGCCGCAGGCGCTTTATATGCACGGTCAGGGTCTGCGGCTCGGAAAAGCTGTCGCTGCCCCAGATTCTGTTAAACAGATATTCTTTGCCCATCACCTTGCCCTTGTTTTCGACAAGAAGAAGCAAAAGCTCAAATTCTTTCGCGGTGAGCTCGGTTTTGACATTGTTTATGTACGCCGTCCTGCCGATTTTGTCAAGGCGGATATTTCCGTCGGTGATTTCGTCAAGCGCATATCTGCGCTTGAAAATGCCGCGGATTTTCGCAAGCAGTATATCAATATCGTAAGGCTTTTCAATATAATCGTCCGCACCGATGATAAGGCCGTTCAGTTTATCACCTTTTTCGGTCTTGGCGCTTACTATAATTATGGGCGTGTCGCTTTGTTCGCGTATTTTCGAGCAGACCGCAAAGCCATCCGCGCCCGGGAGCATGATGTCAAGCACAATAAGCCTTGCGCCGTATTTTTCATACAGCGACAAGGCTTTTTCTCCGCTTTCGGCGACGGATACGGTGTAGTTTTCCGCGCGGAGGAAGTCGCAGAGCAGCAAGGCAAGCTCTTTGTTATCCTCGACGATTAAAATATCTATCATTTTGCGTCCTTTCATGTGCTAATTACAAAAGGCTAACACTTATTAAAACTGAAATATCGTACATCTGTCAGCCCCGCCGCGCAAATAAGCACTAAAATATTGCTATGTATACTCGCGGCGAAATTGCCCGAAGCCGCAGGCTTCAGCCGGCGAAATTGCCCTAAGCCGCAGGCTTTAGCCCCGCCGCGCAAATGAGCACTAAAATATTGCTATGTATACTCGCGGCGAAATTGCCCGAAGCCGCAGGCTTCACCAGCCGAGTTCCATTAGGCGGTTGCTAAGGGTGCGTTCGCGCTCGCGCATCTGAGAGGCGTTTTCACATCTGCCTAAATTATACTCGCCTTTTATGTTTCCGTCAACTATATAAAGTACGCGGGAGCATTTTGCCGCTACCTTTACATCGTGGGTTACAAGCATAATAGTCGTGCCGTCTGCGTTCAGCGCCGCAAGCTCATCCATAACCTCTTCCGACGAGGTGCGGTTCAGCGCGCCGGTCGGCTCGTCGGCGAAAATCATCTTCGGCCTGTTTATCATACTGCGGCAGATACAAGCGCGCTGAAGCTGACCTCCCGACACCTCGTTTATATCGTTGTCGGTTATATCCGATATGCCGAGCCTGTGCATAAGCTCCCTGCCGCGCTGTACCGTCTGCTTTCGGCTCTCTTTTATCTTGTCGGACTGGCAGGCGGGGAGGATAATGTTATCCAGCACCGTGAGGTTTTTAAGCATATACATCTGCTGAAAGATAAAGCCCATCTCGTCAAGCCTGAGCTGTGCAAGCTCGCGACCCGGCATTTTCGCTATATTCTTTCCGCAGAAATTGACTTCTCCTGCGGTTATGCCGTCCATGCCCGATACGGCATATAATAGCGTGGATTTACCCGAACCGGAGGGCCCCATTATTGCTACCATTTCGCCCTCACTGACGGTGAAATTTACGTTTTTCAGAACGTTGTTCTGACGCTTGTTTACTATGTAGGTCTTGCAGAGGTCTTTTACTTCTATAATCGTGTTCATGGCTGTTCTCCTTTATTCGATGCAGGAAGCCTCGGAGGCTTTTATTTTTATTGTGTACAAAGCGGTGAAAAACGCGGAAATTACGGTTATCGCAAGCACGATAAGCGGATAAATCAGATATATTTCAAGCGGTACAATTTCGTATTGCACGCCGTAGTTTGCACCCATCATGCTGAAAATCGGTCCGACAGATATATCGGTCAGCGGCTGTTCCAAAAGCAATGCTATGATTGTCGAAAAAACGCTGACTATGCCAAAGCGTACGGAGTGGTGCAGTATGACAGAACCGCTCTTAAAGCCGATAGCTTTGGTTATTGCAATTTCACCGCGCTCTCTTGAAATAAACGAGCGCTCGGTAAGCACCGTCACAAGTAAAATAACAGTAAGTACAACAATAATAATCAGCATTTTCGTGCTGTCGAGCATTCCCGATACGCCGACCATTCTTTCGACATAGCCGCCCGCCGTCCAGACATTTTCGGTGTCGAAGATTTCTTTCAGCTTGTCTATCCTCTCGTTTACAAGCGCCTTGTCGGGATTGTCGCTAAATGTTATCTGAAAGGCGTAAAATCCCATCGCCTGCGAATAATCGGTGTCGGCGTCCTCGTGAAGCCGCACGCCCTCTCCCATGTTGTTCATCGACTGGAAAAACGCCGTTATTATATACTCTCTGTCACCGAAGCTGTGCTGTATTGTGACCTTATCTCCGATATTCGCCCTTAGCTTCTCCGCGATAAGCGGGGTAATGGCGATTTCGTCCTTGCTTTGCGGCGGCGTACCCTCAAAATAACGGTACATATCGGTAGATGTGCCTACGCCCTGAAAAATAATCGACTTATAGGAATTGTCGCCGCAGACAAGCTTTAGCTTAAACTGTACCTCCGATGTGCATTTTGCGGATAAGCCGTTTTCGAGCAGGGTGTTTTCCATTTCCGTCAGCTTAGTCTCGACGCGCTCCTTGCCACCCGATGTGAGATAGCTCATAAAATCCGCGTCATCTCCGACATAATATGCGTCGCTTTGACTTACGCCGAAGGAATTGATTAAATCATCGCTTCTCAGCGTGTTTACGGTATTTGCTTGGATAAGCACAAGCAACAGGCAAAGGGTATATATCAGCGTCACCGTGATAAACCGCTTGGGGCTGCTTAGTACATCGTTTACCGCCATGAAAAAGGCGGGCTTTGTCGGAAAGCGCCCGAGCCTGATTACGCTCTTTTTCTTAAAGCGCTCGCCGGTGGCGCCGCTTCGTATAGCGTCAATCGGGGTGAATTTTTTAACCTTTGCGGTACAGCCGTAGCAAACCAGCAGAATTATACCAACTATTCCTACCGAGCAAAGCACATTTATGATAATACCGTTTTCGTTTTCAAGCACCATAGACTCGCTTACGCTTTCAAGCAGCATATTTCCAAAGGGAATACCCGCGAAAAAGCCGATAACCGCTCCGAGCACGGCGAGCGTGAGATATTTTGACATATACAGTCCGCGTATATTTGAGTTTTTTATGCCGATAGCCTTCATTACTCCGATTTCGCGGTACTCCTCGGTCAGCGTAAACGCAATGGTAAAGCGCAGTACCACAAACGCTACCAGTATAAGACACACACTTACCACCAGCAGAATGCCCGCGATAATCATATCCATTACATAGGTCATTTTTATAAGCGGCCTGTCAGCGTCAAATATAATATAGCTTTCGTCAATCAAGGCGTTTTTTACCGCCTCGGTATCGTCGGTCTGTATATACCAGAGTCCGCCGCCGAGTCTTGAAAAAATATCCTTGCTGTCGGCAAACCTTTTAAAATCCGCATCGTTTATCATAAACCGCGTCATGCCCATCATATCCGAGCCTAAAATCGCGTCCTTTACAGTACCTGCTATTTTTAGATTTATCGAAACACCTTCAAGCCTTAATTCTATGGTATCTCCTACCGACAGGTCTGTTTTGTCGAGCAGCTTGCCGGAAACAAGCACCGTGCCCGGCTCGACTTTCTCGATAATATTGTTATTCTTGTCAAAATAATTCATCTGCGCGTCGTCAAATGACATCAGCACCGAGGTATCTTTTAAATTGTCAATTTTATGGCCGTCATAGTAAAAGTTTTCGGGATTTGTGAAAATAACACGCTCAGTCCCGTAGCTTTCGACCTTTTGCTCGCCTTCCAGCTTCTCTGCAAGCGTTACATCTCCCGCTTTTTCCATTGTAGCTACGAAATAATCGGGTACGCCTGCCTTGTCAAAATAGCTGTCAAGCGCGTTTGTGACCGTGATTATGTTGTTCACGCTGCTCGAAACGAACATAGCCGACAGACTAATGAAAATAAGCAGAATCAGGTTCATCGTCTTTTTGCGTTTGAGGTCTTTTTTCAGTATTCGCAGGTACATATTATTTCTCCTTTTTTCGTTGTGAGTACATTATAGCAGAGAAATTATTAAAAAATCCTTAACTTTTTGCGGAGCGGATTGATAAAAAATTCCCCGCCGTGAAATACGACGGGGAAGTAGCGACAAAATATTTACTTTGTAATCTTATGATAATTCTTCTTACCCTTTTTAATTACCGCAAAGTCGCCTATCTCAATCATAGCCGCGGGGTCGGTGATTTTTTCATCGTTTACCGAGATACCGCCGCCGGTCACGTTTGTTCTCGCTTCACGCTTTGACGGGCAGAGCTTGGTTGCCACAAGCGCGTCAAGGATAGATACCTTGCCGTCTGTTATCAGCTCGGCGGGGATAACCGTTGTCGGCATATCGCCGCTTACTCCCGCGCCGCCGAACAGTGCCTTTGCCGCGTCTAAAGCCTTGTTTGCTTCTTCCTCGCCGTGTACGAGCTTTGTAAGCTCAAAGGCGAGGATTTCCTTAGCCTTGTTGGGATGTGCGCCCTCCTAGCTTTCCATATGTACTGGAAGAACTCGAACGGGCTTGTCTTTTCGGGGTCGAGCCATACTGCGCCCTTTTCGGTCTTGCCCATCTTCTTGCCCTCGGAGTTTAACAACAGGGTGATTGTCATAGCGTATGCGTCCTTGCCGAGCTTTTTTCTGATAAGCTCGGTACCGCCCAGCATATTGCTCCACTGGTCGTCACCACCGAACTGCATATTGCAGCCGTAATCCTTGAACAGCTTGTAAAAGTCGTAGCTCTGCATAATCATGTAGTTAAATTCAAGGAAGGATAAGCCGCGCTCCATTCTCTGCTTGTAGCACTCGGCAGTGAGCATCTTGTTTACCGAGAAGCACGCGCCTACCTCGCGCAGTACGTCAACGTAGTTTAAATTAAGCAGCCAGTCGGCGTTGTTTACAAGCAGAGCCTTTCCGTCGGAAAAGTCGATAAAGCGGCTCATCTGCTTTTTAAAGCACTCTATATTGTGGTCGATGTCCTCTTTTGTGAGCATCTTTCTCATATCTGTCTTGCCGGAGGGGTCGCCTATCATGCCGGTACCGCCGCCGAGCAGAGCTATCGGCTTGTTTCCTGCCATCTGGAGCCTTTTCATAAGGCAAAGCGCCATAAAGTGGCCTACATGAAGGCTGTCCGCTGTGGGGTCAAAGCCGATATAGAATACCGCCTTGCCGTTGTCTATCATTTCGCGGATTTCCTTTTCGTCGGTGACCTGCGCGATAAGTCCTCTTTCTACAAGTTCGTCGTAAATTTTCATTTTATTTTTCCTCACATATTCAAATTGTTATAGTTCCACGGGGAACAGCGTAAATTCTAGGCGTATTTGCCCGCAAAGGCACACAAAAAACCTATAATTTCATCGAACTTTTAACCCCGACCGTTTCGCCAACTGTTGATAATATCAAGGTTTGCAAAAGGACGGAATTGGGG
>CAMEKZ010000087.1 GCA_945921635.1 uncultured Clostridia bacterium
ATTGACCGCAAGGCGAAAAAGGCCGACGGTCACCTGACAGCGACAAAAGAAAGGCTGTCGGTATATTACGGCGGCAGGCTCACCGACGAATACCGCATATCGGATTTGGCCGAGATAGAGGTACAGCAGCTTATCGGTTGCTCGATGCTCTGCGTAAAGGACTTGCACGGAAAGCATATCTGCCTGTGCGCCTTTTCGCAGAAATACTTCATGCGGTACGCCGAGCTTGCCAAAATCATTGATTATTACATAAGAACAGGCATATTTACCGAGCACACCGACGCGGACGAGCCGAGCTGTCCCAAGTGCGGCGCAAATCTGTGCGGAGCAAAGGTATGTATGTTCTGTGACAGCAAAAAGGGCGTTTTTGTAAAGCTTGTAAAGCGGCTTAAGCCGTACCGCAGACAGTTCTTCCTGTCGCTTATGGCTACCTTTATACTGTATGCGTTTGATGTAATCAACCCGATATTTCAGCGCGTGCTTATAGACGACCTTATTGTACCGAATAACAGCGACTGGGCGCTGTTTTTCAAAATAGCACTGTGCATATTTGTTATAAACCTGTCATCGATGGGCTTCAGACTGTTGCAGGATCACTGTAATTTTAAAATCTCCACCGCCTACGGCAGAGATTTGCGGCGGGATATATTCAACAAGACGCAGGAGCTGTCGATGAGTAATGTCGCAAAGCGCACCCCCGGCGAGCTTATAAACCGCGTGTCGGGAGATGCGGGTGTTTTGCAGGACTTTATGACGCGGCAGGGAAAGGACATGATTTTTCAGGCGGCGGCGCTTGTCGCGCTTATCGTCATCATGTTTATCACAAACTGGAAACTTGCCCTGATTGTAAGCATACCCCTCCCTGTTGCGGCGTATCTGTCGGTCAAATCCTTCAACGCAATCAGCATACGCTACAGCAGAGTGTGGCGCTGTCAGTGCCGCGCGGCGGAATTACTGCATGATGTACTGCACGGTGTGCGCGTAGTAAAAAACTACGGCGGCGAGGAACGAGAGATAAAGGCGTATGAGAAAGCCTCGGGAAAGTGGGCGGACGCGGTAAAGCGCGCCGACATACTGTGGTATCTTGTACAGCCGCCGATACGATATGTATTCAGTATAGGCGAGTTCTGCGCGCTGTTTTTCGGCGGAAGCATGATACTCGGCGGGCAGCTGCAGCTCGGCGAGCTGGTGCAGTTTACGACCTATGTATATATGCTGTACGGCCCCGTACAATGGCTTACTACACTCCCCAGAGTGCTTGCACAGGCGAGGGTGAGCGCGGGAAAGGTGTTCGAGGTATTAGAGGAGCAGAATGATATAAATGACGGCGAGCAGGCTCGGGATATCGAGATAAAGGGTGACATCGAGTTTAAAAACGTTTATTTCGGTTACAAGGCTTATAACCCCGTGCTTAAAGACATCAGCTTTGAGATAAAAAGCGGGGAGATGATAGGTATAGTAGGCCACTCGGGCGTAGGAAAATCGACGCTTATTAACCTTATCATGCGGCTTTACGACCCAACGGGCGGAACGGTGCTTATCGACGGCAAGGATATAAAAAATATATCGCAGAATGCTTTACGCTCGCAGGTGGGTGTAGTTTTGCAGGAAACATTTTTATTCAACGGCACGGTGCTGGATAATATACGGTACGCAAAGCCGGATGCGACCTTTGAGCAGGTGGTTACAGCGGCAAAAATCGCAAACTGCCACGACTTTATCACGCGTATGCCCGATGGATATAACACGATAGTCGGCGAGCGCGGCTACAGCATATCCGGCGGCGAGCGCCAGCGCGTCGCTATAGCGAGGGCAATACTGCACGACCCGAAGATACTGATACTTGACGAGGCGACCGCGTCGCTTGACACCCAGACCGAAAAGCAGATACAGGACGCGCTCGACAGGCTGATACAGGGCAGGACTACTATTGCCATAGCGCACAGACTGTCCACGCTTGCAAACGCCGACCGGCTTATTGTACTGGATAAGGGCAAGGTTGCCGAGATAGGCACGCACAGCGAGCTTTTGCGCCGGAAGGGCGTATATTACAGACTGGTGATGGCACAGCGGCAGACCGCAAAGCTGGCGAAGGTGTCGGGAGGCAGTACGATACCTGCGACGGTCGGATAATCGATATTAAAATAAGGCATAACAAATACCGCCGCTCAAAATTCTGAGCGGCGGACAGCTTGTCGAAAAAGTGATTTTTCGACAAGCTGTCAGACTTCGAGAAACACGCGCAGACGAGGAAAAAGCCGCCGTAGGCGTACAAAGGTACGGTAGGCGGCTTTTGACGAAGTAAGCAAAAACGCTTTCGGAGAGCCGATGTGAGGCTCTCCGAAACTTATAAAAAAGCAACCTATAAATCAATCTCAATTATTTGAAAAAACTGCGTTTTTGCGGTGCGTGGGTTTATCGACAGTCTGACCGCCGCTCAAAATTCTGAGCGGCGGTATTGTTATACATATCTAATCACATCTCGCACAGCAGAACCCCGTAATCAAACGGCGACAGGCGCAGCACGCCCTCCTCCGCCTTATGCGGCTCGCGTATTTTCCTTATATTGTAGCAGTTTTCCGTGCAGTACTGGTCAATGACAAAGGTGCGCGGGTGCTTTGACTTGTTCAAGAATATAACAGCCGCCTCGCGGTGGAGCTTATCAATTCTTGCAAATACGCACTCCTCGCTTGTGCAGTTTAAAAACTTCATCTCGCCCTGTGCAAATGCAGAGCTTGACTTTCTTATCTTTGCAAGCTCCTTTGTAAACTCGATAAGGTTGAGATTTTCCTTTCCCCACGGATAACAGCGGCGGTTGAACGGGTCTTTATATCCCTCAAGTCCCGCCTCGTCACCGTAATAGATACACGGCACACCGGGTAAAAAGAACTGCAATACCATCGCGCATTTAAGCAAGGATATTCCGTACATATACTGTTCTGGGGTGAGATAGCGTTCTGCCTGCCACTCTCTGTCGTGCCAGCCGACATCCTCTCCTGCAAGCCTTGTCAGTATTCTCTCGGTGTCATGGGTGGATAAAAAGTTCATCAGCATATCCGCCGAGGGCTTGGGATAATGCTCTAATATTGTCATTATACCGTCTCTGAACGGGACGGGGTCGGAGTACTTGACATAGTTTATTATCGCCTCTTTAAAGGGATAATTCATTACGCTGTCGAGCTGACCGCCGATAAGATAGCGGCGGCGCACGCCGTAGCTCTCCTTGTTCGACGCGTCCTCCCAGACCTCGCCGTATATAACCTTGTCGTCACCCTTTGCCTTTACCGCCTTATTAAGATTGTCAAGAAACTCGTCTGGCAGTTCGTCCGCAACATCAAGGCGCCAGCCTCTTGCGCCCTTGTCTATCCACTTTTGCAGTATACCGCCGTCGCCGCAGATATAGTTTGTATAGTCGGGGTTGTTTTCGTTTACGTTGGGGAGCGTAGTAATTCCCCACCACGACTCATACTCAATGGGATAGCGCGAAAAGCAGTACCAGTTGCGGTAGCGGCTGTCGGGGTCGTTGTATGCGCCCTCATGCTGTCCGTATCTTCCGAACTTGTTGAAATATATGCTGTCCGCGCCGGTATGCGAGAATACGCCGTCGAGTATTATATCTATGCCGTGCTTTTTGGCTTCGGCACATAAATGCTCAAAGTCCTCGTCTGTACCGAGCATCGGGTCGATATGCTCATAGCACGCGGTCGAATAGCGGTGGTTTTCGTGCGACTCAAAAATAGGATTGAGATATATGCAGGTTACTCCGAGCTCTTCAAGATACGGGAGCTTTTGCTCGATACCCTTTAAATCGCCCGCGAAAAAGTCGTTGTTGCGGATAATTCCGCGCTCGTCGGGACGGTAATACGGCGTTTCAAACCAATCGGTATGAACGATACGGTCGGCGGGTACGTTTTCGTGCGGGGTCGCGCTGTAGCAGAATCTATCAGGGAAAATCTGATACATTATTCCGCCTTTTATCCAGTCGGGCGCCGCCATGTCCTTGTCAAACACCGTAAGCTGAAACAGCTCGCCGTTATCCAGCACGCCGAGACTTGCCCCGCCGCGCTTTACATAGCGGCGGTTTCCGTCTATGAGCAATGTGAAATAGTAGTGGTGCAGTCCGAGGTGCTGCGGGTTGAAGGTGCAGGTGTACACGTTAACATCGGTTGTGCTGTCGGTCATACTCAGCGGAACAAATCGCTCTTTTTCTCCGGGTCGGAACATAACCAGCACAGGCTCCGAAACGTTCCAGCTTTTGGGGAAACGCAGGGAAAAACAGCTCGGCTGATACTGTCTTATAGCTCCGAAGGGGCTTTTGTAGTTTAAGTCGAAGCTGTCATAAATCGGAGTAGTCATCTCAATCAATCCTCATAAAATAATATCTTAATACACCCGAAAAAGTCCGTTGATATATAGTTCAACGGACTTTATCCTGTTAATAAATTACAGTTATCGGATTAAAGCATCTTCCATATATCGCGTGCATAATCCGTAACCGCACGGTCAGCCGAGAATATACCCGCACCGCTTATGTTCATAAGCGACATCTTGTTCCACAGGTACTTATCCTTGTAGGTCTCGCTTGCCTTAGCCTGCATACCGCGATAGCTGTCGAAGTCTGCAAAGCACATATATCTGTCGCTGTTGCGCAGTGTGTTTGCGACCTCCTCAAAGGTGGCGCCGTTGATGCCCTTGTACATCTTTTCAAGCACTTCCTTGATAACAGCGTGGGAGTTGTAGTACTGCTCGGGGTGGTAGCCGTTTTCCTTGAGCTGGTTTACCTCGGGTGTGTCCATACCGAAGATGAAGATGTTGTCCTCGCCTACCGCACCGTGTATCTCAACGTTAGCTCCGTCGTAGGTACCCATCGTGATCGCACCGTTAAGCATAAGCTTCATGTTGCCTGTACCGGACGCCTCTGTACCTGCGAGAGAAATCTGCTCAGAAATCTCACTTGCGGGCATGAGCAGCTCGGACAAAGTAACCTTGTAGTCCTCTAAGAATACAACCGCAAGCTTGTCGCTGATTGCGGGGTTCTTCTTAATCTCCTCGCCTATGCACCATATCATCTTGATAATCTGCTTTGCCATATAGTAGCCGGGGGCAGCCTTTGACGCGAAGATATAGGTCTTGGGGACAAAGTCCGCGTTAGGGTTGTTCAGCAGATAGATATAATCCGCGATAATGTTCATGGCGTTGAGCTGCTGACGCTTGTATTCATGCAGACGCTTTACCTGAACATCGAAAATGCCTGCTGTGTTAAGCTTTGTGCCGGTTGTATTGTAAACGTACTTTGCAAAAGCCTCTTTGTTTTTCAGCTTTACAGCTGCAAGCTTGTCGAGTACAGCCTTGTCATCCTTGAACTTTCTGAAATCAATGAGCTTGGACGCGTCCTTTTTAAAGCCGTCACCGATACACTCCGAAAGCAGAGAGGTAAGTCCGGGGTTGGAGGCGAGCAGCCAGCGGCGGTAAGCGATACCGTTTGTAACATTCTTGAACGCCTCGGGATTTACCGAATACTGATCCTTGAATACGTCCTCCTTGATAATCTCGGAGTGAAGCTGTGATACGCCGTTTACCGAGTGAGAAGCCGCGCAGCAGAGGTTTGCCATCTTTACCTTGTTGTTGAGGATGATGGACATTCTTGTAACCTTGTCTACATCTCCGCCTGTCTTTTCCATAAGCTCCGCACAGTAGCGGTTGTTTATCTCAACTATGATAGAATAAATTCTCGGGAGTATTCTCTGCATGAGGTCAACATCCCAGGTTTCAAGCGCTTCTGCCATAACCGTGTGGTTTGTATAAGCAAAGGTGTTCTTGATAATTCCCCATGCCTTGTCCCAGTCATAGCCGCAGTCGTCGAGCAGTATTCTCATAAGCTCGGGGATTGCGAGGGTGGGGTGGGTGTCGTTTACATGGATAGCAACCTTTTCGTCGAGGTTTTCGAGAGTGCCGTATACGTTCATGTGGCGCATAACTATGTCGCCTACAGAAGCCGCGCTCATGAAATACTGCTGGCGCAGTCTGAGCGCCTTGCCCTCAAGGTGGTTGTCGTTAGGATAAAGTACCTTTGTCAGAGAGTGCGCGATGTTGCTTGCGCCCATTGCCTTTGCGTAGTTGCCCTGGTTGAACATATTCATATCAAAGGACATACTCTCCGCGCTCCACAGACGGAGCTTTGACACACCCTTGCTGTCATAGCCCGATACATACATATCATAAGGAACTGCGTTTACGCTTGTGTAGTTTACATGGCTTACGCTGTGGTAGTTTTCCTCCCACTTTTCCTTTACTTCACCGTCAAAATGCACCTCAATTGCCTGGTCGGGTACCGGCACGAGCCATACCTTACCGCCCGGCAGCCACTCGTCGGGGAGCTCGGTCTGCCAGCCATCTATAATTCTCTGCTTGAAAATGCCGTATTCGTAAAGGATTGAATATCCTGTCGCAGGTAAAGCGCAGGTAGCCAGTCCGTCAAGATAGCAAGCCGCAAGACGGCCGAGACCGCCGTTTCCGAGACCTGCGTCCGGCTCTTCTTCATAGATATGCTCGATTTTTACATCCAGCTTTTTGAGAGCCTTTGCAACCTCGTCCTGCATACCGAGGTTGTAGAGATTTGTCTTGAGGGAGCGTCCCATAAGGAACTCCATAGATATATAGTATATCTGTTTTCTGCCCTTTGAATTGCAGTCGGTCATAAACATATGACGCTTTTCTTTAAGGTAATTTACCACAATCTTGGCAAGAGCCTTGTAAATTTGCGTATGTGACGCCTCGGCGGGAGAAACCCTGAAATCATACTCCAAAATTTCCGAAAGCTTTTGGGAAATTTCTTTCTCGGTGAACGGTGATGTCATAGTTAATTTCCTTTCTCAGAAAGCACTTTTTTATTTTATTTTAATTATACAACAACACCGCTTTATATTCAAGGCAGTTGCATAATTTTCGTAAAAATTATAGTCAATTTGCACATGGTAGGCAAGCCTAATTTGTACAAATTGCCGTAAAATCGACGCGATTTTACATAATTGCACATTTATCGATACTATTTTATCTTTAGCGCTTTTAAAATGTCGTTCTTATCTTTCAGGTTTGCAAGCACCAGAAGCTTGTCTCCGACGCACAGCGTGGTGTGACCGCGGGGGATAATAAGCTCGTTTTCGCCGCGTATAATCGAGATAATGTTGAGCGTGAGCGGTATATCCATGTTCATAAGCGGGGTATCCACAAGCGTAAAGGTCTCGTCAAGCACTATCTCAAACACGGCGGCTCTGCCTCCGCTGAGCGGGAGCAGCTCTTTGAGCTTTCCGCTGTCTACCTCGCGCTCGAGCTGTCCGGTGATGTTGTCGGTGGAGCTCACTACAATATCAACACCGAGTTTTTTGAGCGCGGCAACGTTTTTCGGGTTGTTTACCTTTGCTATGGTTTTCTTTACCTGATACAGCCTTTTTGCAAGCTGGCAGGCTACCAGATTGTCCTCATCGCGTCCGGTCACGGCAATTACGCTGTCGGCGCGGGCAACGCCCGCCTCTTCAAGCACCGACACGCTTGTGCCGTCACCGCGTATAACGGTTATGTTAAGGTCGTTTGCAAACTTCTGGCAGGCGTCCTTTTCCTTTTCTATTACCGAGATGCTGTAGCCCTTTTCCATCAGCACCTTGGCAAGATAATAACCTATTTTTCCGCCGCCTATTATAAGCGAATTCATAAAATCACTTGTCCTTTCGCTCAGAGAGTTTTAGAGAACACAAGCTTATCACCCTCGCACAGCTCTATGCCGTAGTCGTTTACAAGCTTCATAGTACCGTCAGAGCCGATAACCGCGTAGAGCGTCTCGTTTTCCTCGTATTCTATATCTGCGGGAGTTTCTCCGATAAACTCCTTGGGTATTTCCATTGTGGTAAATCTGACCATGTGCGAGCCGAAGTTGATGTATTTTTCTTCAAGCATCGGCTTTATCGCAGAACAGATTGCCTCAACCGTGAGCTTTGTCGGGCAGACGGTTTCCAGTCCGAAATGCGCGAAAATATCGCCGCGCTCGGGGTCGAGTATGCGGCTGATTACCTTTTTTACGCCGTAGACCTCTTTTGCAAGCTGAGATACCATTATGTTCGTGTTGTCATCATCTGTGACCGCACACACGACGTCGCAGGTCTCAATTCCCGCTTTTTTAAGGTTGTCCTGGTCGATGGGCACACCGCACAGCAGACTTCCTTTAAAATCGCTGTCAAGCTGTTTTTCAGCCTCGGCGCTGCTGCGCGCTATAACCGAAACATCGTAGCCCTCGTCGGTAAGCGTCTGTGCAAGGCGCGAGCCGACCTTTCCGCAGCCTACTACAAGTATATTCATTAAAACTCAAGCTCCTCTCCGGTGTGCAGATACTGTATCTGCTCGCCAAGCGTTTCTTTCATTATTTCATATCCGCGTCTGCCGGTGCAGTGGCAGGTGTATATATATCCCACATCAAGCTTTGACAGCTCGTCGCAAATCTGCTTTACGGTATCGGCAGAGCAGGAAATTTTATTTATGTTTCCGCCCATAAAGTCAAAGCCGCCTACTATAGCCTTTATCGGCACGTCCCACAGCTTTCTGACGGTTTTTACTATGTTTACTATTCCGCAGTGCGAGCAGGCGGTCAGTATCACACAGCCGTCCTTTCTGCGTGACGGAAAGCACACGGCAAAGGTCTCGCCCGAAAAATCGTCGCGCACCCATTTTTTTCCGCGCTTGATATAATAGCGCTTTTCCGCGTTATCCGCCGGGCTGTCAGCTTCGTTTGACACAAGGAAAAAGTCAGGGCATACCTCGGAAAACTCGGCAAACTGAACGCATTTTAGCTTGTTTGACTTAAAAAAGGACGATTGCAGTCCTGTCCTTGTTCTGAAAAGCTTTCCTTTTTCGGCACAGTCGGCAGCAGCCGATTTCTTTATAAATATGCGCACCGAGGGGTTTTTCTTTACAAGCGTCTCAGTGCCGCCCGCACAAGATGTGTGGTTGTGCGGCAAAACAAGTGCGTCTGCTTCGTCTGCGGGTATTCCGAGCCTGTGTGCGTTTTCGAGGAAAAGACCCGATGCGCCCGCGCCGAACAGTATTTTCTCGCCGCCGTGCTCTATATAAAGACAAAGTCCGT
>CAMEKZ010000088.1 GCA_945921635.1 uncultured Clostridia bacterium
TCAATTATTTGAAAAAACTGCGTTTTTGCGGTGCGTGGGTTTATCGACAGTCTGTCCCTTGCGGCAGATTTACCGCCGCAAGGGGTTATCTCATGCTCACGCACCGCGAGAGCCTCTTATTTTTTCAGCAAGCTTCTCTATCAGCGCCTTGTCGGTCGCGTTCTTTACCTCGCACTTTGTGCGGGAGTAGAAGTTGTTGTTAGTATCCCAGAGCACAGGCACAAAGCCGTAGTCGAGCAGCTTATTGAACATGATTTCAAGGCACTCGGTCGAGGTCTTGTTCTTTGCCGAGGACGCAAAGTTGCTCTTGGGATAAATCGAGGTCACCTCGCCGATAAATACGGGTATGCCGTTATCAGTAAACGCTTTTTTAAGCAGCTCGCACTGGCTTTCGGTGTATTTCAGCCACTCGCTTCCACCAATCTGATTTGTCCAGTACATCGAGTTGTCAACATAGTGCACCGATACCATAAGCTTGTCCTTGACGGTATCGGTCGGCATAACAAAGCGCTTAGAGGTCGTAAGGTCGATATTTGTCCAATAGCCGGACACGATAAGAACACGATCCTTGTTCTTGCCGCCGGTGGCTCTGACCGCATCAACAAAGGTCTGATTCAGCGCATTTGTAAGCGCGTACCCGTCGCTCTTACTAAGCTCAGTCAGATTGCCCTTTTCATCGAATTGATTTCCGCCGAGGTATTCGTTATACCCCTCGAAAATGACGGTGTAGGGATAATCCTTGAAGTAGTCGGCAATCTGCGTCCAGAGGTGATTGAAGATTTTCTCGCAGTCAGCAAGAGAGTTTCTTCTGATGATAAATTCGTCAAAGTGGTGGATATTTATTACCGCGTACATATCCGCCTTTTGGCAATAGTCCACTATCTCGCGGACTCTTTTAAGATAAGCGGGATTTATTGTGTATGTACCGTCGTTTTCCATCATATTGCCCCAGAAAACCGGAATACGCACGGTGTCAAAGCCCGCCTTTTTCATACCGTCTATAATTTCCTGCGTGGTGACCGGAGCGCCCCAGCAGGTCTCATAATCGGACGGGGTGTTGCTGCCCTGCTTCGGTATCCATTCGTAGGTTATTTTTTCACAGTTGGTTGCGTCATACGCCTCCATGGTGTTTCCGAGATTGAGTCCCAGCCCCATGTTCTGTGCAACGGCGGCCGCAGTCGGACTTTCGTCGGTAGGAGACGGTATATCGGTTCGGCTTTCCGCTGTGCTTTCCGTCAAAGGCGCGGAGGTCTCCGGCTTTGCGGTTTCGGTTTCGGAGGTTTCCGGCTGTGAGCTTTCGGCTTCGGAGGTTTCCGGCTGTGAGCTTTCGATTTCGGAGGTTTCCAGCTGTGAGCTTTCGGGCGCAAAGCTTGTTTCTTTCTGACCGGTAGCTGTTGTACTGTCTGTGCCTGTGCTGTCTGAAATGCTTTCACTTACCGAGCTGTCGGTGCCGCCCGAAGAAGAGCCATTATCCGATGATGAGCAGGCTGTTGAAAACAGCATTGCCATGCAAAGTGCCAGCGCCATAATTTTTTTCCTCATAGATTTTTCCTTTCCATTTTTCCGATATACGGATTTTATAAATCTATTTTAGCATAAGTACCAGTAATAATCAACCAAAAAAGATGATTATCCGTAAAAAATTTAACAGATAATCACCTTTTGGGGTTGCCTATCGGGTCGTCCCATGTCACATCCATTCCGTAATATTCGCCGTCAAGGCAAAGAATATTCCATGCATGAGCCTCCCCCTTTGTATAGCCGACGATATATGCCGCGGGGATTCCCAGCTTCTGCATACAGTACTGAAAGGCGTGGGCATAGCCCGCGCAGACTGTTTTTCCGTTTACTATTGCACTGTATGCGCTCTGGTTATACAGACTGCCCGACACATACTGTATGGTATTTGTGAGATAATCATGCACAAGCTTTACCTTCTGCGCGTTGTCGGAGAGTGAGGAAGCGTAATTTATAAGCGGAGCTATCGCGTTTTCAAATACCTGACGTGAATTTTGCAGGTTGCTTGCCGTTCCGTTGAAGTTTACGGTGACCGAGGTCACTATACCGCTCATATTCGTGTAATATGTGAGCGGAGTTGTCTACCCAGAAAAGCTCGGGATGGTCATAATACACGCTGTACACGATATTTGCAATATCCGAGGAGCGCACCGAAACGCTCATATATATAGTCTGTATTCCGTTGTACAAAGCCGCATAAATCTGGTCGTACGCCTGCTTATATGTACCCGAAAGCAGATTGCGGTAAAAGTAAAAATCGTTAGAAAGCGAATTTCCCTGCGCATCGACACCGCGAATCTGCATAACCGGAGCTTTTTTATGTACTATCTGTCTGTCGGGGTCGGGATCCTGCTCGGCGGTTATTTTTATTTCCTCCAGACCTGCACCGTAAGGAAGCGGAACTTCCCCGCTGCTTTCGGAAGTCAGAGTATCTGACGGTAACGAAGCGATGTCAGACGGCAAATCAATATTAGCTCCCATGCAGCCCGAGAGCATGACTGCAAAAGCAGCAAGGACGGCTAATATACTGAGTTTTTTCATATCGCATTTTCCTCTCATAAGCACAAGGCTATGTTTTGGTTCATAGATTGTTCATAAGCATATTATAATGTATCGAAAAATTTTTGTCATCACCTTTTTAGGTGATTTATCCATGACAAAAGGGCTGCCGCTAAGACAGCCCTTTAAATTCGCCGTAAAACAAACACATCAGGTTTGTCTTACTCAGTTGAATCCGATGCCCGGATATAATGCGGAATTATCCGCATAACCATAAGCTTTATGAAAAAATATCCTTCCTCACGTATTTCAGAAAACCTGCCGCCGCTGCCACAGCCGCTATCACCCCACCGAGCGCTAAAAGTCCCGCATCCGCCTGAGAGGTAGAAATTATTTCAGAGGCGTCACAGTACGCATAAGGCGTGATGTATTTTAAAAATGACGCCTGCTCGCTGATGTTGCGGATAATATTCATAAAATACAACGCGAGGGGCAGACCCAGTCCTATACCGATACTTCCGCGCCTGATAAAAGCTGATATACCGAAGCATACGCAGGCAATTTCGATCTGCATTACAAGATAAGCTGTATGAAGAAGAACAAGCTTTTGTATATCGAATGTCTCCCCGACAACCGCAGCCGACAGCAGGCTTACTGCGACAATCACTATATTCATCATAACAACCCGTGCAAGCACCGACAAAAGCTTTTGCATCAGCACCGATACTCTGCTTATAGGGTGGGTCAGCAAAAACTCCGCGGTATGCTCCTTTTCCTCGCTCGAAAGTGCCGATATTCCGCACAGTGCTGCAAAAAATCCTCCGCCGATACCGAGTATGTTTCCGCACTCAATGCCGTAAAAGCCCATAAGCTCACCGAAGCTGAGCTTATCCATGCCAAACGCCGCAGTAAATCCGCCCATGTTGGCAAAAACACTGCTGACATCGTCCATTTCGTTTTTCATCTCAGGGAACATGATTATACATATAAACAGCAAGAACGAAATTGCACCTGTCCATATACACCACGCCTTTACTGACTGTTTTAATTCCTTTGCAAAAACTGTCATGCCTTCTCACCGTCCTTTGCACTGCCGCGATTGTCGCTATCATAATAGTGCATGAATATCTCGTCAAGCCCCGGCTCGGTCACGGTCATATCATATATCGGGAGCTTCTGTGCAACACTCAGCAGCAGCTTTATATCCCCGCTGTATAGAAAGCTTACACAATCTCCTGCCGTTTCGGCATTTCTTGCGCCAAGCTCAGCCGGCACGGTCTTTACTCCGTGGAGAGTTACGCGCTTTGCATTGGTTTTAGAGAGGTTTTCCATGCTGTCAAGTGCAATCAGCCTACCGCCCTTTATTATTGCGGCGCGGGAGCAATTTTTCTGTATTTCGGACAATATGTGAGAGGACAGAAAAATCGTCGCACCCTCGCTGTGCCGCTCTTTTAATATATCGAAAAACTCCTTTTGTATCAGCGGGTCAAGTCCGCTTGTAGGCTCGTCAAGTATACACAGCTTCGGCTTATGCTGTAAGGCACAAACGACAGATACCTTTTTGCGGTTTCCGAGTGAAAGCTCGTCAACACGCTTGGCGGTATCAAGACCCAGCCTTTCGCAAAGCGCCTCCGCCTCTTTGCCGCAGTCGGCTTTGCGCAGCTTTGCCGACAGCGCGATAACCTCGCGCACGCTCATTCCGCTGTAGAAAAACGCCTCGGACGGCATATAGCCTACATCCGCAAGTATTTCCTTTTTCTGCTTTACAATATCCTTTCCGAATATCTCAGCTCTGCCTGATGTCGGATAGATAAGTCCGAGCAAAGTGCGTATGGTAGTGGATTTTCCCGCGCCGTTAGGCCCGATAAAGCCGAAGAACTCGCCCTCGTCAACACTCAGGTCAAGATTTATTATACCGCGGCTTTTACCATAGCTTTTTGTAAGCTGGTCGGCAGATATAACACTCATTACTCTTCCTCTTTTCTTAAATAAAGTTTTTTCCAGAACTCAATCATTTCGGCAAAATCCCGCTCCATCTCGTCCGCGTCAAGCCTGCCCTGCCGCAGCGTTTCCCACAGATACCCCTCCGACGCAAGATACATATCTGTGTACATCATGTGCAGGTCAAAACCCGGTATCAGCTGGTCGGGATTTATATTCAGCCGCTTTTCGTTTGCTTTAAACGAGGCGGTGCGCCCTATCATATCCTGTATTGCGCCGCGCACCTCTTCGTCGGTTTCAAAATAGGCTTTTAGGGTAAACATGGCAAGGTCGGGGTGCTTTTTCATCAGCGCGACCTTTGCTTTTAGTCCTGTCAGCATGGCTTCAAAAATATCTGCCTGCTCAGCACATTGAAATTCGTAAAGATACTTATAGGTGGTTTTTGCCGCGTTTTCCAACAAAAACAGGTATAGCTCCCTTTTATTTCTGAAATAGTGAAATAACAGCGATTTGCTTATACCCGCCTCTGCGGCTATCTCGCTGACCGGACTTTTTCTGTAAGAATTGTGGGCAAACACACGGTACCCCGCGTTTATTATCGCAAGCCGCTTTTCCTCGGGCAGTGAGAAGAATTTATCGTTCATAAAGCACCTCCTTAACCCTTCGGTCAATCTCATTATAATACCGTTGACCGATTTTGAGAAGACCCTTTTCAAAATTTTTCTGGTCTTTAAAGCAAAACGTAAAAGGCGGCAAAGCCTGTACGCCTTGCCGCCGTAACTATACATATAAAAGCTTACCAGCCCATAACCTCTCTGATTTTTTCCGCCACCTTGTCCGATGCCTTTTCATGCGTCCTCTCGGTCGGGTGCCAGTCTGCCGCAAGCCCGTCCGATGAAACCTGCTGATTAAGCTTGAACATCACTACGTTTGTATCGCCTGTTTCTGCGGTATAATCATCAACTGCAAGCTTTATGTTCTTGGCAACATTTCCGCCCATTATACCGAGCGTGCAGAAAATAGTCGCGTCGGGGTTGTTCTTTCGTACTGTCTTGATAAACTCCACATACGCCGTCTGGAACTCCGCCTTTGTTTCATCTGTCTTGCAGTACGAGTCGTCATTTGTGCCGAGGTTTATCACAACGGCATCCGGCTGATAGTTATTAAAATCCCAATCTAATTTCTGCGGAGAGGTTGTGCCCGCAAACTTCTGATATGAAAAGCCGAGGCTTTCATAATATTGCGGTATGGTCTGGTCGGGCTTGGGATTTTCGTTATCGGTATAGCCCGAAATTATACCGTAGCCGCTCACCGAAAACATACTGTATTCCGCGTCAAGCTTCTGCGCGGTCTTGTACGCGTATGCCTTTGTCACGTCCTCGGTCGCGGTGGAAAAATGATGATTTTCGTCCTCATCATCTACGCCGTAGCCGCAGGTGATAGAGTCGCCGATAAATTCAATTTTGTGCGCTTTCGCCGCGGTCGGAGCAATGCTCTCGCCGTCAGCTATATGTATAGGCTTTACGCCGAATGTGGACATAGCGCACTCCGACAGCTTTATTATCTGTACCGTCACGCTTTTTGCTTCGTCGCTCTCAAAAGCGGTGTAGGTCTTTTCCTCCGCATTCAGCATATCATCTATCACCCTTACACCGTCAACATAAACTCCGACGCGGGCATAATTCGTGTCGTTACTCGGCGCTGTCGCCGCGTTATCACCTACTACGGTTATGTCCAGCTTTCTGCCGGTATAGACAAACTCCGCACCCGCGCCCGAAAGCGCCATCCAGAGCGTGTCATTGTCCAGATATGTCCTGCCGATAAGCTTTACGCTGTCGCTTGTAAGCGGTACCCCGTCTGATGTTTCAATATTACTGTTCATGTTTACCTCCGATGAATTAACTGTGCCGCCGCATCCGGTAAGTACCGATACGGTCAAAGCGGCTGAAATAATAAGCGCTGCCCATTTTTTTGCTCTCATAGCTACCCTTTCCAAAGCTTCGCATAATAATGCGGTATGCTTTTTTACAAAGCCGTTTTCACTTTAAACCGCAAAAAAGGAATTATCATCTGCCGTATAAGCAACGCCCCTTGCGGATTTCCGTAAGGGGTAGTACGGTTACTCATATACAAAAATCATCTGCCGCTGTATAGTTGTCGATAATATCCTGCAAGGACATATTGTCAAGATAATCGGTAATTACCTTGTACAGACCTTGCCAGACGCCTAGCGTCATACAGCTGTCGGCACGCGGACACTCAATCGGGTCGTACTGTAAGCAGGAGACAGGACACAGATCGCCCTCGGTCACCCGCAAAATCTCGCCGACCGAATATTCGGCGGGACTTTTAGCCAGCATATAGCCGCCCTGATAGCCGCGGTTGGTACGCAGAAGCCCCGATTTATTAAGCAAGGGTACTATCTGCTCAAGGTATTTTTTCGACAGCTGCTGTCTGTCGGCAATATCCTTTAGTGCCACATAACCCTGTTCTGTGTGCATAGCAAGGTCAAGCAGCATACGCAGCGCATAACGTCCTTTTGTTGATATTTTCATTATATCAAATTCCTTTTCAATAGGTTTATGCTATCATTGTAACACAGTCAAGCCGAATTTGCAAGAAAAAATACTGTATTTATATAGTTTTTATGGTTATTCCGCAAACATGGGCGTCGAGAGGTATCTCTCGCCTGTGTCGGGGAGAAGCGCAACAATAATCTTGCCCTTGTTTTTAGGGCGCTTTGCAAGCTGCTTTGCTGCCCATAACGACGCGCCCGAGGAAATTCCTACCAGCACGCCCTCTGTCCTTGCTATCTGTCTGCCTGTAGCAAACGCGTCCTCGTTTTCTACCGTGATTATTTCATCATAAATATTCGTGTCGAGCGTCTCGGGGACAAAGCCTGCGCCGATACCCTGTATCTTATGCGGACCTGCCTGACCTTTTGAAAGCACGGGAGAGCCTGCCGGCTCGACTGCAACAACTTTTATATCGGGGTTTTTGCTCTTCAGATACTTACCCGTGCCGCTGAGCGTACCGCCTGTGCCTACGCCCGCAACAAAAATGTCAACCTTGCCGTCGGTGTCGTCCCAGATTTCTACTCCTGTGGTCTTTTCGTGTACCTCGGGATTTGCGGGGTTAGTAAACTGCGAAGGGATAAAGCTGTCGGGAATCTGCTCTGCAAGCTCCTTAGCCTTTGCGATAGCGCCCTTCATGCCCTGTGAGCCGTCTGTCAGCACAAGCTCCGAACCGTAGGCCTTCATAAGATTGCGGCGCTCAACGCTCATCGTCTCGGGCATCGCGATAATAATTCTGTAGCCGAGAGAAGCCGCGGCGGAGGCAAGACCGATACCGGTGTTGCCGCTGGTAGGCTCGATGATTACGCTTGTGGGCTTTAGCAGCCCCTTTTTCTCCGCGTCAAGCAGCATAGCCTTTGCTATTCTGTCCTTTACGCTTCCGGAGGGGTTGAAGTATTCGAGCTTTGCGAAAATACGCGCGGGAAGCTCCTCTTCCTTTTCAATGTTGTGGAACTCAAGTATAGGTGTGTTTCCTATAAGGTCGGTGATTTTGTCATAAACTTTCATAGTAATTACCTCTTATGTAGATTTTTAAGGAAATGCTTCTTCGTATTTCCTATCGGTTTAATAGGATTATAGCATATTATTCCTACAATGTCAATAGGTTTTTCGGTTTTTTAAGAATTTTTTGAAAAAATCTTTTCGGACATTAATTTCCGCAAAAAAATGAAAAAATATCCTTTTTGTTATTATTGGGTTAATATTTGTCGGCTATAATCTAGCCATAGCAAACAGGAAATAGCAAGCCGATTGCTACAAATACAGCATGCTTCATATTTTTCATATATTTCCCCAATGCAAGAAAGCCCGGCCGATTCTGGCTGGGCTTTCTTGTTTTATGCCGCTGTATGATTAAAATTTTTAAAAAGTCTTGCAAATATCACTCGGATAGTGTATAATAATATTCATGCCTCCATAGTTAATGGATATAATAGCCCCCTCCTAAGAATATGTTATAACGACCGCCTTTGGGGCAAAGGCGATTGACATTGAGTTAGTTTGTACCTATAATTGAATAGATTTCAAAGATGTTTCCGTAGCTCAGCTGGATAGAGCGACCGCCTCCTAAGCGGTAGGTCGGGTGTTCGAATCACCTCGGGAACGCCAAAAACTCCGCCGGAAAACCCAGTAAAATCAAGGGTTTCCGGCGTTTTTTCATTTTTACGGGAAAAGAGAAAAATCGTGAAATTCACAGATTTTCATTAGCAAATTCTCCGTCAGCTAATGGAAATTAGGACTAATGTCGTCCGCCTTTCAGGTGTACGGCTTGCTAATAAAAATTAGCAAAAAAATCGCCGTTTTGCTAATGAAAATGCCCTCTCTGCTAATGGCAGAAAAATTCAAGTAAAATTTCTGCTAATGGAAAAGGCGGTCGTTACCCTGTTAATTCGTTCATTCAGTGGTGGTCAAGCGACAATCGCACACTACCTCTATGTCCTTTCTTATTATATAATTGCGGATACAGGAGGTGGTTGTTTTGAAAGAACAGAAATATCATTTATATCTTTCCGATGAC
>CAMEKZ010000089.1 GCA_945921635.1 uncultured Clostridia bacterium
TTATTTGAAAAAACTGCGTTTTTGCGGTGCGTGGGTTTATCGACAGTCTGAAGCGCCCATGTACTATGGACGCTTTATTTTTGCGCAAATATTCCCCGCGCGCACCTCATAATCTCCGAAACTAAAAAAGGGCGAGCCGCGCTCACCCTTTATCCGATATGAAAAACAAATCCGATTTTTACTCCAACAATATCCTCTCATCACAATACTCGCACTCCAGTATATCCCCCGCCGCCCTGAAGCTATGCGGCAGATACCTCTCGGAATTTGTAATGCACTTCGGATTTGTACAGCACACGCTGTTTCTCACCACTCCCGACAGCAGCCTTGCCGGACGGAGCTTTCCCTCTAAAATGCTGATTATCAGCGCCATTCTGACAAACACGCCGTTTTCCGCCTGCTGAAAATACTTTGCGCGCGGGTCGTCATCTATCTCAACCGTGATTTCGTCCACCCTCGGCAGCGGGTGCATGACTATCATGCTTTTCGGCGCTTTTTTCAGCTTCGCCACGTCAAGCACATACACGTCCTTCTGCTGCTCGTATTCCTCAAGGCTCGCAAAGCGCTCCTTCTGTATTCTCGTCATATAAAGCACGTCAAGTCCGGGCAGAGCCTCCTCTATCGAGCCCACCTCGCGGTAGGTACAGCCGCGCGCCGCCAGTATGTCCTTTATGTAGGACGGCAGCGCCAGCTCCTCGGTGGAGATGAGCGTAAATTCGTTGTTCTCGTACTTGGTCAGCGCCTTTAACAGCGAGTGCACCGTCCGTCCGTAGCGCAAATCGCCGCAAAGTCCGACCTTTAAATTATCCAGCCTGCCCTTTTCGGTTTTCAGCGTGAGCAGGTCGGTGAGGGTCTGGGTAGGGTGAAGATGTCCGCCGTCCCCCGCGTTTATCACGGGGCAGTCCGCGGTAAGCGCCGCCGCCTTAGCGCTGCCCTCCATCGGGTTTCGCATTACGAGTATATCCGCGTAGGAGCTTACCACCTTGGTCGTGTCCTTTAGGTTCTCGCCCTTCGATACAGACGAGGTGGACGGGTTGTCAAAGCCTATCAGCGTGCCCCCGAGCCGGAGCATCGCGGACTGAACGCTCATCTGCGTGCGGGTGGACGGCTCGTAGAACAGGGTCGCCATTATCTTGCCCTTGCACCTCTCGGCATACGCCGCGGGGTCTTTTTTTATGTCCTCGGCGAGCTCCACTATCATGTTCCATTCCGGCACGCTGTACGCGTCCAGATCTATCAGATGGCTGAAATTGTTCATTGTGCTTATTTCTCCTTTGCCGCATTTTCCGCGCCGTTATCGGTGTTTTCCGCAGAATTTTCCGTACTGCTTTCTGCGCCGTTCGTCAAACCGTCAGCCGCGTTCTGCACGGTATTTCCCGCGCCTGCGCCGACTTTTGTTATAGGCGTGATATATCCCTCTTTTATGCCCTCGGTGCTCTCCTCGGGCATGAAAATTATCTTTATCGTTTTTAAAATCAGCAGAATATCCTTTGCAAGCGAGTACTTTTCGATATACATAAGGTCGAGCTTCAGCTTGTCATACGGGGTCGTGTTGTATTTTCCGACCACCTGCGCGTTTCCGGTAAGTCCCGCCTTTACTTTTAAGCGGAACGAGAACTCCGGCATCTCCTTTTCGTACTCCCTCGTTATCTCCGGCCGCTCTGGCCGCGGACCTACCACCGACATATCTCCGACAAAAATGTTGAACAGCTGCGGCAGCTCGTCAAAGCGTATCTTGCGGATAACCTTTCCGACCGGAGTTATACGCTTGTCGCCCTCGCTCGCAAGCCGCGCCACGCCGTCGCTCTCGGCGTTTACCACCATACTGCGGAACTTCAGCAGGTTAAACTCCCGCCCGCCGCGGGTCAGCCGCTTTTGCTTATACAGCACGGGGCCGCCGTCGCACAGCTTTATGGCTATCGCCGGGATAAGCATAAACGGCGAAGCTATGATTATTCCGACCGAAGACATGATTATATCCGACAGCCGCTTTATCGCGCGCTGCTCGATACCAAGTCCGTAGTTTTTGGAGATAATAAGCGGCGTGTCGAACAGCTCCATGTTGTCACCGCCCCGCACGATTATATCCGATATTTTCGGCACAAGATAGGTGCGGATAGAATGTTTGAAGCAGAATTTCAGTATATCGTTGCGTATCTGATTGGGCGTGTCGCAGATAACCACCGCGTCATAATTCATGATGTTATCACAGATGAACTCCAGCCCCTCCGACACGTTTATCATCGCGGTTATGTGATATTTGTCCGTCCGCGTGCTCATCTTCTCGGCTATCATGCGCGCGGACTGCTCCACACCGTAGATAACCACGATGTTCTTCGCGGGGTACAGACTGCGGAAAATCGCCCCGCTTATGACCGCCCACAGCGCGATAACCGCCGTCTGGTACAGCATACCCAACAAAAGCGGCCATGGCTCCAGCATCCTGCGCGCAATCAGGCTTATCTGAATGTATATTATCAGATTGGTGCACACCGTAGCCAAAACCTGCGACACTATTATGTCGGCCGTCTTGTGCGAGCCTATTTTAAACCCCTTGTATATTTTGGAGAAAATCCAAAGTATCGCCATATAAAGGCCGAACAACAGCCAGTTTCCTTTGGCGAAAAAGCTGTATTCAATCTGCGAATTGTAAAAATTGAGCCAAATTATACCGAACGTAGAGGTCTCCCATGTGAGCAGAACCAATGCGTCCACAAAAAGCGCTATGCGCTTGTATTTTTCTTTTTCCCTGTTCAAAAAAGCACATCCTCTTAACCGCCGCGCCGCCCTTGAAATGTTGTAAAATCACAAAACCGGCAGTTCGCGGAAAACCGCGCGCGGCAAAAATAATATAATCTGCAATCGATTTAAGTATACCATAGTCTTTGCCAAAAATCAAGCTTTTACGCGGTTATACAGCATTTTTCGGTGCGAGCGGCGAGCTTTTTGTCTGCCATATTTTTCCGTGCGCCGCGCACCCACCATAAGTTCTGTAATATCCCGCGAAATCTCAGCATAGATATTGAATGGACAAGTAAATGGAAAGGAAAAACACATGGACTTCTACACACAGCAAGAACAGAACCTCGAAAAATTCATGCGCTCCCGCGGCGGCATCTACCGCCCCGATGCCACGCCCTTTCCCGAGGAAAAGGACGAGCCTGTCGAAAATACCGACACCGTAAAGCGCTATGTCAGTCACAGCGCAAGCCCCGCCGTTTCCGCCGAAAGCGACCCGCCCCGCGAAAATCCGGACGGCGTACCGTCAGATAATCACAGCGACAGTCAGGAAAGCAGTCAGAACGGCTTTGACAGCGTAGACCCTATCCGCTTCACCGCTCAGGAAATCATCATACCGAAAGCGAAAAACCATCACACCGGAGCCGTGCTGCTTATCCTAGCCCTGCTCGGCGCGGCGGCGGGCTTTCTGCTCTATGAAAAGCTGTTTGACGCGCTGTCCTACGACACGGTGTACAGCTATCTCACCCTGCGGCTGCGCGGCGGCTTTTTCTCAAATGCCTCGTCCTCTTTTTTCGGCACGCTCGCCTGGCTTATTATCCCGTTTGTAAGCGGGCTCTGCGCAATAGGCCAGCCGATAGCGATAGGCATAATGCCGATAAAGGGCATGGGGATAGGCATAGTCGGAGCGTATTTTCTCACCACCTACGGGATAAACGGACTGTGGGCATTCGCCGCTCTCGTGCTCCCCTCGGCGCTTATCGGCACGGCTGTCACCGCCTACCAGTGCAAATGCGCACTCACCTGCTCCTGCCGCCTTTTCCGCTACATAACCGGCAAAAGCACCGACCCGCGCCCTACCCGCTTTTACGGCGGGTATATGTCGAGCACCGTGCTGTGCGTTATCTGCTGTTTTCTGCTGGGGATAATAGACGCGGGGATTTCGGCGGTGTTCGGGGGACTGTTTGTGATATAGGTGATTGTGATTTGCCTTGTTATATATAATAGACTGTTGGCGAGTATTTTTTCTTGCGGATAACTTATTTTTCTATAAGCTTTTAAAATTATTTTTTTGTATTGACATATCAAAAAATATGTGTTATAATATAAAAAAATTAAACTTGGATGTTTAAAATGAAAAAAGAGGTCACCATGAAACTACGCAAAATTATCCCAATCATTTCAGCCACCGCCGCGCTCTGCCTGTTTTCATCCGGCTGTGCCGCAGGAAACAGCACCGTGCAAAGCAGTCAGACAGCCGAGAGCAGTCAGCTATCGGATATTGACGAAAACGAGGTTTACACCGGCTACGGCACAATCTCGCAGATAAATCCAACCGCAGACGGCGTCACCCTGTTGCTTGACACCGATGTCGAAGAAGGAAAGACGAATTATTACGGCGCTGTTCAGATATATATTTCCGTTGACAGCACCGCTGAGATAACCGACAAGGACGGCAAAGCCATAACAGCCGAAAAGCTTTCAGTCGGAGATAAAGTGGCAGTCACCACACAGGGCGGCACGGTACAGCTTTCCGCACCCGCTAATCTGGTAGGCTTTACAAAAATATCCATAGCCTTGCGATAAATGAATTAAACAATCAAAAAACAGCAAAGAGCCTCCCGCCGCGGGAGGCTCTTCCGGTTGCAGAAAAACAGCGGCACAGCTACCGCCGTGCCGTCTTTTCTATTCTCCGTCGCTTTTCAGCCATCCATACCTATCCGGATAATTTTCCAGAAGATACCTCTCCAGCTTCTCCCTCGCCTTTGCGTTCACCTCTGCCACAGCCTTTTCCGGCAGTATCCCATTTATTGCGTGCACCGCATTTTCAAATCTCTCGACAAAAGGATTAAGCCCGCCGCAGATATACGCCGCCTTTCCGTCCTTGTCAAAAAGCCGTATATACTGCGTAGCGCCGTCGCATGAATCATAGTCCCCGCAGTCCCCGAGCGTGTACACCTCGTTGTCCTTTATCGCGTCGATTACGCTCTGCTTTTGCTCCTCGGTTATCTCATAGCTCTCGCCGTAGATGTAGTCCATACTTGCTTCACCGTCCGAAAAGCCGCCGCAGTACACCTTCACCGTGTTGTCACTGTACACCTCGACGCTTGTCGTTATGCAGTCAAGCAGAGTTCCGTAGCACGGGGTGATTTCCCATCTGCACACAACCGGCGAAAAGGCTATCCCCTCCGGCGTACTCTGTCCGTTGGCGCTCTGGTTAGAGAAGCTCTGCTCGGGTACGCTCGGCACCGGTATACTCTGCCCGCACCCCGCAAGCGCAGTAACCGAAAATACAAGCGCGGAAATTGCTGAAATAATTTTGTGCTTCATGTTGAAAATCCTTTCCCTCCGGCACAGCCCGCATACTATAACACAAAACGGCTCTTGAAAACCAAAAGCCGTTTATGTTTATCTCTATGTTACCGTTTATAGATTACTTGCCGAATTTAGCGTCAGCAATTTCGTCCATCGACTTGCCCTCGTCATCGTTCCATGAGTAGAGCTTGCGGATTTCCTTACCAACCTGCTCAAGCTGGTGCTCACCCTCAATGCGTCTTACAGCGTTGAAGTGAGAGCGTCCCATCTTGTTCTCCATAATCCAGTTGCGTGCAAATGTACCGTCCTGAATTTCGGAAAGAACCTTCTTCATTTCCTTCTTGGTGTCCTCTGTGATAAGTCTCTTTCCTACCTCGTAGTCGCCGAACTCAGCGGTATCGGAGATAGAATATCTCATCATCTGGAAGCCGCCCTTGTAGATAAGGTCAACAATGAGCTTCATCTCGTGGATGCACTCAAAGTATGCGTTCTGCGGGTCATAGCCAGCCTCAACGAGGGTCTCAAAGCCTGCCTTCATCAGAGCTGTTACACCGCCGCAAAGTACGCACTGCTCGCCGAACAGGTCTGTTTCGGTTTTCATCTTGAATGTAGTCAGAAGTACTCCCGCTCTCGAACCGCCGATACCTGCCGCATAAGCAAGACCTGTGTCAAGCGCTCTGCCTGTTGCGTCCTGATGAACAGCAACCAGACAAGGTACGCCTCTGCCTATTGTGTATTCCGAACGTACTGTGTGTCCGGGTCCCTTAGGTGCTACCATGATTACGTCAACATCAGCGGGAGGTACAATCTGACCGAAGTGGATGTTGAAGCCGTGTGCAAAAGCGAGCGTCTTACCTGCTGTGAGGTTCGGCTCAATGCTCTGCTTGTAGAGGTCAGCCTGTCTCTCATCGTTAATGAGAATCATGATGATGTCAGCCTTCTTTGCAGCCTCATCGGCCGTGTAAACCTCAAAGCCTGCCTTCTCAGCCTTTGCCCATGACTTTGAGCCGTTGTAAAGACCGATAATAACATTTACTCCGCTGTCCTTTAAGTTAAGTGCGTGTGCGTGTCCCTGGCTGCCGTAGCCGATAATAGCAACGGTCTTACCGTCTAAAAGAGACAGATTGCAGTCTTCCTGATGATAAAGTTTTGCCATTTTTGTTTTCTCCTTTATATTTTAAATTGAAACCGCTTTGCGGCTTCTTATATTAAAAACGGGGTTCTATAAGGTTAACCTTATAGCTTCATAGAAACTCCGCCTTTTTGCATAGCTATTGTGCCCGTGCGCACAACCTCCTTGATACCGTACGGCTTTAACAGCTCCTCAAAGGTCTTTATCCTCGGGAGCGAGTCCGACAGCTCAAGAGTCATCGTGTTCACGGTTATGTCAGAAATCTTTGCCCGCGCTATCTCCGCTATCGAGATAAGCTCCGCCCTCTGCGACGGCTGGCAGGCTACCTTTATAAGTACAAGCTCGCGCGACAAAAGCTCATCGCTGTCAAGGTGGCGCACCTTGATTACATCAATCAGCTTGTTCAGCTGCTTTTCAATCTGTTCGAGCGTGTACGCCGTACCGTCCGCGATAATCGTGATACGCGAGATGTTTTCATCATCAGTCACGCCCACCGCAAGACTGTCTATATTAAAGCCTCTGCGGGCAAAAAGTCCGGCAACCCTTGCCAGGACGCCCGCGTGGTTTTCCACCAGTATCGAAATTGTATGCTTCATCGGGTCACCTCTCCCGCCATTATGCTAAAATCAGTTAAAGTCAGACTGTCGATAAACTCTGAAACAGGGCTTATCGGAATGAATGAATAATGAACAGTGAATAAATGCTGTGTGCCCTGCGGGGACGATTTGTCGAAAATACCTTTTAGACAAGCCGGTTGACAAGCCGTTTAAAGTATCGTTTTCTGATTTTCCTCGACCTCGACCTCAATCAGATAACAGCCCTTTGCCGCGAGCATCTCGTCAATCGCCGCGCCCGCCTCGCTCATGTCGCTTACCCTCTTCGATGGTATGCCGTACGCCTCGGCAAGCTTTATAAAATCGGGGCTTCCGTCAAGGAATACCGCAGTCTGCCTGTCGCCGTAGACATTTGTCTGCACCTCGCGCACCATGCCCAGACGGTTGTTTACCATCACGATTACCTTGACAAATATCCCGTGCTGGAGCATAGTAGCAAGCTCCATAAACTGCATCTGAAAGCTGCCGTCACCGCATATCGCGATAACCTCCGACTGCGGCTGTGCCGCCTTAGCTCCGATAGCCGCAGGTACAGAATATCCCATCGTGCCCATACCGCCCGAGGTGATAAACCTACCGCTTTTAAGCGCGATATTGTTGCAGGTCCATATCTGGTTCTGCCCTACGTCCGCCGAGATAACTACATCAGCGGGGAGCTTAGAGCCGAGCAGTCTGATAAACTCTTTCGGGTTTACATATCCGCTCTGCGCCGGTACAATCGGCCTGTCCTGCGTTTTCTTTACCTCGTCAAGCTCCTTTTTCCAGTCGTAGTGGTCATAGTTCTCCGCCAGCTGTAAAAGCTGTCCGAGTATATATTTTACATCGCCGACAACCGGTATCGTTGCGGCAAGGTTCTTTCCTATCTCCGCGGGGTCAACGTCTATATGTATTACCGTCGCGCCATCAAGCTTGCTTATCGCGGTCACCGCGCGGTCGCCTACCCTCGCGCCGAGTAGTATCAGCAAATCGCAGTGGCTCATTGCGTAGTTCGCCGCCTGCACGCCGTGCATACCTATCATGCCGTAGAAAAGTCCGTCGTCCGCCGGCATCGAGCTAAGTCCCATCATAGTGTTTACAACAGGTATATCCGTCCGCTTTGCAAACTCGCACAGCAGCGCCTCCGCGCCCGCGGTGAATATTCCGCCGCCCGCGCAGATAAGCGGCTTTTTGCTGTTTTTTATCGCGACAATCGCGCGCTTTATCTGGAGCTTGTTTCCCTCCACGCTCGGCTTGTAGGAGCGTATATCCACGCTGTCGGGATACTCAAAATCAATCTCCGCCTTTTGTATATCAAACGGCATATCGATAAGCACCGGACCCGGCCGTCCGCTGCCCGCTATGTAAAATGCGTTCTTGAAAATTACCGGCACATCTTCCGGGTTTTTCACAAGGTAGCTGTGCTTTACAAACGGCTCAGCCGCGCCCGTGATGTCCGCCTCCTGAAATACGTCTCTGCCTATCTGCTCGCTGCTTACCTGACCCGTGATAATCACCATCGGTATGCTGTCCATATAGGCGGTCGCAATCGCGGTAATAAGGTTTGTAGCGCCCGGACCCGAGGTGGCAATCGCGACGGCGGGCTTTCTCGTCATTCGTGCGTATCCGTTTGCGGCGTGGCCGCCGTTTACCTCGTGTCTGACAAGGACGTGCCTTATATCCGAATTTATAAGCTCATCATAAAACGGACAAATCGCAGCTCCCGGATATCCGAAAACCGTGCTGATACCCTCTGCCTCGAGAGCCTTTACCATCGCTCTCGCTACCGTCATTCTTTCCGCCATCTCTTCACCCCTGTGCTTCTGAAATATGTATTGCAATAAATCTTATTATCTCATTTCATGCGGATTTTTAAATCGCCGCGCCAAAACAGCGCAAATCGATATATTTTACCCGATTAAATTTTATTATACCCGCTTTAGGGACAAAAGTCAAGTAAAATATATACAGATTACTTTGACTTTAAAAAGGAGTAAATTCTCAAAGTAAATTCCACAGTGGAATTTGAAGTAGAATTTACTTTAA